>NZ_JBEXUG010000008.1:0-203737 GCF_040614315.1 Streptosporangium sp. NPDC006007 | reverse complement strand
CGGACGGGTAGTTCTTCATCACCATCAGTGACATCTCTTCCCCTGGACCTCAAGATCCAGTCTCCAAGGTGTCCACATTCAGGGGGGAACGCCCGAACGCATCCACGAGTGATCTAACGACCGATCGCCAAATGAGTCACGGCCTAAACACTCCTCGGCACTGCGGAGTAACCCGGGCATGACGGAGGTAGGTGCGAATCCAGCGCGAACCAGGGCGCGTTGGGTCCCGTCGGTGTGGCCCCGATGCCCGGTCGGCTCAGCGGCGGTAGGCCCAGATCGAGCCGTCGCGGCCAGAGGGTGCCGCGCCGACGGCCCAGATGGAACCGCTCTCCGGCTGGACGGCGAGGTCACGGACGGAGGCGTTCTGGTTCGGCGGAGCCGGGAAGGTGCCCGGCTCGACACCGTCGGTGCCGATGTGCAGGAATCCGCTGCCTGCGCCCTTGGTGTCGTAGACGACCCAGGCCCCGCCTCTGCCGTCGGGCTCGGCCTGGGCGCGCGGCTGGATGCCCGGTTCGCCGCGGACCTCGAAGTTCCAGTCGCCCGGATAGCCGGACAACAGCAGGGTCTCACCGCAGAAGGAGGGTTTCGCGCCGCCGCACGGCCAGGCGGCCCAGCCGACGGCCATCACCCGGCCGGTCTCACCGTCGACCGCGACGTCCGTCAGCTCCGAGATCTGGCCCGGGTGCGCGGACGGGATCGCCGGCAGCGCGACCGCGCGCCAGGCCGTGCCGGTCCAGTGGGCCAGAGCCGCCTTGCCTCGCGTCGAGCCCGCCGCCCACTTGCCGTCGAGTCCTTTGACCACGATCGGCGTGTGGACCTTGCGCCATACCGGCCCGGCCAGGCGCCGCAGTGTGGAGCGCGCCTTCCACCCGGCGTCACCGGCCGACGGGAACGTATTGGAGTTCTCGATGACCCACAGGTTCCTGCCGATGGAGTGCGCCCGGTCCACCCGGCCGTGGCGCCATGGCTTGACCTGCCAGCGCTTGCCGTCCCACCGGGCGTATCGCGACGCGCCGAACGCCCAGACCCGGGTGTCGGACGCCGACGTCAGCCGCCTCACCCGAAAACCCGGCCCGGTGACACGCTTGAAGGCAGACCGGCCGCCCTTCAACAGGAGCGGCTCGGCGCCGGTCGATCCGTGATCCGGGCGCCTGGTCCCGGCGACCCAGACCGCCCCGCCCGGCGTCACCGTCACCGCGTCGTAGGAGTCGCGGCGGTCGTTGTGGACGACACTCCACTGACCGGCCGGCGCCACGGCGTGAGCGGCGGCCGGCCCCGCGGTGACGAAGAAGGCGACGGCTACAGCGGTGCCGCGAAACAACAGTCCCATAAAGGGTAAGACGCGCCTTTCGGGGGAAAAGTTGACATGCCAGCGGGGAATGGGTCGGCCAGGGCAAGAACGTGGCGGGTGCTCGCTCAGTCGACCCGTCCGTACGGGCTCCATGAAAATGTCGTAGGCGTTTGACAGCATGCGGCCATGCTTGAAGGACTCGATGTCGTCGACTGGGCCGGCCTGACCCACGCCTACGGCCGCGCGGGCGATGTGCCGGGCCAGATCCGGGGACTGCGCTCCCCGGACCCCGACATCCGGAGCAAGGCGCTGAACAGCCTCTACGGGAACGTCTTTCACCAGGGCACCCGTTACGAGGCCGGCGCGTACGCGGTGCCGTTCCTGCTGGAACTGCTCGCGGACCCCGCCACGCCGGACCGTGCGGCGGTTCTGGGACTGCTGACCCATCTGGCCGTCGGTTACGCCGAGGGGCATCTGCCGTCCGGTTATCCCGTTGCCGACCATCGTGCGCAGGCCGCGAGAGGAGACGTCCTGCTGGCCGTCGGCAAGGGGTTCGTGGACGAGAAGGCCGAGGAGGACGGGGGCGACGAGCCCGGCCTGTTCCAGTACATGGGGACGCTCGACGACGCCGACAACGGCCGGCTCGACGCCTACCTAGCACTGGCGGCGTACGACGCGGTCCGCTCCGGGCTGCCGTTCTTTCGCGAGCTGCTCACCGACGACGACGTCCCGGTACGGATCGCCGCCGCTTATGCGCTGGCGTGGTATCCGGAGGAGGCCGAGGCCGTTCTGCCGGCGCTGGTCCGGGCGGCGGCCGACCCCGAGCCCGCGGTGGCCGCCACCGTCCTGGTCGCGATCGGCCTGCTCGGCGCCGCCTCCGGCGCGGAACCGACGCCGGAGGTGACGGTCACGCTGGACGCCGCACTGGACGATCCGCGAGACGTCGTGCGCTGGGGTGCGGCCGTCGGGCAGGCGCGGCTCCGCGGTCCGGCCGCCGGCGGGCGCGTCGCCGATGAGCTGCTCGGCTGGGTCGGTCACGCCGGCAGAGCGGACGAGACGATCCCCTTCCTCGACGGTGACCTCCGTGGATACGCCGCGCAGGCGCTGCACGAGCTCGGAGACGTCTACGCCGATGCCCTGTTCGCGGAACTGCTGGCCCGGCTGCCGTCCGTCTCCGGGACCGAGGCGCTTGCGGTGGCGGACGCAGCCCTGCCGATGGCCTTCCCCGAGCCGCTTCCGGCGGGCACCACCTTCACGGCGCTCGACGAGCGCCAGCGGCGGATCGTCCGCGTTCTCGCGGACTCCCCCGGCACCTGGCGGTTCGGCAGTCACCCGTTCGGCAACTTCTCCACGCTCGTCACGGATTACGGGCTGCCGAGATCCGCGCAGGAGATGGCCGAGTACGCCTCCGAACTGCTCTCCGGCTCACCCGGCGCTCAGGCGTAGCGGAGGAGCCGCTCGGCCGCACCGGGCGGGACCGTCCACGAGGCGATGGAGACGAGGTAACGCGCCCACCGGAATATGTTCTCAAGCCATTCGAGCTCATCTCCGGCCCGCCCACGTCGAACGCATTGGATCCGATTACGACTGGTCGGCGTTGAGGGGCCCGGCACGTCAGGGATTCATTCCGGTTCGCGTGTCAAAACAGAGCTTGAGCTGCCGCAGGGTATAGCCGTTACCCGCCGGGTCCAGGGACTTCGTGGCCCCCTTGAAGAGGTACTCGGCCCGTGCGTAGGACAGGCGGCGCCGGCCCGTCTCCGGGCACAGGTCGGCCTCCGCGGGCATCCGGGACGGTCCGGGCCGCCGATCGGCGAGGAACAGAGGGCCCTGAGTCCGGCCGCCCACAAGGAGGGGGAGAAGCCGGGCGGTCTCGGACCGCCAGTTCACCCAGGTGCCGCCTACGCGGGCCCGGCGGTCGTCCAGGTCCAGGTTCTCGACGTTCAAGGAGAGGACGGCCGTCACCCCGGCCGCCGACTCGTGCAGGAGCCGCCACAGGACCCGTTCTCGCAGAGGCAGGCCGGGACGGCTCCAGAGCGCCTTGAGCTGCGCCGCGCCGATCGCCTCCGTCCGGGAAGGAGGCTCGGGACGCCGGTCGAGACCCGCTGCGAGGTGGCCCAAGGACGCCCAGGCGCCGAACGACCTGACGGCCGACCGGTGCCGGTTCCACGTTTTGGCCGCCGCCTCACCCCAGGCTGTCGCGAACACCTCCGCCACCTGGTCGGAGGTAAGGGAGGCCAGCGGCATCCGGTCGCCCAAGGTTAGGCGGAGGCGCCGCAGAGTCTGTCCGTACGAGCGGATCGTCCCGGCGTCCAGATCGCCGCGCCCCAGGAAGCCCTGAACGGCCTCCGCGAGCGTGACCTCCGACGTGCCGGTGACGGCGATCTCGTCCGCACGGCGGTGCAGAAAGGCGCGCTCGGCGACATTCCTGGTGAGAGACGCGGCCCGTTCGAACTCCAGCCGTGCCTCTCCATACCGTCCCAGCCGGGCCAGGAGATCACCCCGGACGCCCGGAAGGAGGTGGTAGTCCTGCAGCGTACGATCGGCGGCCAGGGAGTCGACCAGGGCTAACCCCGCCTGCGGCCCCTGCGCCATCCCGAGCGCCACTGCCCGGTTCAGCTGCACGACCGGCGTCGGCAGCAGCCGGGCCAGTGCCTCGTACAGGGCCGTGATCTTCGCCCAGTCGGTGTCCTCGGCGGTCCGTGCCTGCGCGTGGCACACGGCGATCGCCGCCTCCAGCACGTAACGGCCGGGGGCGCCACCGATCTGCCGGGCCCTCAGCATCGCGGTGAAACCACGGCGGATGAGCAGCTGATCCCAGCGCCCCCGGTTCTGCTCGTGCAGTTGGACGGGCTCACCCGACGGCCCGATCCGCGTGGCCGAGCGGGACGCCTGGATCTCCATCAGCGCGACCAGTCCGTGCACCTCGGCCTCGTACGGTGCCAGCTGGGCCAGCATCCGGCCCAGCCGCAGCGCCTCAAGGCAGAGTCCCGGCCGTATCAGATCGTCCCCTGACGTCGCCGAGTACCCCTCATTGAAGATCAGGTAGATGACACCCAGTACCGAGGACAGGCGCTCGGTCAGCTCGGAGTCGTCCGGCAGCTCGAACGGCACCCGCTTCCCGGCCAGCGTCCGCTTCGCCCCGGCGACGCGCCGGGCGATCCTCTGCTCGTTGACGAGGAACGCCCGCGCGATCTCCTCGGCCGTCAGACCGCCGAGCAGCCGGAGTGTCAGCGCGACCCGCGCCTCGGTGGGCAGGACCGGGTGGCAGGAGAGGAACATCAACCGCAGGACATCGTCCCGCGCGGGGGCCTGTTGCTGCTCCAGCTCGTGGGCGAGCTGCTCGTGCTTGCGTTCGAGACGCTGGGACCGCCGGATGTGATCGATGGCACGGCGCTTGGCGATGGCCGTCAGCCAGGCGCCCGGATTGTCCGGGACTCCCGACTCGGGCCACTGTTCGAGCGCGGCGACGAGCGCGTCCTGGGCCAGCTCCTCTGCGCGGCCGACATCGTGCACCATCCGGGTAAGCCCGGCGATGATCCTGGCCGATTCAAGTTTCCAGACCGCGTCGATCGTACGGCGGACGTCTCTGGCAGGCACGACGACAGCGGCTCAGGGACCGAAGACCTGCTGGATCACGCTCTCGCCGTCACCGACGATCTCGCGGAAGCGGCGGGCCAGCTCGATCACCTCCTCCTTGGAGCGGACCTCGACCAGCGCGAAGCCGGCCACGGCCTCCTTGGCCTCGGTGAACGGCCCGTCCGTCACCGTGATCTCCTCACCGGAGGACGTCACACGGACGCCGCCCGGCTCCAGACCGCCGGTGGCCAGCAGGACACCCGCCGCGGTCAGCTCCTCAACGAACTTGCCCATCTCGATGTACAGACTCTCGTCGGGGACGGTGTCGGAGGCTTTGGTCGTCATCAGGTAGCGCATGGGTTTCTCCTTCTGTTCCGTTGCTCTGCCTACGCGTCGAGTAAGCCTACGTGGCAGGGAATGAAGGCGTTCCCTGCCACATCATCGGATCGACGTGTGAGCGAGAACCGAAGAAAACGAACCCGAGAAGGGCATCGGCCATGACCGCCGTCCAGATCCCCAGCACCACCGCCATCGCCTCCCGCGCCGCCGGCACGGCCCTCCTGATCGGCGACGGCTGGGCGATGAGCGGAAGCAAGGCGGGCTCCCTGACCCTGGCCGTCGGTGCCATCACCGCGATGCTCTGGATCTCCACGGTTGCCGCCCGGTATCGCCGCGGCCTCTGAACCTCCCCCGCGAGAAGGCACGTCACAGGCGTCCCCAGCAAGGGAATGCGGTACCAGGCGAGGCGCTGTGCGGTCGCCGTACGTGCTGTTACTTGATCGTTATGGGGCAAGGTAGGCCATAACCCAGTTCTCGGCTGTCTCACGAGTGGAACGCGCTAAGTCCGAAAGTGGCGCGAAAGCTCATATATGAGGAGTAGACCGTGAACACCCTCAAGCGGATGGCTCATGCCTCGCTTGCCCTCGTCGCCCTCGCAGGTGCGGCGGCCTGCTCTGTGGAAGGCCACCCGGCCGCTCAGCCCGTACCCGCGCCCGTCGGAGCCACCGCTGAGATCGGCAAGACCGCCGAGACCGGTGGGACCGTCGTGGCCGGTAAATCCGGTAAATCCGGTAAATCCGGTAAATCCGGTAGGGCCGGTAGGGCTGGTAAAGCCGGTGAGGGGGGCAAGGCCGGGAGTGGGAACGTTTCGCCTCCGGCCGGGGGTGCCGCCGGCAAGGCCGCTCCCCGGAAGGAGCCGCTCGGCATCGCCGACATCACGCCGATGGACGAGAAGACCGAGACCGTCGGTGTCGGCTTCCCGATCATCGTCACCTTCGACAAGCCGGTCGCCAACCGGGCCGCGGCCGAGGCGGTGTTGCAGGTCCAGGCGGACAGGCCGGTCGAGGGCGCCTGGCGCTGGGTCTCCGACCGCAAGGTCGTCTACCGCACCAAGACCTTCTGGCGCCCGCACCAGAAGGTCCTCCTCACCGCCCGCCTCAGCCAGATTCCTGGCAACGAGGCCACCAAGGACGTCACCCGCCGCTTCGCGGTCGGCACGGCCAACATCTCCGTGGTCGACACCCGCAAGCACGTGATGAGGGTCCGCCGCGACGGCAGGCTCGTCAAGCGCATCCCGATCAGCGCGGGCCGGGGCGGCCTGGTCAAGAACGGTGTCGACGTCTACCTCACCACCAGCGGCACCCACCTCACGATGGGCAAGAGGGAGGTGGAGACCATGACCTCCTCCTGGCTGGGTGTCACCGACCCCGAGGACAGCCTCTACTACAAGCTGGAGATCCCCTGGGCGGTACGGATCTCCGACAGCGGCGAGTACGTCCACCAGAGCGCGGGCGCCTACCAGTTCCTCGGCAGGTCCAACCAGAGCCACGGCTGTGTGCGTGCCACGCCCGCCGGGGCCAAGTGGTTCTACGGGATCGCCCAGCGCGGCGACGTCGTGCAGATCACCGGCACCAGGCGGAAGCTCGACTGGCGCAACGGCTGGAGCTTCTGGCAGCTCAGCTGGAAGCAGTGGAAGCGGGGGAGCGCCCTGCCGGCCACGGGCGCCGGCCCCACCACGGGGACCGGACCCGCCACCGGCACCGGGCCTACCACGGGGACCGGCCAGAACGAGGAGAGCGGGCAGGAGGGCTGATCCCCGCCGAGGGCGCGGGCGCCGGTCCGGTCGTACCGGTCGTGCTGACCGCGGACCCCGATGACCGGGAACGCTCGCCGGGTCGCGCGTCGTTCACCGGGGCCGGTCAGGCCGGTGTCGACGCTCGCCGTACCCGCGTGGTGGATGGGCGATGGGCGCCGGTTGGTGGTGATGTGCGGACGTCTCGCGGGCGGAGAGTCCTTCCCACCGATCCGGGGTAGAGGTGCTGGTGCTGACACGGCCCCCCACAGGATCGGAGAGCGGGGGTGTCCGAGGTGGTGGGCAAGGTGGTGCGGGGCGGGGCGTCCGCCGTGCTTATGGTGGCCGTGCTGGTGACAGCCGGGCTCGTGGGAGGGGTGGCGCTCGTCGCGCCGCGGTCCGCGGAGGCGGTGACCGGGCCGGTCGGGTCCGACGATCGCGTACCGATCGTCATCGCGCATCGGGGGGCCAGTGCCTTCCGGCCCGAGCACACGCTTGCCGCCTACCGGCTGGCCGTCCGGATGGGCGCCGACTACATCGAGCCCGACCTGGTCTCCACCAAGGATCACGTGCTGGTCGCCCGGCACGAGAACGAGCTGTCGAAAACCACCGACGTCGCGAACCACCCCGAGTTCGCCGGTCGCAGGACGACCAAGACCATCAACGGCCGCCAGAGGACCGGCTGGTTCACCGAGGATTTCACGCTCGGCGAGCTGCGCGCCCTCCGGGCCAGGGAGCGCTTCCCCAAGCGGCGCCCGCGCAACAGGGCGTACGACGGGCAGGCGGGGATCCCGACGCTGGACGAGGTCGTCCAGCTCGCCCGGCGGTACGGCGTGGGCGTCTGCCCCGAGATCAAGTATTCGACCTATTTCGCCTCGATAGGGCTGCCGATCGAGGGGCCGCTGCTGCAGACCCTCGGACGGTACGGCTGGAAGGACGGCGGAGCCCCGGTCTTCATCCAGTCGTTCGAGACCACCACGCTCAAGAGGCTACGTTCCGTCACACGGCTCCGGCTCGTCCAGCTCATCGGCGCGAGCGGCAGGCCGTACGATCTGGTGGCCGCAGGTGACCGGCGCAGCTACAGCGACCTGATCACCCCGCAGGGCCTGGCGCAGATCGCCACGTACGCCGACGGCATCGGGGTGATCACCTCGCGGGTCGTGCCTCTCGGTTCCGACGGGAGGCTGGGAACGCCGACCTCGCTCGTCCGGGACGCCCACCGGCTGGGCCTCCAGGTTCTCGTCGCGACCGTCCGGAACGAGAACGCGGGACTCCCGGCGGACTACCGGCGGGGGGATCCGGCCCGCCCCGCCTACCGGCGCGCCGCCGGCGACGTGGAGAGCTGGCTGAGACGGCTCTTCGCGCTCGACGTGGACGGAGTGTTCGCCAACGACCCCGTGGCCGCGCGCGTCGTGCGGGATCGCGTGTGCCCTGGGGACTGACGACCCGTCAGAACCGATCGAGCCCGATCCGGTCTTCACCGAGGCCCGCGTGCCGGTCGCCCGGCACGAGAACGAACCGTCGAAGAGCGCCGACGTCGCGAACCTCCCGAGTTCGTGAGGTGTCGCCGATGTCTGTGGCACCTGATCAGGTATGACCGTTAGCCGACCGGTGGCTCAGGGTAGGTCTGCCGATACCCAGTGTGCCCCCCACAGGATCGGAGAGTGGGGGTGCCCGAGGTGGTGGGCAAGGTGATGCGGGCCGGGATGCCCGCCGTGCTCGTGGCGGGTGTGCTGGCCGGATTCACGGGGGCGACGGCGCCGGTCGCGCTCCCGCCCGCGATCGCGGCGGACGCGCCCACCTGTGGTGGCCGTGAGCCGATCGTCATCGCGCATCGCGGCGCCAGCGCCTTCCGGCCCGAGCACACACTCCTCGCCTACGAGGCGGCCATTCAGATGGGCGCCGACTACATCGAGCCCGACCTGGTCTCCACCAAGGATCACGTGCTGGTCGCCCGGCACGAGAACGAGCTGTCGAAGACCACCGACGTCGCCAGCCACCCCGAGTTCGCCGACCGCAAGACGGCCAAGGTCGTTGACGGTGTCCGGCGGACCGGCTGGTTCACCGAGGATTTCACGCTCGACGAGCTGCGCACCCTGCGCGCCAAGGAGCGTCTCCCCCAGGTGCGGCCGGGCAACACGGCCTACAACGGGCTGGCGCGGATCCCGACGCTGGACGAGGTCGTCCAGCTCGCTCAGCAGAGCGGTGTGGGCGTCTACCCCGAGACCAAGCATTCGACCTATTTCGCCTCGATAGGGCTGCCGCTCGAAAAGCCGCTGGTGGAGACCCTCCGGCTCCGCGGCTGGGACGACGTGTGCGCCCCGGTCTTCATCCAGTCCTTCGAGACGGCCAACCTCAAGGAGCTGCGCTCCGCCACCCGGGTGCGGCTGGTTCAGCTCATCGGCGCGAGAGGCAGGCCGTACGATCTGGCGACGGCCGGTGACCCGCGCACCTACAGTGACCTGATCACCCCGGACGGTCTGGCGCAGATCGCCACATATGCCAACGGCATCGGCGTGGTCACCTCGCGGATCGTGCCCATCCGTCCCGACGGGAGGCTGGAGGAGCCTACCTCGCTCGTCCAGGACGCCCATCAGAAGGGGCTCCTGGTTCATGTCGCGACCATCCGTAACGAGAACGAGTATCTTCCGCTGGAGTACCGCAGGGGGGATCCGGCCAGCCCGGACTATCCGCGTGCGGTCGGCGATGTGATGGGCTGGCTGGAACGGCTCTACCGGCTCGACGTGGACGGGGTGTTCGCCGACGATCCCGGGGTCGCGCGTGCCACGCGCGACCGTCTCTTCAGCGACAACTGACCTCTTCCGTGGAACGCCGCGGAACATCGCGGAACGTCGGGGAACGGGGTACATGTCCTGACTATCCGAGCTCGCGGGGGGCTGGTTGAAGGCGGTGCGAAACATGATTTTTCGTTCAAGATCACCGGGGGCCGCGAGGTTATCGTAAGCGTATGAGCAGATTATTCGCTTTCGGCGCTATCGATGCTGAGACGCTCGCGCGAAGGGCGTCGTCGTTCGGCGGTCAGGCCGCGGCGTACGCGCGGGAGCGGCCCGACTATCCCGATGACGCCGTGCTGTGGGCGCTCGACCCCGTCTCCGACCGTGTGCCGTTGCGTGTCCTCGACCTGGGAGCCGGGACCGGGAAGCTGACCGAGGTACTGCTGCGGCACACCTCCGGGCTCGCCGAAGGCGCCAAGGTCACCGAGGTGATCGCGGTGGAGCCCGATCCGGCCATGCTCGACCAGCTCCGCCGGCGGCTGCCCGGGGCTCGGGCGTTGGCCGGGTCGGCTGAGAAGATCCCGCTGCCGGACGGGGCGGTCGACGCGATCCTGGTCGGGCAGGCGCTGCACTGGTTCGACCTCGACCGGGCCCTGCCGGAGATGGCCCGGGTCCTGACCCCGGGCGGGGTGCTGGCCGGGCTTTGGAACCTCGACGACGACCAGATCCCGTGGGTGAGGGAGCTGAAGAGGGTGGCCAGGAGCACGGTGTCGTTCACCAATTGGCGGGCCGAGGAGATCCCGCTGCGGGGGCCGTGGTTCCGGGAGGTCGAGCAGGTCCGCTTCCCGCACGTTCAGCGCCGGACCGCGGAGACGATGGCGGCCACGATCGCCACCCACTCCCACGTGCTCACGCTCCCCGGCTCCGAGCGCGCCGAGCTGCTGGCTCGGGTGGTCGACTACCTGCGTTCCACCCCTGAGACCGCGCACGGCGAGTTCGAGCTCCCGATCATCACCGCGGTGGTTCGCGCGCCACGCGAATAGTGGCGCGGCCGGGAACGCTCGGGGGCGGGGAGTGGTGGATGGGGCCGGATGGGCGAAGGCGGCCACGATGCGGCGGGAGAGAAAATATGCCCGTTTTGCTAACTCACGCGCATCTTCCCGTCCCGTCTTATTAAGATCTATTCCGGACTGTGACCATGGCCTGGAATCGTGGGCAACCGCGCCAAAGCGGTCAACTGTGCCGAAATGGGGAGAAGCTGTGCTGAAGTCCAAGACGCGGTGCCGCGTCGCGGTCAAGTCAGTTGCTGTCGGAGCGGTCAGCGGGGGTCTCATCTTCGGCGCCGTCCCCGCGGTCGCCTCTCTGGCCGCGATTCCCAAACCGGTCACCTACACCTGCAATCCCGTCGGTAGTCCCGCCGCCGGCGCCGTCACCGGCAACAGCTACAAACTGCAGATGGACCTGACCGCTCCGCTCAGCGCGGTCCCCAACTCCCCTCTCGTGGCGACCTGGAGGATCGGTCAGCCCGCCGTTCCCGGACCGGCCCTGACCGCGCCCTCCGCCATCGCGGCCGGTGACCGGCTCGTGATCGACGCGGACGTGGTGATCACGGGCACGCCCCTCCCGTCCCCGACGGAGACCCGGACGGTCGGAGCCACGTCGACCCCCGGAGCGGTGGCGGCCGGCACCGCGCTGCCGTTTCCCGCCGTGCTGATCACGGTGACGCCCACGGCGACCGGGGTCATCGGGATCCAGCCTCACGACTTCACCCTCGTCCACAGCCCGGCGGCCGGCACCGCGACCAAGGCCGACCTGTACGACTGCACCGCGGCCCCCGCCGAGGCTTCGACCGCCGCGCTGCAGGTCACGGTCAGGCCGCAGGGCGCCGGGATGGGGACCGGCACGCCGACGAACATGGGCCTCCCGACCGGAAGCTCCACCCCCACGGCCACCCCGGAGCCGACGATCACCCTCACCCGGACCGAGACCTCCAAGCCCGTGAAGGACAGACAGGTCGAGGAGACCCCCCGGGGCGCGGCCTCGACGGGCGGTGGCGGGGAGGCCGGGCCGGACGCCCGCATGATCGTCCTCGGCGGCTCGCTGCTGATGGCCCTGGCCGGGGTCGGCGGACTCGTGCTGCGCCGCCGTAGCGCGCTCAGGGGCTGACCGGAGCGGCTGGATGACCACCCCGACGCCGGACGGCCGACCGCCTCGGGCTCCCAGGCCCGCGCCGCCGTACCGCTATGGCCCGGTCCAGCCGCCCTACCCGCCTCAGGGGCATCCGGTCTACCAGGGGTACGGCCCGCCGTACGAGGAGTGGCCCGAGGAGCGGGTGAACGACGGCCGGATCCTGCGGTCGGTGCTCATCCTCGCCGGGGTCGCCGGAGTGGTCACGGTGCTGGTGGGCCTGCTGCTCATGATGGTCGCGCCCGAGCAGTACGGCCTGGCCGACCAGCGCACCACGCTGCCGCCCCGCAGCCAGGCGAACGCCACCGGCCTGCCGGACCCCTATTTCCAGGCACCCGCGACCGCGCCGCCACCTCTGCCGAGCATCCCGGCGGCTCCCGCCATGCAGCCCTCGACCCCGGTGCGCCTGGTCGTCAAACGGCTCGGCATCAACGCGCCGATCAGCTCGGTCGGGCTCGACGGGCAGGGGGCGATCGAGGTGCCCGCGGTCGCCGACCCGAACCTGGTCGGCTGGTACCGCTCGGGGCCCACCCCGGGGGAGGCGGGGCCGGCGATCATATTGGGGCACAAGGACACCCGCTCGGGGAGCGCGGTCTTCAGCCGCCTCGACGAGATCCGGAACGGTGACGTGATCGAGGTGCGGCGCAAGGACGGCATCGTCGCGGTCTTCACGGTGGGCGGTCTCGAACAGGCGGAGAAGTCCGTCTTTCCCACCCAGCGTGTGTACGGCGAATCGCCCAACCCCCAGCTCCACCTGATCACGTGTGGTGGCACCTACAACCGCACCACCGGTCACTACACCGACAATGTCATCGCCTACGCGACGATGACGAGCACGCGCAGGGCATGAACGCCGAGACCACGGCGACGGGCTGGACCCCCGGGGTTTCGAATGTCCTGGGATTCCTGCGGAGACGGCGGCACGGGGCGGCGCTGGGCGCGCTCGTGGCACTGGCCGCGACGGCCTACTCGGTGCTCGGCCTGGTCAGGCTTCTCACCTTCAGGGCCAGCGCCTTCGACCTGGTCGTCTTCGACCAGGCCGTACGCGGCTACGCCACGTTCGGCGCGCCCGTGGAGCCGGTGGTCGGCATGCGGTACGGCGTCGGGATGGACTTCCTCCAGCTCGCCGACCACTTCTCGCCCATCGTGGCGGTTCTGGCCCCGCTGTACTGGATCCACAGCGGGCCGGAGACGCTGATCGTCGCGCAGGGGGCGCTGCTCGCGTCGGCGGCGATCCCGATCTGGCACTACGCCGAGCGCCGCGTCGGCGCGGGCCCCGCCCACCTGGTCGCGGTGGCCTACCTGGCGTCGTGGCCGGTCGCGCAGGCCGCCGGGTTCGACGTCCACGAGGCGGCGTTCGTCCCCCTGCTCAGCGCGATCATGATCGAGCGGGTCGACGCCGGCCGGATGGCCGCGGCGATACCCGCGGTCATCGGCCTGTTCCTGGTCAAGGAGGACATGGGCCTGCTGGTCGTGGGGTTCGGCGTCCACCTCCTCGTCACCCGGCGGCGGATGGAGGGGGCGGCGTTCGTCCTCTTCGGGCTGGGGGCGCTGGTGATCGTCCGCAACGTGCTGATGCCGATGGCGGGCTCGGGGGCCGCCGGGTTCCACTGGGCCTACGGTGACCGGGGCGCGACCCTTGGCGAGGTCGTGCTCTCCGTCGCCCGTGACCCGCTGGGCGCGCTCTGGCAGATGGTCAGCCCGGAGACCAAGATGGACACCCTGGTCCTCCTGCTCTGGCCGACGTTGCTGACCGCGCTTCTGTCACCGCTGGTCCTGACGGCGCTTCCGCTCGTCGTCGAGCGGTTCCTGGCTGACCGGCAGCAGTGGTGGGGGACGGAGTATCACTACAACGCCTTTGTGGTCGCCGTTCTGGTCTGTGCCGCGGTGGACGGCGCCCACCGGCTCGGAAAGCGGTTCCCCGGGTGGGACGTGACCGCGCGCTGGGCGTTCGCGGTCTGCGTGATCGGCGTCACGCTCATCCCGAGGTTCGCGCTCGGCGACCTTCTGGAACCGTCCTTCTACCGGGGGGAGCCGCACGTCGCGGCGGCGCGCGAGGCGGTGGCCAAGGTCCCGGACGGGGTGGTGGTGGAGGCCGCCAACAGCGTCGGACCGGCGCTCACCGCGCGGACGACGGTGCTGCTCTGGGAGCCGCGGCCCTACGGCGCGTCCTGGATCGTGGCCGACGTGGCGCGGTGGACCTATCCGTTCGCCGACCAGGACGCACAGCGGCGGCGGGTCGACGAGGCGTTGCGCGGCGGCTACGTCAAGGTGTTCGAGCGCGACGGCTACATCGTGCTGAACCGCCCGTCCTGAACCCCTGATCGATGGCACGACCCGGCTCGTGACGTCTGTTTCGCGGGGCCCGCGGGCCGGGCCGTCCAGGTGCGCGGCTCTCTCCGGGCCCCCTTGCGGACCGCCGCGGGACAGGGCGGGGGTTCTGCGGTAACCTGCCAATGACCGAATAATGCTCGGTTTCGCCCGCGGGAGGCACTGTGGCAGAGGCGTACATCGTCGGAGCGGTCCGCACCCCGGTGGGAAGAAAGAAGGGCGGCCTGTCCGCCGTCCACCCCACCGACCTGGCCGCGCACACCCTCCGGGCCCTCATCGAGCGCACGGGCGTCGACCCCGCCGCGGTGGATGACGTGATCATGGGCTGTGTCATGCAGTTCGGCCCGCAGAGCATGGACATCGCGCGTAACGCCTGGCTGTCGGCGGGCCTGCCGGAGAGCGTGGCCGGGGTGACCGTCGACCGGCAGTGCGGCTCCTCCCAGCAGTCGATCCACTTCGCGGCCCAGGGAGTGCTCTCCGGCACCCAGGATCTCGTGGTGGCCGCGGGAGTGGAGTCCATGAGCATCGTGCCGATGGGCTCCCCCGTCACCGCGGCGCTGGAGAAGGGCATGCCCTTCCCCTTCGGCGACCGGTGGGTGGAACGGTACGGCAAGCAGGAGATCTCCCAGTTCCGCGGCGCCGAGCTCATGTGCGAGAAGTGGGATCTCGGCCGTGAGGAGCTGGAGCGGTTCGCCTACGGCAGCCACCAGCGCGCGGCCAAGGCCGTGGCGGGCGGCCACTTCAGAGACCAGATCGCCCCGATCAACGGCGTCGAGGACGACGAGGGCCCGCGCGCCGACACCACGCTGGAGAAGATGGCGGCGCTGAGGACGCTGCGGGAGGGCGGCCGGATCACCGCCGCCACCTCCTCGCAGATCTCCGACGGCTCCGGGGCCCTGCTGATCGCCTCCGAGCAGGCGGTCCACGACCACGGCCTGACCCCCAGAGCCCGCGTCGTCACCCTGACGCTCACCGGCGGCGACCCGGTCTACATGCTGACCGCGCCGATCCAGGCGACCGGGAAGGCGCTGAAGAAGGCGGGCCTGTCCATCGGCGACATCGACGTCACCGAGATCAACGAGGCGTTCGCCCCGGTCCCGCTGGCCTGGATCAAGGATGTCGGCGCCGACCCGGCCAGGGTCAACCCCAACGGCGGCGCGATCGCCCTGGGCCACCCGCTGGGCGCGACCGGCGCGATCCTGATGACCAAGCTGCTGCACGAGCTGGAGCGCACCGGCGGCCGGTACGGCCTGCAGACGATGTGCGAGGGCGGCGGCCAGGCCAACGTCACGATCGTCGAACGCCTCTGACCGGTCGCGGGGAGCGCCACCCGGCCGGACGTCTCACCTCGGCGCCGCTGAGACCTTGGTCCTGATGGTGTGTGCCGATCGGCCCTGGTCACGGCGGGTGCGGTGGGGACACCGTAGGGCTGAGAAACTCCGCGAGCCGTTGGGGGAGCGATGGGACGCGCAGTGACGAGGGGGATCGTCGCCGGGTCGGTTCTGGTGGCCGCGGCGATGACAGGGGTCGCCGCGGCGAATGTGAACGACGTTCAGCCGAGGCCGGCTCCCTCCGAGGAACAGACCTACGGTGACCACATGGGGCCCGGTATGGGACCCATGTGCTCGGTGGACAGCGAGTTCGACTATCTGACGCGGATGGTGCCCCACCACCAGGAGGCCGTCGCCGCCGCGGAGCAGCTCCGGCGCTCCGGACGCCCGGAGATGCGCCGGTTGGGGGCGACGATCGCGACGACGCAGACCGCTGAGATCGCGAAGATGAGGAACTGGCTGGCCGAGTGGTATCCAGGAGAGTCCACGGCGGTTCCCTATCGACCGATGATGCGTGATCTGTCGAAACTGTCGGGTGACGCGCTGGACGAGACGTTCCTGCGGGACATGATCCCGCACCACATGGCCGCGGTGATGCTGTCTCAGCAGATGCTCGTGCACGGGATCGCGCGGCACGACGAGGTCGCGGCGTTCGCCCGTACGGTGCGCAACACCCAGCAGGACGAGATGGTCCAGATGCGGCGGTGGCTGGCGACCTGGTTCGACGGCAGGGGCGCGCCCGACGGATCGTGGTCCGGGCCGGGGCCCATGTGGGGCGGCCGTGACGGGATGTGCGGCTGGTGAGCCCGGTGTTCCCGGCCCGGTGAGCCCGGTGAGCCCGGTGAGCCCGGTGCTCCCGATCCGGCGCCCCGGCCCGCGGCCTCCGCTTCCTCCGCCCGTCACGCCCCGGTTCCGGAACGCCGGAACCGGGGCGTGACGAGCCGTCAGCGACCGCCCTTGCCGGGGATCCGGCGCGACTGCCGGGTCGGCCGCATCGGCGTGGGCGGCATCGGCGTGCGCCGCGGCGCCGGGGCGGGCCGGCCCCGCTCGGGCAGTTCGGGAAGCCCGGGAAGCCCGGGAAGCGGCATACGAGGCTTGGGAGCCTTATCGTGGTTTCCGTGCTTGCTGGACGCGTGAATTCGCATATGGACTCCTTGAAGACAGTGACGACGCGGCTGTAGGCCGTGCCGGAAACTCAGCTGCCGCGTCAGACGAACGGGGCCGGAGAGCTGAGTGCGGGCGGATCAGACGAGGCTGATCGACGCCGGCGCTTAGGAGTTGATCCACATGCGATCACCGTACGGCGGCCGTGCCGTACGGTGCAAGCCATTTATTCCGGGCCGGGGCTCGGGGCGGGACGCTCTACTTCGGGGATCTCGACGTGGCGCTCTACTTCGGGGCGCTCTACTTCGGGACGCGGGCCACGCAGAAGACCGTCTGGCCGAACGGCGGGCGGATGAAGCGCTCGATGAAGCGGGTGGCCGGCACCACGGTACGGTCGTAGATCTTGACCAGGCGGGGGTCGGGGTAGCCGACGCCGCCGCGGCGGACCGCGGCCCACCAGGCGATGCCGCCGAGGAAGTTGATCGGCTTGAGCACGTCGACGTCCAGGCCCGCCTTGGAGACCGTGCTGCGCAGGGTGGCGGGGGTGTAGCGGGTGACGTGGCCGACCTTGCGGTCGAAGTCTCCGTACAGCTGCATGTAGCCCGGAACCCAGATCACGATCCGGCCGCCGGGCAGGGTGACCCTCGCCAGCGAGCGCAGGGCCTCGACGTCCTCCTCGATGTGCTCCAGCACGTTCATCATCACGACCGTGTCGACCTTCTCACCGATCGGGATGTCGGTCGGCAGGCCGAACTGCAGCACGTCGATGTCGTCGCGCCCGGCGAAGCGCTCGCGGAGCCGCTCCACGCAGTAGGGGTCGAAGTCGCTGACCACCAGCCTGTCCAGGCGGGGCAGGAACTGCTCGGCGAAGTGCCCCAGACCCGAGCCGATCTCCAGCATGGACCGGCCCACGTGCGGGGCGACCGTGTCGAGCTCGTACTGCCGGTAGTTCTTGGCCTCGTCCCCACCCAGGTGGTTCTCCAGGGCCTCGTCACCGGCCGCGGGTTGCACTACGCGGTCATACCCAGACATGCGGTTCCGTCCAGCTCGCTCACAGAAAACCGTGGCGGGCCACGGCTAAGGACAGGCAGAGTCTAGTAGTGCTTCCCCGGGAGCCGCCCCCGAATCGGGCGCCGCGGCCTAGCATGAGCGCCCCTATGGAAACTACCTTTGTCGGCCGGAGTGCGGAGATCGCACAGGTGGTCCGTCTGCTGCGCGAGTCCCGCCTGGTCACGCTCACCGGACTGGGCGGTGTCGGTAAGACGCGCCTGGCACGCCGGGTCGCCGAGGAGGTCTCGGCGGAGTTCCCCGGCGGCTGCCGGCAGGTCGAGCTGGCCCCCCTCACCGATCCGCACCTGCTGCCGGCGACCGTGGCCGACGGCATGGGCCTGGCCGACCGGTCCGCCCGGCCGCAGCAGGAGGTACTCGCCGACTGGCTGAGCTCGCGCCGGTCGCTGCTCATGCTCGACACCTGCGAACACCTGGTCGACGCGGTGGCCTCGCTGGTCGACACCCTGCTGCGCCGCGCGCCCGGTCTCCGGGTGCTGGCCACCGGACGCCAGCCGCTCGGCGTGTCCGGCGAGCACGTCTATCCCGTCCCGCCGCTCCCGGTCGAGGACGCGGTGACGCTGCTTCGCGACCGCGCCGGCCTGACGGAGGGCGTGGGTGGCGTGGGCGGCGCGGACGGTGAAGCCGGTCTGGCCGAGCTCTGCGAGAGGCTCGACTGTGTCCCGCTGGCGATCGAGCTGGCGGCCGTACGGCTGCGCACCACGTCGCCTGAGCGGCTCATCCGCGAGCTGGGCGACCGCTACCGCCTGCTGACCGGCGGTGGCTCGATCGGCGACGACCCGGTCGGCGGTGACCCGATGAGTGGTGATCCGGCAGGTGGTGTCCCGGCCGGCGGTGCCCCGGTTGGCGACGGCCCGATCGGCGGTGGCGTGACCGGTGGCGGCGGGCTGGTGCGGCACGAGTCGCTGCGCGCGGCGATGGGCTGGAGCCACGAACTGTGCACCCCGGCCGAGCGGCTGCTGTGGGCCCGGCTGTCGGTGTTCGCCTCCGATTTCGACCTGGAGGCCGCCGAGCAGGTCTGCGCGGGCGGTCCGCTCCCGGCCGCGCTGGTGCTGGAGGCGCTGACCGGGCTGGCGGAGAAGTCCCTGGTGCAGCGGGAGGACCACCCCACCGGTGTACGGCTGCGCATGCTGGACACCGTCAGGGAGTTCGGCGCCGAGTGGCTGCACCGGCTGGGCGAGCACGAGACGGTCAGGGGCCGTCACCGTGACCACTATCTCCGGCTGGCCGAAAGATGTGCCGCCGAGTGGCCGGGCCGCCAGGTGGAGTGGTACGCGAGGATGCGCGCCGAGCAGTGCAACCTGCGCAAGGCGTTCGAGTTGTGCCTGGCCGACCCCGGGTGGACACGGGCGGCTCTGGACCTGGCCGGGTCTCTGTGGTTCCTCTGGATCTGCTGCGGCCTGGTGCGTCAGGGCCGCCACTATCTGGAGGCCGCGCTGCGATCCGACGCCGAGCCCGGCCCTGAGCGGACCAGGGCGCTCTGGGTCTGCGCCTGGGTCGCCGTGCTCCAGGGGGACCTGGAGGCCGCTCGGGAACTGCTCGCCCGCTGCCGTGCCGAGGACGCCGGGGGGAGCGCCGCCGGGTACGTCCTCCAGATAGAGGGTTTGCTCGCTCTGACGCGCAGGGACTCCTCGCGTGCGGTCGAACTGCTGGAGCGGGCCGTCGTCTGGCACACGGCCGGGGGTGACATGTCGGCGGGGTTGCTGCCCTGCCACATGCTGGCGGCGCTGAGCCTGCTGGCCGCGGGGCGGCCGGAGGCGGCGGACAGCATGCTGGTCAAGGGGCGGGGGCTCTGCGAGGCGTACGGGGAGGAGTGGAGCCGCACCCAGATGGAGTACGTCTCCGCCTGGGCGGAGCACCTCAAGGGCCGCCCCTCGGGGGCACTCCGTCACGCCAGGGCCGCGCTCGCGGGGGCGAGGCTCTTTGAGGACCTGCTCCTGACCGTCGCCTGCGTCGAACTGATCGCCTGGACGGCGGCGGCGGAGGCGGTCAGGGCGAAGGCGGGCGCAGGGAGGGGCGCGGAGACGGGGGCGGCGCGCAGGGCGGCCAGGCTTCTGGGGGCGGCCCAGGTCGTCTGGGACTCCTCGGGGCTGCCGCAGTTCCTCTCGCCGATCTTCATCACGGTCCGTCAGAGGGCCGTCACCCAGGCCGTCAAAGTCCTGGGGGGTGGAGAATTCGATACCCGTTTCGCACAGGGGAGGGCGCTTGACCTGCGGCTTGCTGTGAAATATGCACTGGAGGAGAAAAATTCATAACCGGCGATGTCAGATCTGACCGGGTCTGCCGCCGGTTCCGTGGTTGGCTTGCCACCTCATGCGGAGGGGCGAGGAATTCGGTGGCGGATACGCGGATACGTCGGGACAACGTTCCGGCGGAGACGAGCAGCCTCGTCGGGCGCGCAGCTGAGCTCGACGAGCTCGCCGTACTGATCGGCCATTCCCCCCTGGTGACCCTCACCGGGGTCGCCGGTGTGGGCAAGACGAGGCTGGCCGTCAGGACGGCCGACCGGCTCCGTGACTCCTTCAGCGACGGGGTGTGGGTCGTCGAGCTCTCGGCGGAGCAGAACGGCGACCTGGTCGGCCACACCATCGCCGCGGTGCTCGGTATGCGGGAGCAGGCGGCCCGGCCGCAGGCCGAGGTGCTCGCGGACTTCCTCGCCGACAAGCGGCTGCTGCTGGTCCTGGACACCTGCGACCATCTGATCGACTCCTGCGCGGCGCTGCTGCGCCGGATCCTGTCCGACGCCCCGCACGCCCGGGTGCTCGCCACCAGCCGCCAGCCGCTCGGGCTGCCGGGGGAGCGGCTCATGCCGATCGAGCCGCTGGCGGTGCCCGCCTCCGGAGGCACCGCCTCGGAGGCGGTACGGCTCTTCACCGAGCGGGCTCAGGCCCTGGTGCCCGACGTCGCCCTCGATCCACACGAGGTGGCCCAGGTCTGCCGCCTTCTGGACGGCATCCCCCTCGCCATCGAGCTGGCCGCGCGGCGGCTGCGGACGCTGTCGGTGCGGCAGCTCACCGAACGGCTGGACGACCGGTTCGCGCTGCTCGTCGGCGGGAGCCGTACTCCGCTTGGACGCCACCAGACCCTGCGCACCGCGGTGGGCTGGAGTCACGAGCTGTGCACCGCGGAGGAACGCCTGCTCTGGGCCAGGCTCTCGGTCTTCGCCGGCTGGTTCGACGTCGACGACGTGCGGGCGGTGTGCGCCGACGGGCGGCTCACCGTGTTCCCGCTGGGGCGGCTGGTGGACAAGTCGATTCTGCTCGCCAGGGGGTCGCGCTACCGGATGCTCGACACGGTCCGCGACTACGGCAGGGAGTGGCTGTGCCGCCTGGGCGAGGAGGCGACTCTCGTCGCCCGCCACCGTGAGCACTATCTGGCGCGGGCCCGCAGGGCGGAGGCCGAGTGGTACGGCCCGAGGCAGCCGCAGTGGGCCGACTGGGCGCACCGGGCGATGCCGGACCTGGAGGCGGCCCTCGCCTGCGACGACGGGTTCGACCTGGTGACCGCGCTCTGGTTCGTCTGGTGCTGCCTCGGCCAGGTGCGGCAGGGGCGCCGTCACCTGGACCGGGTGCTGGACGGTCACGCGGACCCGAGCCCGGTCAGGACCAAGGCCCTGTGGGTGTGCGCCTGGGTCGCGCTCGCCGCGGGTGACACGGCCGCGGCGAGCGGGCGGGCGGACGAGGCGTACGAGGCGGCGATGGCCGAGGGCGACTTCGCCGCGGCCGGGTGCGCCCGGCAGAACGCCGCGGCGACCGCCCTCGTCCTCGGCGACCCGGACGAGGCCGCGCGCCTCGCGGCGGAGGCGGCCGAACTGTTCGAACGGGCGGTCCACCTCCACATCGGGCTGCCCCTCGCCGAGGTGACGATGGCGATGGCCTGGGGCCTTCGAGGTGAGTCCGGCCTGGCCGTGGGGGTGCTCATGCGGCAGTGGGCCAGGTGCGCGGAGCGGGGTGAGCTCTGGGCCCGCTCCTACGGCGATCAGGTGCGTTCGCTCGTCGAGCTCGGCCGGGGAGATCTCGACGCCGCGGAGGCGTACGCGCGGACGGCGCTTGAGGTCAGGTGGAGGCTGGGCGACACCCTGGGCGGCGCCCTGACGCTGGATCAGCTCGCCGCCACCGCCGTGGCCCGGGGAGACGGTGGCCTGGCCGCCTTCCTGCTCGGCGCCGCCCGGCGGATGTGGACGACCTCCGACCTGTCCGAGCGTGGTTCGTGCCCTTTCGCGATCTCCGGCCGTCAGGCGGAGAGCCGGGCCAGGGCGCTGGTGGGTGACGAGGTGTACGAGCGCGCCTTCACCAGGGGGATGGACACGGATCTGGACGTGACCATGACCCGAATCCTGGACATTGAGGGATTCGATCAGTTTTAGTGTGAATTTTAGGGTGAATGCGCACGCCGCCAGGAGAGAGCGCGCGTTGACTTCCTCTCCCTGGCCGAAGCCCGGAGTCTCCACGCTGGAGGAATTCGATGAGCGCGTTCGTCGGCAGACGGGACGAGATCGCGGAGATCGTGGCCCTGTTCGAGCGGGCCCGGCTGGTCACCCTGTCCGGCGCCGGTGGTGTGGGCAAGACCCGGCTCGGCCTCGAACTCGTCCGGATGGTCGCCCCCGGGGCGGCGGTGGTGGACGTCGCCGAGACGGACGGCCCCGACGCGCTGGTCTCGGCGGTCCTGGACGCCGTCGGCGGCTCCACCGCGCCGCTGCTCGTGCTGGACACCTGCGAGGTGCTGATCGGGCGGGTCGCGACGCTGGTCGGTGAGCTGCTCACCGCCGATCCCGGGCTCCGCGTCCTGGCGATCGGCCGCCAGTCGCTCGCGGTCCCCGGCGAGCATCTGCGGGTGCTGACCGGCCTGCCGCCCAAGGACGCGTGCGCCCTGCTCGCCGACCTGAGCGGCGTGTGGCTCCCCGAGGTGTGCGTCAGGCTGGACGGCCTCCCACTGGCGATCGAGCTGGCGGCCGCGCGGCTGCGCACGATGTCCGCCGCCGACATCCTGGCCGGGCTGGAGGGCCGGTTCGACCTCCTGGTGGACGAGGGCAGGGGCGGTCCGTCCCGGCATCGGGCGCTGGCCACCTGCATCGGGTGGAGCCACCAGCTCTGCACGGCTCAGGAACGGCTGTTCTGGGCCCGCGCCTCGGTGTTCGCCGGAGAGTTCGACCTCGACTCGGCGACCTACGTCTGCCAGGACGACACGCTCCGAGCCGAGGACATGATCGACGTGATCACCGGCCTGGTCGACAAGTCCGTGCTGCTCTGCCGTCAGGTCCCGGGCGGAGTCCGGTTCCGGATGCTCGACGGGCTGCGCGAGTTCGGCGCGAGCTGGCTCGCCCTGCTCGGCCAGGAACACGCGGTACGGCTCCGCCGGCACGACCTCCGCCTCGCCCCCCGCGACCAGGGCCCTCCCGACCGGCCCTGAGCCCGTCCCCCGGCACGCATCCCCCTCGCCCCTCAGTCCCTCAGTCCGCCGTATTTTCCGGCTCCGGGGAGATCAGCCAGTCGTCGATCTCCCTGAGCAGGTCCTTGCGCACCGTCTCGGGGGCCGTCGACGCCCGGATCGACTGCCTGGCCAGCTCGGCCAGCTCGGCGTCGCGGAAGCGGTACACCTGCCTGGCCAGCTCGTACTGCGGCAGCAACCGGGCGCCGAACAGCAGCGGGTCGTCCGCGCCCAGCGCGACCGGCACCCCCGCCTCGAAGAGCCGTCGCAGCGGCACGTCCTCGGGCCGCTCGGCCACCCCGAGCCCGACGTTGGAGGTCGGGCAGATCTCGCAGGCGATCTGCCGGTCGGCCAGGCGCTCCATCAGCCGGGGCGACTCGGCCGCCCGCACACCGTGCCCCAGCCGGTCGGCGCCCAGCACGTCCACGCACTCCGCCACGCTGTCGGCGCCCAGCAGCTCCCCGCCGTGCGGTACGGCCAGCAGCCCGGCCCGTTTGGCGAGCCGGAAGGCCCCGTCGAAGTCCCGGGCCCGGCCTCGGCGCTCGTCGTTGGAGAGCCCGAACCCGACGACGCCCTGGTCCATGTAGCGGGAGGCGAGACGGGCGAGCGTCTTGGCGTCCAGCGGATGGCGGGTCCGGTTGGCGGCCACCACCACGGCGATCCCGATCCCCGCGTGGTCGGCGGCCCGGCGCGCGGCCTCCAGCATCAGCTCCAGGGCCGGGGTGAGGCCGCCGAACCGCTGGGCGTAGCCGGACGGGTCCACCTGGATCTCCAGCCAGCGCGACCCCTCGGCGGCCTCGTCCTCTGCGGCCTCCCGCAGCAGCCGGTAGACGTCGTCCTCCCGCTGCAGGACCGTGCGCGCGATGTCGTACAGCCGCTGGAAGCGGAACCAGCCCCGCTCGTCGGTCGCCCGCAGCCGGGGTGGCCAGTCCTGCACCAGCGCGTCCGGCAGGTGCAGGTTCTGCTCGCGGGCGAGCTCGATCAGGGTGGAGTGCCGCATCGAGCCGGTGAAGTGCAGATGCAGGTGGGCCTTGGGCAGGTCGCTGAGCGGACGGGGCATTTCCACATGGTGCCGTATGTCCGGCGTCCCGGGGCCGTTCTTGCCCTCACCCGGGTAGCCCGCCGGTGTCCTGTCCACCGGACTTTTCCCCTCAACCGGGCGGACCGGACCCGGAGACCACACAAAAGGGGCCTCGGACCGTTCCCGATCCGGGCCCCGCTGTGCTCCCCGAGCACTATTGGGTCTGGCCCAGGAACTTGGCCACCCGGCCGACGCCCTCGACGAGGTCGTCGTCGCCGAGCGCGTAGGACAGACGGAAGTAGCCGGGGGTGCCGAAGGCCTCACCGGGGACGAGGGCGACCTCGGCCTCCTCCAGGATGAGCTCGGCGAGCTCGGCGGAGGTCTGCGGGCGCCGGCCCGCGAACTCCTTGCCCAGCAGCTCCTTGACCGAGGGGTAGGCGTAGAACGCGCCCTTCGGCTCCGGGCAGAGCACACCCGGGATGTCGTTCAGCATGCGGACCATGGTCTGACGGCGGCGGTCGAAGGCCTCCCGCATCGTCGTCACGGCCGACAGGTCGCCGGAGACGGCGGCCAGGGCGGCGATCTGGGCCACGTTGGAGACGTTGGACGTGGCGTGCGAGTGCAGGTTGGTCGCGGCCTTGACGACGTCCTTCGGGCCGATCAGCCAGCCGACGCGCCAGCCGGTCATCGCGTAGGTCTTGGCGACGCCGTTCAGGACGACGACCTTGTCGCCGAGCTCGGGGACGGCGGTGGCGATGCTCGCGAAGGTCGCGCCGCCGTAGGTGAGGTGCTCGTAGATCTCGTCGGTGACGACCCACAGGTCGTGCTCGGCGGCCCAGCGGCCGATCGCCTCGACCTGCTCGGGGGAGTAGACCGCGCCGGTCGGGTTGGACGGCGAGACGAACAGCAGGACCTTGGTGCGCTCGGTGCGGGCCGCCTCAAGCTGCTCGACGCTCGCGAGGTAGCCGGTGGTCTCGTCGGTCACGACCTCGACCTGGACGCCGCCGGCCAGCTTGATGGCCTCCGGGTAGGTCGTCCAGTAGGGGGCGATGACCACGACCTCGTCACCCGGGTCGAGGAGCGTGGCGAACGCCTCGTAGACGGCCTGCTTGCCACCGTTGGTGATCAGGATCTGGGCCGCGTCGACCCGGTAGCCGGAGTCGCGGAGCGTCTTGTCGGCGACGGCCTGCTTCAGCTCCGGCAGGCCCCCGGCCGGCGTGTACTTGTGGAACCTGGGGTTGCGGCACGCCTCCACGGCGGCCTCGACGATGTATTCGGGGGTCGGGAAGTCCGGCTCACCCGCGCCGAAGCCGATGACCGGGCGGCCCGCGGCCTTCATCGCCTTGGCCTTGGCGTCCACGGCGAGCGTGGCGGACTCGGAGATCGCGGAGATACGTGCTGAGATGCGAGGACGGGTCATGCCTCCATGGTTACAGACCTGTGGCATTGTTTCCGCTCCGTATCCATGATGCGGACACCCCGGCCCACCCCGCGGGCCGGCGGGCCGCGCGACGGGTGGGGAGGCCGGTGACCTGGGTGGCCGCTCCCGGTTCGACGTGGTGGGCATTCCCCCGTAGACTCCGGCGTGGTCTTCCCGCCGTATGCGTGAACCGGCGGTCAAGACCGTGAGCCACGGACAAACTTCGGTCCAACCGATGTATGGTGGTTCATGTCTTAGGGCACTAGCGCAATTGGTAGCGCACCGGTCTCCAAAACCGGCGGTTGGGGGTTCGAGTCCCTCGTGCCCTGCGAGGAGCGGTCCGCGCATCAGGGCGTCTAGCGCGCCGCAGACATGCGTTGGACTCGATGGATCAGGTGAGGACTGTGGCGATCGACACGCGCGGCGAAACCGCAGACAAGCCGAGCGGTGAGAAGAAGGCCAAGCGCACTTCTCCCGCACTCTTCTACCGGCAGGTCATTGCCGAACTGCGCAAGGTGATCTGGCCCACGCGCAAAGATCTTCTTTCTTACACCACGATCGTCCTGGTTTTCGTGCTGATCATGGTCGGGATCGTGTCGGCACTCGACGCGTTGCTCACCGAAGGTGTGCTGCGGATCTTCGGCGGAGCCTGAGCCGATTTCCGGCGGATCGTCCCCCGGTAATTTCAACAGCCCATCGACGGAAAGAGAATGATCCACCGTGTCCGAGTCTTCACAGTCGGCCGGCGAGTCCCGCGAAGAGCGGACGGCCGACCCGGAAGAGGCCGTCGACGCCACGCAGGACTCGCTCGCCGAGTCCGGCAAGTCTGACGTCGACGCCGAAACCGGGGCCGAGGAGGTCCCGGCCGGCGGCGTCGACGAGGCCGAGGGTGTCGAAGAGGCCGAAAAGGTCTCCGTCGGAGAGGTCGACGAGGACGGCGACGTCCTGCCCGACATCGACCCGGTCGAGGAGTTCAAGCGCCTGCTGCGGGGTCAGTTCGGCGAGTGGTACGTCATCCACTCCTACGCGGGTTACGAGAACCGCGTGAAGTCGAACATCGAGACCCGCACCCAGTCCCTCAACATGGAGGACTACATCTTCCAGGTCGAGGTGCCCACCCACCACGTGACCGAGATCAAGAGCGGCAAGCGCCAGCTCGTCAAGGAACGGGTGCTTCCCGGCTACGTGCTGGTCCGGATGGAGCTCACCGACGAGTCCTGGTCCGCGGTCCGCAACACGCCCGGTGTGACCGGCTTCGTCGGCCTGTCGAACAAGCCCAGCCCGCTGAGCATCGACGAGGTGGCCAAGCTGCTCGCCCCGGAGCCGTCCGAGGAGGTCAAGAAGTCGACGGCCAAGGCCTCGGCGGCGACCGTCGACTTCGAGGTCGGCGAGTCCGTCACGGTCATGGACGGCCCCTTCGCCACGCTGCCCGCCACGGTCAGCGAGATCAGCGCCGAGTCGCAGAAGCTCAAGGTGCTGGTGTCGATCTTCGGCCGTGAGACACCGGTCGAGCTCTCGTTCAACCAGGTCTCGAAGATCTGACCGGTCACGCGCCCGCGGCCGCACAGACCGCGGTCGCGTAAACTAAGGCGTTCGATGGGCCGTGCTTCGCGAAGCACGGCCCGCCGACATGCTCCCCGTGTCTGCGTGGGAGCCGCATCACCCCGATTAGGACCCGGAGAGAACCATGCCTCCTAAGAAGAAGATCGCGGCACTGGTCAAGGTCCAGCTTCCCGCTGGCCAGGCCACGCCCGCTCCGCCGGTCGGTACCGCCCTCGGTCCGCACGGCGTCAACATCATGGACTTCGTCAAGCAGTACAACGCTGCCACCGAGGCCCAGCGCGGCAACATCATCCCCGTTGAGATCACCATCTTCGAGGACCGCAGCTTCACCTTCGTCACGAAGACGCCCCCGGCGCCTGAGCTGATCAAGAAGGCCGCCGGTGTGGCGAAGGGCTCGGCCGTCCCGCAGAAGGACAAGGTGGGCAAGCTCACCAAGGACCAGCTGCGCCAGATCGCCGAGACCAAGATGCAGGACCTCAACGCCAACGACATCGAGGCCGCCGAGAAGATCATCGCCGGCACCGCCCGGTCGATGGGCATCACGATCGCCGACTGACCGGCACGGCACCGGGCCCGATGCCGTGCGGACGTGGACGCCCACCGTGGCCCACGCGGAACCGGCCGGAGCCCGGCAGCGGGCGCGATCATGAGCGCGCTCGCCGGACAACCTCGAAACACCTCGAAAGTGGAGGGGCCACGCGCCGGCCCGTACCACGGACACTCGGATCCACAGGAGTGAGCAAGTGAAGCGCAGCAAGGCATTCCGCAACGCGGCAGCCCAGATCGACAACGAGAACCTCTACACCCCGGTCGAGGCGGCCAAACTGGCCAAGGGGACCAGCGTCACCAAGTTCGACGCCACCGTCGAGGTGGCCCTGCGGCTGGGCGTCGACCCCCGCAAGGCGGACCAGATGGTGCGCGGCACCGTCAACCTCCCGCACGGCACCGGTAAGACCGCCCGGGTCCTGGTCTTCGCGACCGGTGACCGTGCCGAGGAGGCCCGCGCCGCGGGCGCCGACATCGTCGGCGCCGACGAGCTGATCGACGAGGTCGCCAAGGGCCGCCTGGACTTCGACGCCGTCGTCGCCACCCCGGACCTCATGGGCAAGGTCGGCCGCCTGGGCCGCGTGCTCGGTCCGCGTGGTCTGATGCCCAACCCCAAGACCGGCACCGTGACCCCCGCCGTCGGCAAGGCCGTCACCGACATCAAGGGCGGCAAGATCGAGTTCCGTGTCGACCGGCACGCGAACCTGCACTTCATCATCGGCAAGGTGTCGTTCGGTGAGCGTCAGCTCGTCGAGAACTACGCCGCGGCCCTCGACGAGGTGCTCCGTCTCAAGCCGTCCGCGGCCAAGGGCCGCTACGTGAAGAAGGTCGTCTTCTCCACGTCCATGGGCCCGGCCATCCCGGTCGACCCGAACGCGACGCGGGCGCTGACCGCCGAGCTCGACGCCTGACAGGGCCGCTGGCCGCCTGTCAAGCTCGATAGCAGGTCTCCTTTTGGAGGGCCTCAACCGAATGGCCATTCGGTTGAGGCCCTTTTTCGTTCTCTGGGAGGACGCATTCCGTTTTGTCGCGGCGTAGTGTCGTAAGCAATTCCATCGGGGGACACGAAGGGGTGAAGACGGATGCGCCGATTGGCTCCCGCACTGACATTGGGAGCGGCCGCGCTGGTCGCGGTCTCGGGATGCGGTGCCCAGGGCACCACGTCCCTCGGAAACGTCAAACTGGCCGCCGCCGAGGCGGTGCAGCAGAGCGCACAGCGGGCCGGGGAGGTCACCTCCTACTCCGCGGACCTCGTGGTCGACGCCACCGGCGGCCAGAAGGGCACCAGCAAGATCCAGGGCAGCATGCTGTACCAGAGCAGGCCACAGCTGGCGACCGACGTCAGACTGGACACGATCGTCCACGACGGGCAGAACGTCCCCGGTGGAGCGCGGGCGATCCTGACCGGCGACACGGTCTATGTGAAGTCGGAACTGCTCAACAAGTTCGCGGGCGCGAACAAGCCGTGGATCAAGGTCTCCCTCACGGATCTCGACGCCAAGGGCCAGGCCGGCGTCAAGGCGTTCACGGCCCAGGCCCAGCAGTTCGACCTGGCGGGCACGGTCAAGCTGCTGACCGCCTCGAAGGACGTCAAGGCGGTCGGCACCGAGACGGTCGGCGGAGTCGAGACGACCCACTACAGCGGCACCTTCCCGGTGGCCGAGGCCGCCCAGGTGATCGACCCGGCCAGGCGTGAGCGGCTCCAGGAGCAGCTCTCGCGGGTCAAGAACGTGAAGTTCGACCTGTGGTCCGACGCCCAGAGCCTGCCCCGCAAGGTCACGCTCAGCGGCTCGGAGCAGGGTGTCACGTTCAACATGGCCGCCTCCTTCAGGGGCTTCAACGAGCCCGTGGAGATCACGGCCCCGCCCGCCGGCCAGGTGGGCGACATGCCGGAGCACCCCGGCGGAAACTGACGACCGCTCGCGGCCCGCGTCCCTTGGCTCCTCGGCCCAAGGACGCGGGCCGTCGGCGATTTGGCATGCGCCCGGATAGGGCGTACGCTGTCAACGCCGAAGACCGCCGGTCGTCGTCGGGCCTCATGGCCCGGTGGCCCAAGGATCCACACAGTGGACGGCCCGCGTAGGTGTGATGTGAGTTTTCATTTGGACTGACCTCCTGATGTGAGCCCCGTGCGCCCGCGCCGGGGCTTGTTCGCTTTCTGGGCCTTTGCCGGCGGCACATCTGGAAGGAGGCCCATGGCGAAGGCGGAAAAGGCAACGGCTGTAGCCGAGCTCAAGAGCAGCTTCGAAGGCTCTAGCGCTGCCGTTCTGACCGAGTACCGCGGTCTCACCGTCGCCCAGCTCAAGCAGCTGCGCGTTTCTCTCGGTGAGAATGCGAAGTTCGCCGTGGTGAAGAACACGCTGACCAAGATCGCGGCCAATGAGGCCGGGATCAGTGAGCTCGACGGCCTGCTCGCGGGCCCGTCGGCGATCGCGTTCGTCAAGGGCGACGTGGTCGAGGCCGCCAAGAGTCTGCGTGACTTCGCCAAGGCCAATCCCCTCCTGGTCATCAAGGGCGGTGTCGTCGACGGCAGGTCGATGAGCCCGGCCGAGATCACCAAGCTTGCCGACCTTGAGTCGCGCGAGGTCCTCCTCGCGAAGCTGGCCGGTGCTCTGAAGGCGAAGCAGGGCCACGCGGCCGCCGTCTTCAACGCGCTGCCCACCAACATGGCTCAGCTGGCCGAGGCTCTGCGCGCCAAGCGTGAAGAGACCGGCGAGTAGGTCCGCGCAAGCGGTCGCAGGGGATTAGCGCATACGTACCGCGGTCCCAATTCTTAGTTTGTCTGATCCATACGGAGGAACCACCATGGCGAAGCTCAGCACCGACGAGCTGCTCGACGCTTTCAAGGAGATGACCCTCCTTGAGCTGTCCGACTTCGTGAAGCTCTTCGAGGAGACCTTCGACGTCAAGGCCGCCGCCCCGGTCGCGGTCGCCGCCGCCCCGGCCGCCGGCGCCGCCGCCGCCGAAGAGGTCGAGGAGCAGGACGAGTTCGACGTCATCCTTGAGGCCGCCGGCGACAAGAAGATCCAGGTCATCAAGGAGATCCGCGCTCTGACGAGCCTGGGCCTCAAGGAGGCCAAGGACCTCGTGGACGGCGCCCCCAAGGCCGTCTTCGACGGCAAGGTCAACAAGGAGCAGGCGGAGAAGGCCAAGGGCGCCCTTGAGGCCGCCGGCGCCACCGTCACCGTCAAGTAATTCGCTTGACCTAGAGGCTTCACCGGAAAGAGCGGGTCCACCAGGTGCCGGTGGCCCGCTCTTTCCGTGTCCGCCCCCGGGTCCCTCCGTGTCCCCTGACATCCCTCCGAGCCCTCCGAGCCCTCCGCGCCCCCGCGCGTTTCCCGTGTCCCCTCCCGGCGTCCCCGCCCGCCGTTCCCCTCCCAGCGGGCCGCGCCCGCAGGGCCGCGACCTCCCCGTCCGGCCTGCCGGCGCCGGTGGCCGGCACCGGCAACGGGGGACAGCTCGGAGAGAGGTCCGCAAAGCCCCACATGATGATCCGCGCGGCGGGTTATGATCCGGCGATCGGGGGAGCTTACCGGCCCGAACGGACGGCGCCCTGTGGTCACCGGACCGTATGCCGGTAGACCTGCGAGGGGAGGGAACGCGTGGCGGTGAAGGCTGCTCGGCGGGCTCGCCCGCTGAAGACCGCCGGACTGGTGCTGAGCGTGCTGGTCGTGGCGCTGCTGGCCGTGGCCTACTGGCTCTGCGGTGCCCTGCGCGAGGCCCAGGTGGCGGCCGACGACCGTGAGGCGGCGGTGCGGTCGGCCAGGACGCACGCGCTGGCCCTGCTCTCGGTCGGTTACCGGAGTGTGGACGCCGATATCAACCGCATTCTGGACACCTCAACCGGTGCGGCGCGGGCGGAGTACGCCAGAACCGTGGTGACGCTCAAGAAGACCACGGTCAAGAACAAGGTCCTCCAGACGGGCGCGCTCCGTGCCGCCGGGCTCGTCTCCCTCAAGGGCGGCACGGCCCAGGTGATGGTGGTGGGAGACGCCGTGGTCCGGTGGAAGGGGAGCCAGGACGCCCCGCAGGAGCGGTTCTACCGGTGGAACATGGAAGTGACCAGGGTCGGGGCGGTCTGGCTCGTGTCGAAGGCGGAGCTGGTCCTGTGATGCGCGCCTCCGTGGTGCTGGCCGGGATGCTCGCCGCCGTGGCGCTCTCGCTCGCCGCCGTGATCGGGATCATGCTCATCGACCTCGACCGGCTGAGCGGAGAGGAGTCCGCCGGGCAGGAGGCCCTCGCCACGGCCCGTTCGGTCGCCGTCGACATGCTGTCGTACGACTACCGCACGATCGAACAGGATTTCTCCCGGGCCCGGGTCTACACCACCGGCAGCCTCACCCAGTACTACCGCGACCTCGGCGCGACCCTGGTGCCCACGGTCAAGAGGCAGCGCACGGTGCAGGAGGCGACCGTGGCCGGCGCGGCGGTGGAGTCGGCCACCTCCGACCGGGTCGAGGTGCTGCTGTTCGTGAACATGGGAACGGTGAAAACCCTGCCCGGCGAGAGGCAGCCCCGGCGCCAGGTCAGCCAGAACCGGGCCCGGCTGGTCATGGTCAAGCAGGACGGGCGCTGGCTGGTGGCCGAGCTGTCCACCCTGCTCGGAGACCCCCCGCCGAACTAGGGTCCTCTCCGCCGATCACGGGCGTCGCCCACCCGCCGGATCGGTCGTCGGCGTGGCGCTTCCTTCAATTGTTATCAAAGTCTGTGTTTGGAGTCGGTATGTCGGCGGGTAGATCCTCCATGGCAGTGTCGATCGTCAGTCGGTCATCGGCTGGCGTTCCAACCGTCGTGTGACTGAGCGTTAGCCACACCAGGTCGCGGGTATCGTCTTGGATCCGGTGGTGTGCGCAGGTCACAGGGTGGGCAAACTCCCAGCGTCTCGGCTGTTCCTTGGCTGAAATGTCGGCTCACGGGCTTGACGTTTTGGCTCTGACGGGCGATGCTGCGACCAACGTGGAGCTTGCAGCGAGACTGGACTGGACAGGTGTATGCCATTCGGCTACACTGCCCCTTTGCGCTGCCCTTTGACGACCCGCTTCTTTTGGTGCTCTGATGCATGGTCGTCTGGCGTGCGTGTAGTCAGTCCGCCGCGAGCCCTCGGAAGGACATCTGTTGGCAGCCTCGCGCAACGCCTCCGCCGTACCCGCTGGTCCCCGTCGTGTGTCTTTCGCACGGATTCAGGAGCCGCTCGAAGTTCCTGACCTTCTCGCCCTGCAGACCGAGTCCTTCGACTGGCTGCTTGGCAACGAGAAGTGGAAGGGGCGGGTCGAGGCGGCTCGCCAGGCCGGGCGCAAGGACGTTCCGGCCCAGTCGGGCCTCGAAGAGATCTTCGAGGAGATCAGTCCCATCGAGGACTTCTCCGGGACCATGTCCCTGTCGTTCCGTGACCACCGGTTCGAGCCGCCCAAGTACTCAGTCGATGAGTGCAAAGACAAGGACATGACCTACTCCGCCCCGATGTTCGTGACGGCGGAGTTCATCAATAACACCACTGGCGAGATCAAGAGCCAGACCGTGTTCATGGGCGATTTCCCGCTTATGACCGGCAAGGGAACGTTCATCATCAACGGCACCGAGCGTGTCGTGGTCTCCCAGCTGGTCCGCTCCCCGGGCGTCTACTTCGACCGCAGCGTCGACAAGACCTCCGACAAGGACCTCTACGGCTGCAAGGTGATCCCCTCCCGGGGCGCCTGGCTTGAGTTCGAGATCGACAAGCGTGACAGCGTCGGCGTCCGGATCGACCGTAAGCGCAAGCAGGCCGTCACGGTCCTGCTGAAGGCGCTCGGATGGACCAGCGACCAGATCCTTGAGCGGTTCGGGCAGTACGAGTCCATGCGCGCCACCCTGGAGAAGGACCACACGGCCGGCCAGGACGACGCCCTGCTGGACATCTACCGCAAGCTGCGTCCGGGAGAGCCGCCGACCAAGGAGTCGGCGCAGACACTGCTGGAGAACCTCTACTTCAACCACAAGCGCTACGACCTGGCCAAGGTCGGCCGTTACAAGATTAACAAGAAGCTCGGTGTCGACAGCGAGATCACCCAGGGCACGCTGACCGAGGACGACATCGTCGCCACGATCGAGTACATCGTCAAGTTGCACGCGGGCGAGCACTCGATGCCGGGCGCCGGTCGCGAGATCGTCGTCGAGACCGACGACATCGACCACTTCGGCAACCGCCGTCTGCGGACGGTCGGCGAGCTCATCCAGAACCAGGTCCGCCTGGGCCTGGCCCGGATGGAGCGGGTCGTCCGTGAGCGGATGACCACCCAGGACGTCGAGGCGATCACGCCGCAGACCCTGATCAACATCCGTCCGGTCGTGGCGTCGATCAAGGAGTTCTTCGGGACCTCCCAGCTGTCGCAGTTCATGGACCAGACCAACCCCCTGGCCGGCCTGACGCACAAGCGTCGTCTGTCCGCGCTGGGCCCCGGTGGTCTGTCCCGTGAGCGGGCCGGCTTCGAGGTCCGTGACGTTCACCCGTCCCACTACGGCCGCATGTGCCCGATCGAGACGCCGGAAGGACCGAACATCGGTCTGATCGGCTCGCTGGCCTCCTTCGGCCGGGTCAACTCCTTCGGCTTCGTCGAGACGCCGTACCGGAAGGTCGTCGACGGCCGGGTCACCGACGAGGTGCACTACCTCACGGCCGACGAGGAGGACCGATACGTCATCGCCCAGGCGAACACGCCGATCGGTTCCGATGGCACGTTCCTGGAGAGTCGCGTGCTCGTCCGCCGTAAGGGCGGCGAGTTCGAGTCCCTGCGTGGCAACGAGGTCGACTACATGGACGTGTCGGCGCGCCAGATGGTGTCCGTCGCGACCGCGATGATCCCCTTCCTGGAGCACGACGACGCCAACCGCGCGCTCATGGGCTCCAACATGCAGCGCCAGTCGGTGCCGTTGCTCAAGAGTGAGGCGCCGCTGGTCGGCACCGGCATGGAGTACCGTGCCGCGACCGACGCGGGCGACGTCATCACCGCGGACAAGCCCGGTGTGGTCGAGGAGGTCTCCGCCGACTACGTCACCGTGATGAACGACGACGGCACCCGTACGACCTATCGCGTCGCCAAATTCAAGCGCTCCAACCAGGGCACCTGCTTCAACCAGAAGCCGATCGTCGCCGAGGGCGACCGGATCGAGGTGAACCAGGTCGTCGCCGACGGCCCCTGCACCGACGACGGTGAGATGGCGCTCGGCAAGAACCTGCTCGTGGCGTTCATGCCGTGGGAGGGTCACAACTACGAAGACGCGATCATCCTGTCCCAGCGGCTGGTCCAGGACGACGTCCTCTCCTCGATCCACATCGAGGAGCACGAGGTCGACGCCCGCGACACCAAGCTGGGCCCCGAGGAGATCACCCGGGACATCCCGAACGTCTCCGAGGAGGTCCTGGCCGACCTCGACGAGCGCGGCATCATCCGCATCGGCGCCGAGGTCGTCCCCGGTGACATCCTCGTCGGCAAGGTCACGCCCAAGGGCGAGACCGAGCTGACCCCCGAGGAGCGCCTGCTTCGCGCGATCTTCGGTGAGAAGGCGCGCGAGGTCCGTGACACCTCCCTGAAGGTGCCCCACGGCGAGCAGGGCAAGGTCATAGGGGTTCGCGTCTTCAGCCGCGAGGAGGGCGACGAGCTTCCCCCCGGGGTCAACGAACTGGTCCGCGTCTACGTGGCCCAGAAGCGTAAGATCACCGACGGTGACAAGCTCGCCGGCCGTCACGGCAACAAGGGCGTCATCTCCAAGATCCTGCCCGTCGAGGACATGCCGTTCCTGGAGGACGGCACGCCGGTCGACATCATCCTCAACCCGCTGGGCGTGCCCGGCCGGATGAACGTCGGCCAGGTCCTGGAGACCCACCTCGGGTGGATCGCCGCCAGGGGCTGGGACATCTCCGGCATCGAGGCGGCGTGGGCCGAGCGGCTGTGCGACAAGGGCTTCGCCGAGGTCGAGCCGCGCACGAACATGGCCACCCCGGTGTTCGACGGCGCCAACGAGGAAGAGATCATCGGCCTCCTCGACAGCACCCTGGTCAACAGGGACGGCAGCCGCATGGTCGGCTCGAACGGCAAGGCCAGGCTCTTCGACGGCCGCTCGGGTGAGCCGTTCCCGCACCCGATCTCGGTCGGCTACATCTACATCCTGAAACTGCTCCACCTGGTCGACGACAAGATCCACGCGCGCTCGACCGGTCCATACTCCATGATCACTCAGCAGCCGCTCGGCGGTAAGGCGCAGTTCGGTGGTCAGCGCTTCGGTGAGATGGAGGTGTGGGCACTGGAGGCGTACGGCGCCGCCTACGCCCTGCAGGAGCTGCTGACGATCAAGTCCGACGACGTCCTGGGCCGCGTGAAGGTCTACGAGGCCATCGTCAAGGGCGAGAACATCCCCGAACCGGGCATTCCCGAGTCGTTCAAGGTCCTCATCAAGGAGATGCAGTCGCTCTGCCTGAACGTCGAGGTGCTCTCCAGCGACGGCATGTCCATCGAGATGCGCGACACCGACGAGGACGTCTTCCGCGCTGCGGAAGAGCTCGGCATCGACCTGTCTCGGCGTGAGCCGAGCAGCGTCGAAGAGGTCTGATCTAGAAGCTGAGGAGGGGAATACAAGTGCTGGACGTCAACTTCTTCGACGAGCTTCGGATCGGCCTCGCGACGGCTGACGACATCCGCCAGTGGTCGCACGGTGAGGTCAAGAAGCCCGAGACCATCAACTACCGCACCCTCAAGCCCGAGAAGGACGGACTCTTCTGCGAGAAGATCTTCGGTCCTACCCGGGACTGGGAGTGCTACTGCGGCAAGTACAAGCGCGTCCGCTTCAAGGGCATCATCTGTGAGCGCTGCGGCGTCGAGGTGACCCGGGCCAAGGTGCGCCGTGAGCGGATGGGCCACATCGAGCTGGCCGCGCCCGTCACGCACATCTGGTACTTCAAGGGTGTCCCGTCCCGGCTGGGATACCTGCTCGACCTGGCCCCGAAGGACCTTGAGAAGGTCATCTACTTCGCGGCCTACATGATCACGCACGTCGACAAGGACATGCGCGAGCGTGACCTGCCGTCGCTGGAGGCGAAGATCTCCGTCGAGCGGCAGCACATCGAGCAGCGGCGCGACGCCGACGTCGAGGCCCGGCAGAAGAAGCTTGAGGCCGACCTGACCGAGCTTGAGGCCGCCGGCGCCAAGGGCGACCAGCGTCGCAAGGTCCGTGAGGGCGCCGAGCGCGAGATGCGGCAGATCCGCGACCGGGCCCAGCGTGAGCTGGACCGGCTGGACGAGGTGTGGAGCCGTTTCAAGAACCTCAAGGTCCAGGACCTGGAGGGCGACGAGCTGCTCTACCGCGAGATGCGTGACCGGTTCGGCCGCTACTTCCGCGGCGGCATGGGCGCCCAGGCCATTCAGGAGCGTCTGACCAACTTCGACCTCGAACTTGAGGCCGAGAACCTGCGGGAGACGATCCGCAGCGGCAAGGGCCAGAAGAAGGCCCGCGCGCTCAAGCGTCTCAAGGTCGTCTCCGCGTTCCTGAACACCCGCAACTCGCCCAACGGCATGGTCCTGGACTGCATCCCGGTCATCCCGCCGGACCTGCGCCCGATGGTGCAGCTCGACGGTGGCCGGTTCGCGACCTCGGACCTGAACGACCTCTACCGCCGGGTGATCAACCGGAACAACCGCCTCAAGCGTCTCCTTGACCTCGGCGCGCCCGAGATCATCGTGAACAACGAGAAGCGGATGCTCCAGGAGGCCGTCGACGCGCTGTTCGACAACGGCCGCCGCGGCCGTCCGGTCACCGGTCCCGGCAACCGTCCGCTGAAGTCCCTCAGCGACATGCTGAAGGGCAAGCAGGGCCGGTTCCGCCAGAACCTCCTGGGCAAGCGAGTCGACTACTCCGGCCGTTCGGTCATCGTCGTCGGCCCGCAGCTGAAGCTGCACCAGTGCGGTCTGCCCAAGCAGATGGCGCTGGAGCTGTTCAAGCCGTTCGTGATGAAGCGCCTGGTCGACCTGAACCACGCGCAGAACATCAAGTCGGCCAAGCGGATGGTCGAGCGCGCCCGCCCCGTGGTGTGGGACGTCCTCGAAGAGGTCATCACCGAGCACCCCGTGCTGCTCAACCGGGCCCCCACCCTGCACCGCCTGGGCATCCAGGCGTTCGAGCCGCAGCTGGTCGAGGGCAAGGCCATCCAGATCCACCCGCTCGTCTGCACCGCGTTCAACGCGGACTTCGACGGTGACCAGATGGCCGTGCACCTGCCGCTGTCGGCCGAGGCGCAGGCCGAGGCCCGCATCCTGATGCTGTCCACCAACAACATCCTGAAGCCGGCCGACGGCAAGCCGGTGACCATGCCCACCCAGGACATGATCATCGGTCTGTACTCGCTGACCACTCTCAAGGACGACGACGAGAACGCGGTCGGCCAGGGCAGGGTCTTCGGCTCGGTGTCCGAGGCGCTCATGGCCTACGACCGGCGCGAGCTGGACATCCAGGCCAGGATCCAGATCCGGCTGAAGGGCGACGTCCCGCCGCCCCGCGGCTGGGCCGCCCCCGAGGGCTGGGAGCCGGGCGAGAGCTACCGCCTGGAGACCACGCTCGGCCGCTGCCTGTTCAACCAGACGCTGCCGGCGAACTACCCGTACGTGAACTCCCAGGTCGGCAAGAAGCAGCTGTCGCTCATCGTCAACGAGCTGGCCGAGAAGTACCCCAAGGTGGAGGTCGCCACCGCCCTTGACGCGCTCAAGGACGCCGGCTTCTACTGGGCCACCCGGGCAGGTGTGACGATCTCCATCGAGGACGTCATCGCGCCGCCGAACAAGGCCACGATCATGGAGACGTACGAGCGCAGGGCCGACAAGGTCCAGCGGGAGTACGAGCGCGGCCTCATCACGGACGAGGAGCGCCGTCAGGAGCTCATCGAGATCTGGACGCACGCGACCAGTGACGTGACCGACGACATGCAGAAGGCGTTCCCGAAGACCAACCCGGTCTGGATGATGGTCCAGTCGGGCGCCCGAGGGAACCTGATGCAGGTCCGGCAGATCTCCGGCATCCGCGGTCTGGTGTCCAACACCAAGGGTGAGACGATCCCGCGTCCGATCAAGGCCTCGTTCCGTGAGGGCCTGTCGGTGCTGGAGTACTTCATCTCCACCCACGGACAGCGCAAGGGCCTGGCGGACACCGCGCTGCGGACCGCCGACTCGGGCTACCTGACCCGTCGTCTGGTGGACGTCGCGCAGGACGTCATCGTCCGCGAGATCGACTGCGCCACCGACCGCGGCGTGCCGCTGCACGTCGGCGACCGCGACGCCCAGGGCAACCTGGTCAAGGCCGAGAACGCCGAGAGCAACGTGCACGGCCGCATCCTGGCCGAGGACGTCGAGGTGGACGGCAAGGTCATCGTGAGCGCGGGTGTCGACATCAACGACATCCACGTCACCGCGCTGGTCGAGGCCGGTGTGGAGACCGTCAGGACCCGCAGCGCCCTCGTCTGCGAGGCCAAGATCGGTGTCTGCGCCACCTGCTACGGCCGCTCGCTCGCGACCGGCAAGCTGGTGGACGTCGGCGAGGCGGTCGGCATCATCGCCGCCCAGTCGATCGGTGAGCCCGGCACCCAGCTGACGATGCGTACCTTCCACACCGGTGGTGTGGCGGGTGCCGACATCACCCACGGTCTGCCCCGTGTGCAGGAGCTCTTCGAGGCGCGCGTTCCCAAGGGCGTCGCCCCGATCAGCGAGGCCGAGGGCCGGGCCCGCATCGACGAGACCGACAAGACCCGGAAGATCGTGATCGTCCCGGACGACGGTTCCGAGGAGATCGCCTACCCGGTGTCCATGCGGTCGCGCCTGCTCATCTCGGACGGGCAGCGCGTCACGGTCGGCCAGCAGCTGATCGCCGGCGCCGTCAACCCCAACGAGGTGCTGCGCATCCTCGGCCCCCGGGCCGTGCAGCTGCACCTGGTGGCAGAGGTCCAGCAGGTCTACCGCTCGCAGGGTGTGTCGATCCACGACAAGCACATCGAGATCATCGTCCGGCAGATGCTCAAGCGGGTGAACGTGCTTGAGTCGGGTGACGCCGACATGCTGCCCGGCGAGCTGGTCGAGCGGCCGCGCTTCGAGCGGATCAACCGCGAGTGCGTGGCCGAGGGCGGTACGCCGGCCTCCGGCCGTCCGGTGCTGATGGGTATCACCAAGGCGTCGCTGGCCACCGAGTCCTGGCTGTCCGCGGCGTCCTTCCAGGAGACGACCCGGGTGCTCACCGACGCGGCGATCCACGCCAAGTCGGACTCGCTGCTCGGTCTCAAGGAGAACGTCATCATCGGAAAGCTCATCCCGGCCGGTACCGGCATGCCGCAGTACCGCAACATCCGGGTCGAGCCCACCGAGGAGGCCAAGTCGGCGATGTACACCGTCGGCGGCTACGACGGCTCCGCGGCGGACTACACCTTCGGCTCGGGCTCCGGCGAGGCCGTCCCGCTGGAGGAGTACGACTTCGGTCAGTACAACCGCTAGACGATCGCAGGCGGCGCCAGGTCCCTCATCGAGGGGGCCGGGCGCCGTCCGTCTGTCCGGGTTCGTTACTGAGGATCTTTCTTGACCGGAATGTTGCGGTGAAAGCTGTAGACGATGGCGGGAACGGCCGGAGAAGTCTCTCGCGACAGGTAAACTCGTAGCGGACCCAACAGCGGTCGGCCGGAAACCGATCGCGGAGCCGGGACACGAACACGGGCGCTCACTACAGCGGCCGGCGAGCGCAACCGTTTTGACGTGTTGCGCTGGACTGGGTAGTCTTTCCCTTCGTGCCCGTGGCTTCACGGGCTCTCATGCGTGCGCGTCGACAGGTTTCCCATCGGGGAGTCGGCAGAGGCGCCGTGTGGCTCTTCCACTGGACCGGCCTGGCCGGGAGTGGCGCGACCAGTGCGCGACACGCCCGAGCGCGTGGGTCGGAGTGGATGGAAAAACCGCAGGTCATGACACCGGCAGTGCCTGCAAAAGCATCAATATTCGAATCACCGGCAAGCACGAACGGAGACGCGGTGCCCACGATTCAGCAGCTGGTCCGCAAGGGCCGCCAGGACAAGGTCACCAAGACCAAAACCCCGGCGCTCAAGGCCAGCCCCCAGCGACGCGGCACCTGCATGCGCGTTTACACCACGACCCCCAAGAAGCCGAACTCCGCGCTCCGCAAGGTCGCGCGTGTCCGGCTCACCAACGGTATCGAGGTCACGGCCTACATCCCGGGTGTCGGTCACAACCTTCAGGAGCACTCCATCGTGCTCGTCCGCGGTGGTCGTGTGAAGGACCTGCCGGGTGTTCGCTACAAGATCATCCGCGGCTCGCTGGACACCCAGGGTGTCCGTAACCGCAAGCAGGCCCGTAGCCGTTACGGCGCGAAGAAGGAGAAGTAACAATGCCTCGCAAGGGTTCTCCTGGCCGCCGCCAGCTCATGGCCGACCCGGTCCACAACTCGCCGCTGGTCACCGCGCTCATCAACAAGGTGCTCCTGGACGGCAAGCGTTCCATCGCCCAGTCCATCGTGTACGGCGCCCTTGAGGGTGCCAGGGACAAGACCGGCAACGACCCGGTCGTCACCCTGAAGCGGGCGCTGGACAACGTCAAGCCCACCCTTGAGGTCCGCAGCCGCCGTGTCGGTGGCGCGACCTACCAGGTCCCGGTCGAGGTGCGCGCCGCGCGCAGCACCACCCTGGCCCTGCGCTGGCTGGTGCAGTACTCCCGCGCCCGCCGTGAGAAGACCATGACCGAGCGCCTCATGAACGAACTGCTCGACGCCAGCAACGGCCTCGGCGCCAGTGTCAAGAAGCGCGAGGACACCCACAAGATGGCCGAGTCCAACAAGGCCTTCGCCCACTACCGCTGGTAACAGCGGGTTCCACGAGACGACGAGGACGCGAGAGAAGTGGCCACCACGACCGCTCTTGACCTGGCCAAGTTCCGAAACATCGGCATCATGGCCCACATCGACGCGGGCAAGACCACGACGACCGAGCGCATCCTGTTCTACACCGGTATCAACTACAAGATCGGTGAAGTCCACGAGGGCGCAGCCACGATGGACTGGATGGAGCAGGAGCAGGAGCGGGGGATCACCATCACCTCCGCGGCCACGACCTGCGAGTGGCTCGGCCACACGATCAACATCATCGACACGCCCGGTCACGTGGACTTCACGATCGAGGTGGAGCGCTCGCTCCGCGTCCTCGACGGTGCCGTCGCCGTGTTCGACGGCGTCGCCGGTGTGGAGCCCCAGTCCGAGACGGTGTGGCGTCAGGCCGACCGTTACAACGTGCCCCGCATCTGCTTCGTCAACAAGCTCGACCGCGTCGGCGCGGAGTTCCACCGCTGCGTCGACATGATGGTCAGCCGCCTGCACGCGACCCCCGCGGTCCTTCAGCTTCCCTGGGGAGTCGAGGCCGACTTCAAGGGCGTCATCGACCTGGTCAGGATGAAGGGTCTGCTCTGGAGCGCCGAGGCGGCCAAGGGCGAGATGTACGAGGTCGTGGAGATCCCGGCCGAGCACACCGAGGCCGCCCGCGAGTGGCGTGACAAGCTTGTCGAGACCGTCTCCGAGCACGACGACGAGCTGATGGAGCTCTTCCTTGAGGGTGTCGAGCCCACCGAGGAGCAGCTGGTGGCGGCCATTCGCCGCGCCACGCTGGCCAGCGCCATCAACCCGGTCCTGACCGGCACCGCGTTCAAGAACAAGGGCATCCAGCCCCTGCTCGACGCGATCGTCGCCTACCTCCCCGCACCGACCGACATCCCGGCCTTCAAGGGTCACGCGGTCGGCAACGAGGACGAGGTCATCGAGCGTCACGCGGACCCGAACGAGCCGTTCTCCGCGCTGGCATTCAAGATCATGAGTGACCAGCACCTGGGGCGTCTCACCTACATCCGCATCTACTCCGGCACGCTGGAGACCGGCACCGCCGTGGTCAACGCGGTGAAGGGGCGCAAGGAGCGGATCGGCAAGATCTACCAGATGCACGCCAACAAGCGCGAGGAGCGCCCGTCGGCCGTCGCCGGTCAGATCGTCGCCGTCATGGGTCTGAAGGACACCACGACCGGTGACACCCTGGCCGACCCGGCCAAGCCGGTCGTCCTTGAGTCGATGAACTTCCCGGCGCCGGTCATCAACGTCGCCATCGAGCCCAAGACCAAGGGCGACCAGGAGAAGCTGGGCACCGCGATCCAGCGCCTGGCGGAGGAGGACCCCTCCTTCCAGGTCCGCAGGGACGAGGAGACCGGGCAGACGGTCATCTGGGGTATGGGCGAGCTCCACCTGGAGATCCTCGTCGACCGGATGCGCCGCGAGTTCAAGGTCGAGGCCAACGTCGGCCGGCCGCAGGTGGCCTATCGCGAGACCATCCGCCGCAAGGTGGAGAAGGTCGACTACACCCACAAGAAGCAGACCGGTGGGTCGGGCCAGTTCGCCAAGGTCATCATCGACATCGAGCCGCTGGGCGAGGGCAACGACGGCTACGAGTTCGCCAACAAGGTCTCCGGTGGCCGCATCCCGAGGGAGTACATCCCGTCGGTCGACGCGGGCGCCCAGGAGGCCGCCGAGTTCGGCGTTCTCGCCGGCTATCCCATGGTCGGGGTCAAGGTCACCCTGCAGGACGGCGCCTACCACGAGGTGGACTCGTCCGAAATGGCCTTCAAGATCGCTGGCTCGATGGCCTTCAAGGAGGCCGCGCGCAGGGCGGACGCGGTAATCCTGGAGCCGATGATGGCCGTTGAGGTCACCACGCCTGAGGACTACATGGGCGATGTCATCGGTGACCTCAACGGTCGCCGCGGGCAGATCCAGGCGATGGACGAGCGCGGTGGCAACCGCGTCGTCAACGCGCTCGTGCCGCTCTCCGAGATGTTCGGCTACGTGGGTGACCTCCGTAGCAAGACGCAGGGACGCGCGAGCTACAGCATGCAGTTCGACTCCTACGCGGAAGTGCCTACGCACATCGCCAAGGAGATCGTCGCGAAGGTCCGGGGCGAGTAGTTCTCTCGTCGGCCGGTTCCCGAAGGAACCGGCCTTCCCGAGCCCGAGTGAAAAGACGCAAGTCAAGTCAGAATCTCTAAGGAGACAGAGCAGTGGCCAAGGCCAAGTTCGAGCGGACCAAGCCGCACGTAAACATCGGCACCATTGGGCACATCGACCACGGCAAGACCACTCTGACCGCGGCGATCACCAAGGTGCTCCACGAGCGTTACCCGAACCTCAATGAGGCGACCCCGTTCGACAAGATCGACAAGGCGCCCGAGGAGAAGGCTCGTGGTATCACGATCTCCATCGCGCACGTCGAGTACCAGACCGAGCAGCGCCACTACGCTCACGTGGACTGCCCCGGTCACGCCGACTACGTGAAGAACATGATCACCGGTGCGGCTCAGATGGACGGCGCGATCCTCGTGGTCGCCGCCACCGACGGTCCGATGCCGCAGACGAAGGAGCACGTCCTCCTGGCCCGCCAGGTCGGCGTCCCCTACATCGTGGTCGCCCTGAACAAGGCCGACATGGTGGACGACGAGGAGATCCTGGAGCTCGTCGAGCTTGAGGTCCGTGAGCTTCTCTCGGCCCAGGAGTTCCCCGGCGACGACCTGCCGGTCATCCGCGTCTCGGCGCTGAAGGCGCTTGAGGGCGACGCCAAGTGGGGCGACAGCATCATCGAGCTCATGACGGCCGTGGACGAGAACGTTCCGCAGCCGACCCGTGAGACCGACAAGCCGTTCCTCATGCCGATCGAGGACGTCTTCTCGATCACCGGCCGCGGCACCGTCGTGACCGGCCGTATCGAGCGTGGCGTCGTCAAGGTCAACGAGACCGTCGACATCATCGGCATCAAGGACACCAAGACCACCACCACGGTCACCGGTGTCGAGATGTTCCGCAAGCTCCTCGACGAGGGCCAGGCGGGCGACAACGTCGGCCTGCTCCTGCGTGGCATCAAGCGCGAGGACGTCGAGCGCGGCCAGTGCATCATCAAGCCGGGCACGACCACCCCGCACACCGAGTTCGAGGCGCAGGTCTACATCCTGTCCAAGGACGAGGGCGGCCGTCACACGCCGTTCTTCAACAACTACCGTCCCCAGTTCTACTTCCGTACGACTGACGTGACCGGTGTTGTGAACCTGCCCGAGGGCACCGAGATGGTCATGCCCGGTGACAACACCGAGATGAACGTCTCGCTGATCCAGCCCATCGCGATGGAGGACGGTCTCAAGTTCGCCATCCGCGAGGGTGGCCGCACCGTCGGTGCCGGTCGCGTTACCAAGATCCTCAAGTAGTACGACCGCGGAGTGGCGGTCGGCCCTCATCGCAGGACCGACCGCCGCGCCACGACGGGGCTCGGGCCGTACGGCCCGCACCTCGGAACGGCCCACGAACCGTGATCTCGCAATTGGTTCGGCCACTCTGTGACCGAACCGACTGCCAGATCACGGAAGAAAGCGCAGATCGACTGCGTCTGCTACGTGGGACGTGCTCACAGCGGCAACAGGCCGCACGTAACTTTTTCAGACGACAGCGAAGGACACCGAGGCCATTATGGCGGGACAGAAGATCCGCATCCGGCTCAAGGCCTATGACCACGAGGTCATCGACAGCTCGGCCAAGAAGATCGTGGAGACGGTCACGCGGACTGGCGCTAAGGTCGCGGGCCCGGTGCCGCTGCCGACCGAGAAGAACGTGTACTGCGTCATCCGCTCGCCGCACAAGTACAAGGACAGCCGCGAGCACTTTGAGATGCGCACGCACAAGCGGCTGATTGACATCATCGACCCGACGCCGAAGACGGTCGACTCGCTCATGCGACTCGACCTCCCCGCCGGCGTTGACATCTCGATCAAGCTCTGAGGGAACGCACTGACATGGCTAAGCAGATCAAGGGCGTCCTGGGCAAGAAGCTCGGCATGACCCAGGTCTTCGACGCGGACAACCGGATGGTCCCGGTGACCGTCGTCGAGGCTGGTCCGTGCGTCGTGACCCGCGTCCGTACTTCCGAGAAGGACGGCTACTCCGCCGTACAGCTCGGCTTCGGGCAGGTCGACCCGCGGAAGGTCAAGAAGCCGCTCGGCGACTACCTGCGCAAGCACGACATCACCCCGCGCCGTTACTTCGCGGAGATCCGTACCGACGACGCGAGCGACTACACCCTCGGCCAGGAGCTTCTGGCCGACACCTTCGAGGCCGGCCAGTTCGTCGACGTGACGGGCAAGAGCAAGGGCAAGGGCTTCGCCGGTGTCATGAAGCGTCACGGCTTCGGGGGTCTGAGCGCCTCGCACGGTACCCAGCGCAAGCACCGCTCGCCGGGTTCCATCGGTGGCTGCGCCACCCCGGGCCGCGTTTTCAAGGGCATGCGCATGGCCGGTCGGATGGGTAACGTCCGCACCACCATCCAGAGCCTCAAGGTCCACGCCGTGGACGCCGAGAAGGGCCTCATCCTGATCAAGGGTGCGATCCCCGGCGCCAACGGCAGTCTGGTTCTCGTCCGCACCGCTGCCAAGAAGGGGGCTGCCAAGTGAGCACCATTGACGTCCTCGACGTGAGCGGCGCGAAGTCCGGCACGGTCGACCTGCCCGGCGACGTCTTCGGCGCCAAGGTCAACATTCCGCTGATCCACCAGGTCGTCGTGGCCCAGCTCGCCGCTCGCCGGCAGGGCACCCACAAGGCCAAGACCCGCGGTGAGGTCAGGGGCGGCGGCAAGAAGCCGTACCGTCAGAAGGGCACCGGCCGCGCCCGTCAGGGTTCGACCCGCGCTCCGCAGTTCACCGGCGGTGGCACCGTCCACGGTCCGGTTCCGCGGGACTACACCCAGAAGACCCCGAAGAAGATGAAGGCCGCCGCCCTGCGCGGTGCCCTGTCCGACCGGGCGACCGGCGGTCGCGTCCACGTGGTCAGCGGCCTGGTCGTGGGGGAGACCCCGAAGACCAGGACGGCCCTTGAGGCGCTGCGGAAGATCACCCAGGCCCGTAGCGTCCTGGTCGTGGTCGACGAGGGCGACGAGCTCACCTGGCTGAGCCTGCGCAACGCCCCCGAGGTCCACCTGCTGGACTCCGGGCAGCTGAACACCTACGACGTGCTCTGCTACGACGACGTCGTCTTCACTCAGGAGGCGTACGACCAGGTCGTCTCGCGTCTGAGCAAGAGCGGGAAGGAAGACGCCTGATGGAGAAGATCGCCGACCCGCGGGACATCATCATCAAGCCCGTTGTCTCCGAGAAGAGCTACGGCTTGATCGACGAGCACAACAAGTACACGTTCCTGGTGCGGAAGACGGCCAACAAGACGCAGGTCAAGATCGCTATTGAGCAGATCTTCGGCGTCAAGGTGGCGAGCGTCAACACCATCAACCGCCAGGGCAAGCGCAAGCGGACCAAGTTCGGTTACGGTCAGCGCCCCAGCACCAAGCGCGCGATTGTGAGCCTGGTCGAGGGCGACCGGATCGACATCTTCGGCCAGGTCGGCTGACCCGCTCGCTCAGTAAGTAACGGCGAACGCCCCCGCTGAGAGGCGGGGGCACTCGCCCGGATTAACCGACGAAGGATGAACGAAAAAGATGGGCATCCGTAAACTCAAGCCGACGACCCCGGGTCGCCGCGGCGCCAGTGTCTCGGACTTCGCCGAGATCACGCGCAGCACGCCCGAGAAGTCGCTGCTTGCGCCCTTGCACAGCAAGGGCGGCCGTAACGTCCACGGCCGAGTCACCACCCGCCACCAGGGTGGCGGCCACAAGCGCGCGTACCGGATCATCGACTTCCGGCGCCACGACAAGGACGGGATCCCGGCCAAGGTCGCTCACATCGAGTACGACCCGAACCGCACGTCCCGCATCGCGCTGCTGCACTACGCCGACGGGGAGAAGCGCTACATCCTCTGCCCGACCGGCCTGAAGCAGGGCGACAAGATTGAAAACGGCCCCACGGCCGACATCAAGCCGGGTAACTGCCTCCCGCTGCGCAACATCCCGACCGGTACCTTCATCCACGCGGTGGAGCTCCGTCCGGGCGGCGGCGCCAAGCTGGGCCGGTCCGCCGGCGCGCAGATCCAGCTTCTCGCCAAGGAGGGCCAGTACGCCACGCTGCGTATGCCCTCCGGTGAGATGCGCCAGGTCGACGTCCGCTGCCGGGCCTCCATCGGCCAGGTCGGCAACGCCGAGCAGGCCAACATCAACTGGGGTAAGGCCGGCCGTATGCGGTGGAAGGGCAAGCGCCCCACCGTCCGCGGTGTCGCGATGAACCCGGTCGACCACCCGCACGGTGGTGGTGAGGGTAAGACCTCCGGTGGTCGTCACCCCGTCAACCCGAAGGGCAAGCCCGAGGGTCGTACTCGTGCGGCGAACAAGGCCAGCGACCGGCTGATCATCCGTCGTCGGACTAAGCGGAAGAAGCGGTAGGAGCAGCCCAAATGCCACGTAGCCTTAAGAAGGGTCCCTTCGTGGACGACCACCTTCAGAAGAAGGTGGATGCCCAGAACGAGAAGGGCACCAAAAACGTCATCAAGACGTGGTCACGGCGCTCCATGATCGTGCCCGACATGCTCGGTCACACGATCGCCGTTCACGACGGCCGCAAGCACGTCCCGGTGTTCGTCACCGAGTCGATGATCGGCCACAAGCTCGGTGAGTTCGCGCCCACGCGGACGTTCCGCAGCCACGTCAAGGAAGACCGCCGCAGCCGGCGATAAGCGCCTTGGGAAGAGGACGTCGAGCCGGGAACGGTCGGAAGGCGAGAGCCGCACCGATCACCCGTGAGGCGAGACGGACTCGGCCCACACGAAGCAGAAGGTAAGAGGAGTAAGCGATGGAAGCCAGGGCTCAGGTGCGGTTCGCGCGCCACACGCCCATGAAGGCCCGCCGCGTGGTGGACCTCATTCGCGGGCTGCCCGCTTCGGAGGCGCAGGCCGTGCTGCAGTTCGCTCCCCAGTCGGCGAGCGAGACCGTGTACAAGGTGCTGTCCAGCGCCATTGCCAACGCGGAGCACAACTTCAAACTCGACCGTGGCACGCTCTTCGTGAGCCGCGCCTGGGTCGACGAGGGCCCGACGCTGAAGCGGTTCCGTCCCCGCGCTCAGGGTCGTGCCTATCGGATCAACAAGCGGACGAGCCACATCACCGTGATCGTGGAGTCCCGCGAGCCGAAGGGGAGGACCCGCTAGTGGGTCAGAAGGTTAACCCGCACGGGTTCCGCCTCGGCATCACGACCGACTTCAAGAGCCGGTGGTATGCCGACAAGCTCTACAAGTCGTACGTGGCCGAGGATGTGGCGATCCGCCGCATGCTCAAGAAGGGCATGGAGCGGGCCGGCATCTCCAAGGTGGAGATCGAGCGGACCACCGACCGGGTTCAGGTCGACATTCACACCGCCCGTCCGGGCATCGTCATCGGCCGCCGCGGCGCCGAGGCCGACCGGATCCGCGGTGACCTTGAGAAGCTGACCAAGAAGCAGGTCCAGCTGAACATCCTTGAGGTCAAGAACCCCGAGATCGACGCGCAGCTCGTCGCCCAGGGTGTCGCCGAGCAGCTGTCCAGCCGTGTCTCGTTCCGTCGGGCCATGCGCAAGGCCATGCAGTCGGCCATGAAGAGCGGCGCCAAGGGCATCCGGGTGCAGTGCTCCGGTCGTCTGGGTGGCGCCGAGATGTCGCGCTCGGAGTTCTACCGCGAGGGCCGCGTGCCCCTGCACACGCTCCGCGCCGACATCGACTACGGCCTGTACGAGGCCCGTACCACCTTCGGCCGCATCGGCGTGAAGGTGTGGATCTACAAGGGTGAGGCCCCGACCAGCCGCGCCGAGCGCGAGGCGGCCGCCGCCGGTGCCCGTGCCGGTCAGCGTCGGGACCGTGACGACCGCCGTGGTGGCGGCGCCGGTGGCGACCGTCCCCGTCGTGGTGGCGGCGCCGGTGGCGACCGTCCCCGCCGTGGCGGTGGCGCCGGTGGCCGTGGCGACCGCGCCCCCAGGACCGAGGCGGCCTCTCAGGCTGCCCCCGAGACCGGCCCGGCTGCGCAGCCGGGTGCTGAAGGGAGCTGACCATGCTGATCCCGCGCAGGGTCAAGCACCGCAAGCAGCACCGGCCCGACCGTCACGGTGCCGCCAAGGGCGGCACCAGGGTCGTGTTCGGCGAGTTCGGCATTCAGGCACTTGAGCACTCCTATGTGACCAACCGCCAGATCGAGTCGGCTCGTATCGCCATGACCCGTCACATCAAGCGTGGCGGCAAGGTCTGGATCAACATCTACCCGGACCGCCCCCTCACCAAGAAGCCGGCCGAGACCCGGATGGGTTCCGGCAAGGGTTCGCCGGAGTGGTGGATCGCCAACGTCAAGCCCGGCCGCGTCATGTTCGAGCTGTCGGGTGTCGCGGAGCCGGTGGCCCGCGAAGCCCTGCGTCGTGCGATGCACAAGCTCCCGATGAAGTGCCGGTTCGTTAAGCGTGAAGTGGGTGAGGCGTGATGGCTAAGGGCCTGACCGCCGGTGAGCTGCGGGTGGAGGACCAGGACACCCTGGTCCAGAAGCTGAAGGAAGCCAAGGAGGAGCTGTTCAACCTCCGCTTCCAGGCCGCGACCGGCCAGTTGGAGAGCCACGGGCGGCTGCGTGCTGTCCGCCGCGAGATCGCCCGTATCTATACCGTGATGCGCGAGCGGGAGCTCGGCATTGTGACGGTTGAGAAGGAGTCGATCGATGGCTGAGACAGCCGCTGAGAGCACGACCAAGGCGCGGAACTACCGCAAGACCCGTGAGGGTCTGGTCGTCAGTGACAAGATGGACAAGACCGTCGTCGTCGCTGTCGAGGACCGCGTCAAGCACCCCTTGTACGGCAAGGTCATCCGTCGGACGACCAAGTACAAGGCACACGACGAGGCCAACTCGTGCGGCATCGGTGACCGGGTTCTCCTGATGGAGACCCGGCCCCTGTCGGCCAGCAAGCGCTGGCGGGTCATTGAGATCCTGGAGAAGGCCAAGTAACGACGCGCCTCGTGGGGGGTGGCCATGTCACCCCCCACGACGGTGTCCAAGGGGGCGGAGTTGATCTCCGTTCCGCCCGTGGCCGCGGTCCGGGGAGGAGCAGGCCAGGCCGGATCCGGCGGAGGGCGCGAGCCGTACCGCCGGGGCACGGTGAGGCAGGCTCGGCCCGGCAGGACTGTCGCCGGGGGAAAAAGACCACATCAGGTTCCGCAAGGCTCACCCGAGGGTGAGAACCGGCGAGACAAACAGGAGTACAAGTGATCCAGCAGGAGTCGCGACTCAAGGTCGCCGACAACACGGGTGCGAAGGAAGTCCTCTGCATCCGCGTTCTCGGCGGCTCGGGTCGGCGCTACGCGGGAATCGGCGACATCATCGTCGCCACGGTCAAGGACGCCATTCCCGGCGGCACCGTGAAGAAGGGCGACGTCGTCAAGGCGGTCATCGTCCGTACTGTCAAGGAGCGCCGCCGGCCCGACGGCTCCTACATCCGCTTCGACGAGAACGCCGCCGTCATCATCAAGGACAGCGGCGACCCTCGTGGTACGCGTATCTTCGGTCCCGTCGGACGTGAGCTGCGTGACAAGAAGTTCATGCGCATCATCTCGCTCGCGCCGGAGGTGTTGTAATGCCGAAGCTGCATGTCAAGAAGGGCGACCTGGTCCTTGTCATCGCCGGCAAGTACAAGGGTACCCAGGGTCGTGTGATCGCCGCCTTCCCGCGCGAGGACCGCGTGGTCGTCGAGGGCGTCAACATGATCAAGAAGCACTCCAAGGAGACCCACCAGGGACCGCGCGGCGCCAAGACCGGCGGTGTGCAGACCATGGAGGCTCCCATCCACGTGAGCAACGTCAAGAAGCTCAAGGATGACGAGAAGCCTGCCAAGAAGGAGCCGGCCAAGAAGGCCGGCTCTGACGAGTCGGGTGAGGACAACTGATGACCGCGAACACCACAGAGACCGTCGAGGTCGGCCGTCCCGTTCCGCGCCTCAAGCAGCGCTACCGCGAAGAGATCATCGCGAAGCTGAACGAGCAGTTCGGGTTCGAGAACATCATGCTGGTGCCCACGATCACCAAGATCAAGGTGAACATGGGTGTCGGCGAGGCCGCGCGCGACTCGAAGCTCATCGACGGCGCGGTCCGTGACCTCACCGCGATCACCGGTCAGAAGCCGGCGGTCGTCCGGGCACGCAAGTCCATCGCCCAGTTCAAGCTGCGCGAGGGCATGCCGATCGGCGCCCACGTCACGCTCCGCGGTGACCGCATGTGGGAGTTCCTCGACCGGCTGCTCTCGCTGGCGCTGCCCCGCATCCGTGACTTCCGCGGTCTGTCGCCCAAGCAGTTCGACGGCAACGGCAACTACACCTTCGGTCTCACCGAGCAGGTCATGTTCCACGAGATCGACCAGGACAAGGTCGACCGCCAGCGTGGCATGGACATCACGGTCGTGACCACCGCTAAGACCGACGACCAGGGCCGGGCGCTGCTCAAGCTTCTCGGATTCCCCTTCAAGGAGGCCTGATCATGGCGAAGACGTCGCTCAAGGTCAAGGCTGCTCGCAAGGCCAAGTTCGAGGTCCGGGCGTACACTCGGTGCTCGCGCTGTGGTCGTCCCCGCGCCGTCTACCGGAAGTTCGGCCTGTGCCGCATCTGCTTCCGTGAGATGGCGCACCGGGGCGAGCTGCCCGGCATCACCAAGTCGAGCTGGTAGTACGACCGCGCGGCCCGCGAGCACCGCGGGCCGCGCGGTACCAGCCCCATAGAGAAGTCGTATTCACCGGGCGCTGCCTCAAGCGCCCATGACCGCACCGAAGGTCCCTTGCGGAAACCGCGGTGAGGAAGGCCACCGGCCATGACGATGACCGACCCGATCGCAGACATGCTGACGCGTCTGCGAAACGCGAACTCGGCGTACCACGACACCGTGGCGATGCCGTACTCGAAGATCAAGGCGCACATCGCCGAGATCCTCCAGCAGGAGGGTTACATCCAGGCCTGGAGCGTCGAGGACGCCAAGGTCGGAAAGAACCTCGTGGTGGAGCTCAAGTTCGGGCCGAGCCGTGAGCGGTCGCTCTCTGGCCTGCGCCGGGTTTCCAAGCCCGGTCTGCGGGTCTATGCGAAGAAGGACAACCTGCCCCGGGTCCTGGGTGGACTGGGCGTCGCGATCATCTCGACGTCCGGTGGACTCATGACCGACAAGCAGGCCGGCAAGCGTGGAGTGGGCGGGGAAGTCCTCGCCTTCGTTTGGTAGAAGGGAGAAATCACAGCATGTCGAGAATCGGACGGCTGCCCATCCCTGTACCGAACGGCGTGGACGTCGCCATCGACGGCCGGGACGTCACGGTCAAGGGTCCCAAGGGCACCCTCTTTCAGAAGATCGCTGAGCCGATCGACGTCGCCAAGGGTGACGACGGTGTGGTAACCGTCACGCGCCCCAACGACGAGAACAAGGTCCGTGCGCTGCACGGGCTGTCCCGCACGCTGATCGCCAACATGGTGACCGGTGTGACCCAGGGATACTCCAAGACCCTGGAGATCGTGGGTGTCGGTTACCGTGTGCAGGCCAAGAGCCCGACTCAGCTTGAGTTCGCTCTCGGCTTCAGCCACCCGGTGATCGTGGACGCCCCCGAGGGTGTCTCCTTCCGCGTGGAGAAGCCGACCCTGTTCCATGTGGACGGCATCGACAAGCAGAAGGTCGGCGAGATCGCCGCGAACATCCGTAAGTTGCGCAAGCCCGACCCCTACAAGGGCAAGGGCGTGCGTTACCAGGGCGAGGTTATCCGCCGCAAGGTCGGAAAGGCTGGTAAGTAGGCATGGCTGGCAAGACTGCGTTCGGCAAGCACACGGCCGCCCGCGCCGTCTCGCGGGCCCGCCGCCACGGCCGAGTCCGCAAGAAGGTGGTCGGTACGGCCCAGCGTCCGCGCCTGGTCGTCAATCGTTCCACGCGACACCTGTTCGTGCAGATCGTCGACGACTCCCAGGGTCACACGCTGGTGAGCGCCTCCACCATGGACGCCTCCCTGCGCACGGCGCCGGGCGCCAAGACCGACAAGGCGAAGCAGGTCGGCGAGCTTCTCGCTCAGCGGGCCAAGGCCGCCGGGATCACCGCGGTCGTGTTCGACCGTGGTGGAAACCGTTACGCGGGCCGCCTGGCCGCTCTCGCGGACAGTGCCCGTGAAGGCGGGCTGGAGTTCTGATGGCCCGTTCTAACAAGAGCAACGAGAAGAGGAACCACTGATGGCTGGAGCTCCGCGTCGCGGTGGCGCCGCCGGTGGCGAGCGGCGTGATGGTCGTCGTGACGATCGCCGCGGTGGCAACGCCGACAAGGGCGTCTCGTACATCGAGCGCGTCGTAAAGATCAATCGAGTGGCCAAGGTCGTGAAGGGTGGTCGTCGCTTCAGCTTCACCGCCCTCGTCATCGTCGGTGACGGCAACGGCATGGTCGGCGTCGGCTACGGCAAGGCCAAGGAAGTTCCGGCCGCCATCGCCAAGGGCGTCGAAGAGGCCAAGAAGCACTTCTTCAGGGTGCCCCGCATCCAGGGCACCATCCCGCACATCGTGCAGGGTGAAGAGGCCGCGGGTGTCGTCTTCCTCCGTCCGGCCTCGCCCGGTACCGGCGTCATCGCCGGTGGCCCGGTGCGCGCCGTCCTGGAGTGCGCCGGCATCCACGACGTCCTGTCCAAGTCGCTTGGCTCGGACAACCCGATCAACATCGTGCACGCCACCGTGGCCGCTCTGAAGGGCCTCAGCCGCCCCGAGGAGATCGCGGCCCGCCGTGGCCTGCCGATCGAGGACGTCGCCCCCAAGGCGATGCTCAAGGCTCGCGCCGAGGGCCTCGCCGAGGCCGCGGCAGCCAAGGCGGTGAGCTGAACCGATGGCACGCCTGAAGATCACGCAGGTCCGCTCCAAGATCGGCGGCAAGCAGAACCAGCGTGACTCGCTGCGTTCGCTCGGTCTGAAGCGAATCGGCGACGTCGTCGTCAAGGAGGACCGCCCGGAGATCCGCGGCATGGTCTCCGTGGTGACGCACCTCGTCACCGTGGAAGAGGTCGACTGACATGGCAGAGAACACTCCGCTCCGTATCCACCACCTGCGTCCGGCCCCCGGCGCCAACAAGTCCAAGGTCCGCAAGGGTCGTGGCGAGGCGTCCAAGGGCAAGAGTTCCGGTCGCGGTACCAAGGGCACGAGGGCCAGGAACAAGGTTCCCCTCGGTTTCGAGGGTGGCCAGGTTCCGCTCCAGCGCCGCCTGCCCAAGATGAAGGGCTTCTCCAACGCCCTTTTCAAGACGACCTACCAGGTCGTCAACCTGGACAGGCTCGGCGAGCTGTTCCCCGAGGGTGGCGACGTCACCGTCGAGGCGCTGGTCGCCAAGGGCGCGGTCCGTAAGAATCAGCTGGTGAAGGTCCTGGGAACCGGTGATCTCTCTGTGGCGTTGAACGTGCGGGCGCACGCCTTCTCCGCCAGTGCCAAGGAGAAGATCGCCGCTGCCGGGGGCTCCGTCTCCGAGCTGTAGATGAAGCTGTAGGCATGAATACGCGGCGCGGGGGCTCATTATGGGCCCCCGCGCCCGTAGTGCGTTAGAGTTCGCTGGACAGCAAGACTCAACTCGTTTCCACGAGCTCGTTGACTTGATGTGGCAAAGATGGAACACCCCCGCACCATCGCTGACCGACCTCGCCTTTTAGGCGCGCAGGAGGGACCGTGCTGACCGCGTTTACCCGAGCGTTCCGTACGCCGGACCTGCGCAAGAAGTTGCTCTTCACCCTGGGCATCATCGCGCTGTTCCGACTCGGTTCGGTTCTTCCGACTCCGGGCGTGCATACGGAGAACATCAGCCGCTGTCTCAACCAGGCGAAGGCCGGAGACGCGGGCAACATCTATGGAATGGTGCAGTTGTTCAGCGGTGGCGCGCTGCTGAAGCTGTCGGTGTTCGCCCTCGGCATCATGCCGTACATCACCGCAAGCATCATCCTTCAGCTTCTGGTCGTGGTGATCCCCCGTCTGGAGGCCCTCAAGAAGGAGGGCCAGGCCGGCCAGACCAAGATCACACAGTATACGCGTTATCTGACCATCGGCCTTGCGGTTCTCCAATCAACCGCCTTCATCGCCCTCGCGCGCAGCGGGCAGCTGTTCCCGCAGTGCCGCGAGGACATCCTGCTGGACAAGGACAACATCTTCGCCATCCTCACGATGGTGCTCACCATGACCGCCGGTACCGCGGTCATCATGTGGCTGGGTGAGCTCGTCACCGACCGAGGCGTCGGCAACGGCATGTCCATTCTGATCTTCACCCAGGTCATCGCGGTCTTCCCGGTCGAATTGATGACCATCGCCCGCACCAAGGGCCTCTTCGTCTTCAGCGTGGTGATCGTCACAGGCATCGCGATGATCGGCCTGGTGGTCATGGTCGAGCAGGCCCAGCGCCGGATTCCGGTGCAGTACGCCAAGCGCCTGGTGGGGCGCCGGATGTACGGCGGGACCTCGACCTACATCCCGCTGAAGGTGAACCAGGCGGGCATCATCCCCGTCATCTTCGCCTCCTCGCTGCTCTACCTCCCGCAGTTGGTCACCACGCTCTTCACCAACTCCCAGGAGGAGCCGAACGCCGTCGTCCAGTGGATCAACCAGAACCTGGTCTCGGGCGACACCCCGGCTTACATGCTGACCTTCTTCCTGCTGATCGTCTTCTTCACCTACTTCTATGTGTCCATTACCTTCAACCCCGTTGAAGTCGCCGACAACATGAAGAAGTACGGTGGGTTCATCCCGGGTATCCGCCCGGGCCGGCCGACGGCTGAGTACCTGAACTACGTGCTCACGCGACTCACCGCTCCTGGTGCGCTCTATCTGGGCCTGATCTCCATGGTGCCGATCGTCGCTCTAGCCCTCGTCGGTGCGAGCCAGAACTTCCCGTTCGGAGGGACGAGCATTCTGATCATGGTTGGTGTCGGCCTGGACACCGTGAAGCAGATCGAGAGCCAGCTCCAGCAGCGCAACTATGAAGGTTTCCTGAAATAGTGCGCCTTGTCCTGGTCGGGCCCCCCGGAGCGGGTAAGGGGACGCAGGCCCAGTTCATCGCATCGAACCTGTCCATCCCGAAGATTTCGACAGGTGACATCTTCCGCGCCAATGTCTCGGGTGGCACGGAACTCGGCAGACTTGCCAAGGAGTACATGGACCGTGGCGACCTTGTACCCGACAAGGTGACCATCGCGATGGTGCGAGACCGCCTCTCCGAGTGTGACGCGCTCGACGGCTTCCTGCTCGACGGCTTCCCCAGGAACGTGCCCCAGGCCGAGATCCTGAAGAAGATGCTCGCCGAGTTCGGGGTCGGCCTGGACCTCGTCCTGGAGCTCGTGGTGGACGACGAGGAGGTCGTGCGCCGGCTGGCCGGGCGCCGGACCTGCAGCCAGTGCGGGCGTATCTGGCACGTCGACTTCGACGACAAGAAGGACGACATCTGCGACGCCTGCGGCGGGCGGCTCTACCAGCGCGACGACGACAAGGAACGGACCGTCCGGCACCGGCTGGAGGTCTACCAGGAGCAGACCGCCCCGCTCGTCTCCTTCTACGCCGACGAGGGCATCCTGGTCGGGGTGGACGCGACCGGTCCGGTGGAAGAGGTCACCCAGCGCGCGATGGAGGCTCTGAGCCCCTTCGCGGGTTAGCTGCGTCTCTCTAGCACGCCATCCATGACGTCTCATGGATGGCGTGCTGTCGTTTAGGGCACAATTGGGGGAATTGGGCTCCCGAATTGTCCGTTGAATCACCCCAGGGGGGGAGCACGTGTTCAAAAAGAACAGGCACGGAATCCAGATAAAGACGCCCGAGCAACTGGAGAGGATGCGGGCGGCGGGCCTGGTGGTCGGCCGGACCCTGCAGCTGCTCCGCGAGAGCGTCCAGCCGGGGATGACACCCCTGGATCTCGACGGGATCGCGGAGAAGGCCATCCGGGGTGAGGGCGCCGTTCCCTCCTTCAAGGGTTACCAGGGTTTCCCGGCCACGATCTGCGCGTCGGTGAACCACGAGGTCGTTCACGGCATTCCGAGCAGCCGGCGTGCGCTGCGGGAGGGCGACGTCATCTCCATCGACTGCGGCGCCATCCTGGACGGCTGGCACGGCGACTCGGCCATCACCGTCCCGGTCGGCGAGGTGAGCCCCGGGCTGACCGAGCTGATGCGGGTCACCGAGGAGGCCATGTGGCGGGGGATCGCCGCGCTCACCGTGGGCCGCCACCTGTCCGACATCGGCCACGAGGTGGAGAGATACGTCCGCTCCCAGGGCCGCTACGGCATCCCCCAGGAGTACGGCGGGCACGGCATCGGCACCGAGATGCACATGGACCCCTGGGTCGCCAACCACGGCAAGCCGGGCAGGGGGCCGCGCTTCGAGCCGGGCATGTGCTTCGCGGTCGAGCCGATGGTCAACCTCGGCACCGACCGGACCAAGGTGCTGGCCGACGACTGGACCGTTGTCACCGTGGACGGCAAAGCGTCCGCGCACTTCGAGCACAGCGTCGCCGTGACACATAATGGACCTTGGGTACTGACCGCCCTTGACGGAGGTAAAGAGCGGCTTACCGGACTGTTGGGAGATACGGGTAGCTGACCTGCCCGTTCACGAGTGGATGTGGTCGACGATGGTGCCTGGTCCGGAGATGCGAGCCTCGGATGGAGACCGGGACAAGGTCGCCACCGTGCTGCGCGAGCACTATGCCCAGGGCCGGCTCACCGGCGAGGAGTTCGACGAGCGGCTGGAGCGGCTCTACACCAGCAAGACGTACGGCGAGCTCGCCACGCTCACCTCCGACCTTCCCGACGTCGACCTGCGACGACTCCCCGCGACCTCCCAGAACCACCCGGAGCGGCGGAGTGAGGCGCGGCACAAGGGCGTCAAGGCGCTCTGGGCCACCTGGGCGGTGGCCAGCGGTGTCAACTGGACGATCTGGTTCATCCTCGGCGTGACCAACGGCCTCGACTTCCCCTATCCGTGGCCGCTCTGGGTGATGGGGCCGTGGGGGGTGGTGCTGCTGCTCAGCACGTTCTTCGCCGACCCGGACGGCAAGGCGAAGCGGTAATAGTCCACTCTGCGGGGTGAGTGCGTATTCCTCCGCAGACCGGGGCGAGAGGGCTTCCTAGTGTGGGCGGTGTTCGGAAGAGCGGCACCCCTCACCGGAGGAAGACATGCGAAAGATCCCCACCCTTGTCGTCGGCACCGCCCTCGTCGGTTTCCTCGCCGCGGGCCTGGCCGCGGCGCCCGCCCAGGCCGCGACCGCCGGCACGGCCGCCGCCCAGTCGGCGCAGGCTCCGGGCAAACACTTCTTCGGCCCTTACTACTCGCGCTTCGGCGGTGGCGAGGACTCCGGTCACCGGTCCCTGTTCAAGGGGTACTGGTACAAGGAGAGCGGCCACTACTGGTTCTTCGGCGACCTGTCCGACCGGGACCACGACCGCGAGTCCAGCTACGTGTGGTTCAAGTGGCATGACGACTCCGGCAGCCACGTCAAGTACTACAAGACCTCCGGCGGCCGGCACTTCGACAGGTTCGGCGGTTTCAGCAAGGACGACGGCTTCGACGACTTCAAGGTCCGGGTCTGCGAGGGCGGCAACCGCTTCGACGACTGCGGCGGCTGGGGTGACGCCTTCTGATGCGGTGATCACGGATCTTCACCGGGGCGCGCGCCGCCCACCGGCGCCGGCCGGGCCGCCAACACTGACAACGTCGGCAAGCCCTCCGATGATCAGGTCATCGGAGGGCTTTTCGCGTTCTGTCAGAACTTTACCGCCAGGGGCAGTTGGGGCAGGTGAGGCAGGGTAGGTGATCGTTGTCGGGGCACGCCGTGAGGTGGAGGTGGGGGATGGGCCTCAGGCGAGACCCGGTGGCGTCGGGCAGGGCCGTGACGGGCGCGGCGGCGGCGGGTGTCGCCGTGTTCTCCGTGTTCGTGGGCGGTACGGCCGGGGTCGCCGGCGCCACCGGGACCGGTGGCGGGGCCGGCGATGTGCGGGTCACGCCGTCCACGGTCCGTCCCGGGCAGCTTGTGAGCATCTCGGCGAATTCGTGTGTCGCTCCGGCGACCGCCTACTCGGCCGCGTTCCACGCCACCTCGGCACGGCTCAGGGAGGGCGCCGAGACGATGCGGGGCACCGCCCGCATCAGCTCGCACGCCGCGCCCGGAACCTACGCCATCACCGTCCGCTGCGTCAGGGGCGGGCCGTACAACGGCACCTTCGTCGTGGACGACCTGCACCCCACCGCCGCCCCCGACACCGGCGGGGGCGGCCTCGCCATGACGGTCTCCGACAGCCCCGCGCGCACGGCCTGGCTCTTCGGGGCGCTCGTCATGGTCGTGACGGTTCTGGGGGCGGGTCTCGCGCTGGCGCGCGGACACCGCAGAAGGAGCGATCACTAGACTTCCGTGCCCGTCCGGGACTGCTTACGCGGGTCATCGGCGGGACCGCGCTCCGGGCGGGCACGGATCCATCCCCCTCGCCTGCGCGCTGGCGGGCCTCATCCTGATGACCGGGTGTGGCGGAGCCGTGCCCGGCGACGGGGCGCGGTGGCCGGTGGGCGTCCGGGTGGACGCGTCACCGGGGTGGACCGGGTTCGGCGGCCCCGGCTGGCCGACGCCGCTCACCCGGCTGCCGGGCCGCGCCGAGCCGACCCGCGTCATGATCCCGAGGATCGGGGTGAACGCCCCGCTGGTGGTGCTCGGAGTGGACGGCGGCGGCCGGCTGGCCGTGCCGCCGCTCGACCACGCCGACGCCGCGGGCTGGTACGGCGAGGGCCCGACGCCGGGAGAGCCCGGCTCCGCGGTCATCGTCGGCCACCTCGACACCAGGACCGGGCCCGCGGTGTTCGCCCGGCTCGGTGAGCTGAGGTCCGGGGACTCGATCGGGGTGGCGCGCGGGGACGGCACCGTGGCGGTCTTCGCGGTGGAACGGCTGGAGCAGGCCCCCAAGAGCCGGTTTCCCGCCGACCGGGTGTACGGGTCGACGGGCGGCAGGCGGCTCAGGCTTGTCACCTGCGGCGGCGCCTTCGACCAGGCAAGACGCTCCTATGCCGACAACGTGATCGTCCACGCGGTGTACCGTGCGGCATATCTCACCTCAGATCTGCGGTATCCTGAATAGCGGTTGTGTCAAGGCACCGGCCGTCTGCTTCGTATTTCCTCGCCTGGTGCCGTACACTCCTTTTTCGGTTCACTATGGCCCATTGCGCGTCGGCGGTGTCGCAACCGCCGCTCTCATCGAAGCGCTGGGTCGCGGCTGCTTAGTGTTCCGAAGCCTCAGACGACCGATCAGTGAAACGCGAGGGACATGGCCAAGAAGGACGGCGCCATCGAGATCGAGGGCACTGTGGTTGAGTCGCTCCCGAACGCGATGTTCCGGGTGCAGCTCGACAACGGCCATAAGGTCCTGGCCCACATCAGCGGGCGGATGCGGATGCACTACATCCGGATCCTTCCTGACGACAGGGTTGTCGTCGAACTGAGCCCCTACGACCTCAGTCGTGGGCGGATCGTCTACCGATACAAGTAAGCGTCTGAGGGACGAACAAGGGACTATGAAGGTCAAGCCGAGCGTCAAGAAGATCTGCGACAAGTGCAAGGTGATCCGCCGGCACGGTCGTGTCATGGTGATCTGCGACAACCTGCGCCACAAGCAGCGTCAGGGCTAGTCGCAGCCAACAGGTCCCCATGGAGTCCGCTCATCAGTGGCGGACTCGACCCATGTGGGGCCACAAAGTAATCGCGTTTCACACCTGCGCAGGCGGCCACGGCCGTACCCCGCAGGAGACCCCCGGTCGGAGGCCGGGGCCCTCACCCCGGGCATGGGGAGGGGAGGTGAGGCGCAGGACCTCCGCCACAACGAAGGAGAATGCCCGACCATGGCTCGCCTGGTTGGCGTCGACCTCCCCCGCGACAAGCGGCTGGAGATCGCTCTCACCTACATTTTCGGGATCGGTCGCACTCGCGCGCTCGAAACCCTCAAGGCCACCGGCGTGAGCGGAGACCTCCGGGTTCACCAGCTCACCGACGAAGAGCTCGTGCCGCTGCGCGACTACATCGAGGCGAACTTCAAGATCGAGGGTGACCTCCGCCGCGAAGTTCAGGCCGACATCCGTCGCAAGATCGAGATTCAGTGCTACCAGGGCATCCGGCACCGCCGTGGCCTTCCGGTGCACGGTCAGCGCACGCAGACCAACGCACGCACCCGTAAGGGCAAGAAGAAGACCGTGGCCGGCAAGAAGAAGCCCGGTAAGAAGTAGTCCGCGTAGCCGCAGGACCGAAGACCTCAGGAGTGAAGGCAAAGAATGCCTCCTAAGAGCCGTCAGGGTGCCCCGAAGAAGGTGCGCCGCAAGGAAAAGAAGAACGTCGCTCACGGGCACGCCCACATCAAGAGCACGTTCAACAACACCATCGTTTCGATCACCGACCCGAGCGGGAACGTGATCTCCTGGGCCAGCGCCGGCCACGTCGGGTTCAAGGGCTCCCGTAAGTCCACCCCGTTCGCCGCGCAGATGGCCGCCGAGAACGCCGCGCGCCGGGCCATGGAGCACGGCATGCGCAAGGTCGACGTCTTCGTCAAGGGCCCCGGTTCCGGCCGTGAGACCGCGATCCGTTCGCTGCAGGCGACCGGCCTTGAGGTCGGTTCCATCCAAGACGTCACCCCCGTTCCGCACAACGGTTGCCGTCCGCCCAAGCGCCGTCGCGTCTGACGCCCAGGAGAAGATAGAAAATGGCTCGTTACACGGGTGCGGACTGCAAGCTCTGCCGTAGGGAGAAGACCAAGCTCTTCCTCAAGGGCAAGAAGTGCGAGTCCGCGAAATGCCCCATCGAGATCCGTCCTTACCCGCCGGGTGAGCACGGCCGCGGCCGGCCCAAGGAGTCTGAGTACCAGCTCCAGCTCCGCGAGAAGCAGAAGACCCGTCGCATCTACGGCGTCCTTGAGAAGCAGTTCCACAACTACTACGAGGAAGCCAACCGCAAGACCGGCAAGACCGGCGAGAACCTTCTCCAGATCCTGGAGAGCCGTCTCGACAACGTGGTCTACCGCGCCGGTTTCGCCGAGTCCCGCGACGCGGCCCGTCAGCAGGTCCGGCACGGCCACATCCTGGTGAACGGCAAGAAGGTCGACATCCCGTCGTACCGCGTGCGTGAGCACGACATCGTCGAGGTCCGTGAGAAGTCGCGCAACCTTCTGCCCTACGAGGTCGCCCGCGCCACCGCCGGTGACAAGACGTACCCGGCGTGGCTGGGCGTCGTCCCGGACGCGCTCCGCGTCCTGGTGCACCAGCTCCCGGTCCGTCAGCAGATTGACACCCAGGTCCAGGAACAGCTGATCGTCGAGCTCTACTCCAAGTAGCGGCTCCTGCCAGGTGCCGTGCGGTTCGCCGTACGGCACCTATGCTGTTGTACGAGCGACGTCAAATAGCGGGCGTCGCCATTCAGGGGGAGATCCCACATGCTGATCGCTCAGCGACCGACCCTTCTTGAGGAAGCCCTTGAGGAGACCAGGTCCAAGTTCATCATCGAGCCGCTGGAGCCGGGTTTCGGCTACACCATCGGCAACTCGCTCCGGCGCACCCTGCTGTCGTCCATCCCGGGTGCGGCCGTGACCAGCATCCGCATCGAGGGCGTGCTGCACGAGTTCTCCACCGTGCCGGGTGTCAAGGAGGATGTCACCGACATCATCCTGAACCTCAAGGAACTGGTCGTCTCCTCGGAGCACGACGAGCCGGTGGTCATGTACCTGCGCAAGCAGGGCCCCGGTGACGTCACCGCCGCCGACATCGCGCCCCCGGCCGGTGTCGAGGTGCACAACCCCGAGCTGCGCATCGCCACGCTGAACGGCAAGGCGAAGCTGGAGATGGAGCTGACCGTCGAGCGCGGTCGCGGCTACGTCTCCGCCGCGCAGAACAAGCAGCCCGGCCAGGAGATCGGCCGCATCCCGATCGACTCCATCTACTCGCCGGTCCTCAAGGTCACCTACAAGGTCGAGGCGACCCGTGTCGAGCAGCGCACCGACTTCGACCGTCTGATCCTGGACGTCGAGACCAAGCCGTGCATGAAGCCCCGCGACGCGGTGGCCTCGGCCGGTAAGACCCTGGTCGAGCTGTTCGGTCTCGCCCGCGAGCTCAACGTCGAGGCCGAGGGCATCGACATCGGCCCGTCGCCGACGGACGCGGCCCTGGCCGCCGACCTGGCGCTGCCGATCGAGGAGCTGAACCTCACCGTCCGCTCCTACAACTGCCTCAAGCGCGAGGGCATCCACACCGTGGGTGAACTCGTCGCCCGCAGCGAGCAGGACCTCCTCGACATAAGGAACTTCGGCGCGAAGTCCATAGAAGAGGTCAAGCAGAAGCTGCACGAGATGACGCTCGCGCTGAAGGACTCCCCGCCCGGGTTCGACCCCAGCGCGGTGGCCGGCGGCGGCTACGACGACGACGACAGCGCGTACGCCGAGACCGAGCAGTACTGATTTTCTACTACTGACGGGGGTCCGCGGATCCCCGGCCCGACCGCGGTACCTCGTACGGCCGCGGCGGGTTAACTCTCAAGGAGAACGAAATGCCCAGGCCTACCAAGGGTGCCCGTCTCGGCGGCAGCCCGGCTCACGAGCGGCTGATTCTGGCGAACCTCGCCACCCAGCTGTTCCAGCACGGCCGGATCAAGACCACCGAGACGAAGGCCAAGCGCCTCCGTCCGCTGGCGGAGAGGCTGATCACCAAGGCGAAGAAGGGCGACATGCACAACCGTCGCCAGGTGCTGAGGGTCGTCCGTGACAAGAGCGTCGTCCACCACCTCTTCACCGAGATCGCGCCGACCTTCGCCGAGCGCCCCGGTGGCTACACCCGCATCACGAAGATCGGCCTCCGTAAGGGCGACGCCGCCCCCATGGCCGTCATCGAGCTGGTGGCCGAGCCGCTGAACACGGTCCGCGTCGGCAGCCAGGCCCCGGCCGCGGCCAAGAAGGAGCCGAAGGTCACCGAGGCTCCCGTCGAGGAGACCAAGGCCGAGGCCGCCGAGGAGCCGGAGGCCGCCGAGACTCCGGCCGAGGAGACCGAGGCCAAGAAGGACAACGCCTGATTTTTCAGGCTCTGTGAACGGGTCCGGCATCCCCTAGGGGGAGACGCCGGACCCGTTTTACGTTCTCCGAAAGGAACATCGTGGTACGGCTGCGCCTGGATCTCGCCTATGACGGCACCGGCTTCTCCGGCTGGGCCAAGCAACCGGCCCGGCGGACGGTCCAGGGCGAGATCGAGGAGGCGTTCGGCAGGATCCTCAGGTTTCCCGAGCCGCCGACGTTGACCGTGGCCGGGCGGACCGACGCCGGGGTCCACGCCCGAGGCCAGGTGGCCCACGTCGACCTGGAGACCGGCGCGCTGGGCGCGCTGGAGTGGCGGCAGCGGCGGGGGGCGCCCGCCGGCGACGGCCTCGCCGACCCCACCACCCCCGAGGGCGTCGACGAGCGCCTTCCTCTGCTCGTCAGGAGACTGTCGGGTCTTCTGCCGTCCGATGTCCGGGTCCACGGTGTCACCAGGGCCCCCGAGGGCTTCGACGCCCGGTTCTCCGCGATGTCACGGCGTTACGCCTACCGGATCTGCGACGCCCCCGGCGGCGGCGACCCGCTCCGCCGCCACGAGGTCGTCTGGCACCCCCGCCCCCTCGACGCCGACCGGCTGAACGCGGCGGCCGCCGCCCTGCTGGGCGAGCACGACTTCGCCGCCTTCTGCAGGAAACGCGAGGGCGCGACCACGATCCGCGAACTCCAGCGGCTCGACTGGGTCCGGCGGGACGACCTCCTGGTCGCGACGGTGGTGGCCGACGCCTTCTGCCATTCGATGGTCCGGGCGCTCGTCGGGTCGCTGCTCCCGGTGGGAGAGGGACGCCTGCCGGCCGCCTGGCCCGGCCAGGTGCTGACGCGGGCCGTACGGGACTCCGGGGTGCACGTGGCACCGGCGCACGGCCTCTGCCTGGAGGAGGTGCGCTACCCGGACGCGGGGGAGCTGGCCAGGCGGGCCGCCGAGACCCGCCGGGTCCGTACCCTCGGCGCCTGAGACCGCCCTGCGCCCCGAGCGGGCCGCGCCCGGGGAAACCCCCGGGGGGTGTGCCCGGCGGGCGGGCGCCCGCTCAGCCTGTCAGGCGGTGCTCCACCACCTTGGCGGTCTCGTCCCGGAAGGCGCCGCTGACCCTTCCGAGCGCCTTCTCCTTCACCGTCGGGGTGTGGCCGTCGCTGAAGGTGGCGTAGCTGAACACGATGTAGCGGCCCCAGAGCAGCCCGGCCGCGTAGCCGCCCGCCATGTGAACGCGCTCGGCTCCGCTGTTCGAGGCCCCGGGCAGGCCGCGGAACCACAGGTTGCTGTTCAGGTTCTTGGCCTGGTCGACCTCGACCGCCGACTCCCGGGTGGGCAGCACCGCGATCCCCGTGGTCACGGCGTACTTCTTCCTGCCGTCCACGTATGTGGCCCGTAGCACCTGGCGGCAGTCCTGGCTGCGCAACGTGTCGGCGAACTGGCCGGCCGCTGCCTCCTGGCATCTCTGGGTGGTCTCGGCCTTGACCCGGACGAACACGGTCCCGGCCAGGGTCACCCTCTTGGCGAAGGCGTCGGCCACGGTCAGCCTGCCCGGATCGGTCCTCTCCGAGTTGAGTACCTCGGTGTTGATCGGATCCGGCTCGATCGGGCTCGTCACACCCCCCTCGGAGTCGAAGGGGGTGGAGCCGGAGGGCGGATCGGCCGCGCTGACCGACTTCTTGGCGCTGAACGACTCGTAGGCGAAGAAGGCGCCGGTGCCGATGCCACTGATCACCAGCGTCACCACGGTGGCGATCAGCATGATGTCGCCCCGGCTGCGAACCGGGGGTGGCGGTTCGGCGGGGGGTTTGACCACGACCGCCGACGGCGGGGTGAACGCGCCGCGGAGCGCCACCTCACCGGAGGTGGGGGGCGGCGAGGCCGGCGGTGTCGGGGTGGGGGGGAACGACGGCGAGATCACCGGTATGCCTCCCGGAGGGGTTGGCTGGTCCACGGACTCCACGTACTCCACGGACTCCGAGGGCGACGTGGGGTCGCCCGGCTCGGTGGCGTGCGCGGCCGGAACGGGGGGGTGGATGGACGGTTGGAGCGGCGGCCCGAAGGCGGGGGCCGAGGTGGGGGCGGGGAGAGGGGCGGGGGGCCGTGGCGACGGCTCCGGTGCGGGTGAGGGGTCTCGCGCGGCTCCGGCGGGCTGGGCCGCGGGGTCGGCGGGCTGGGCCGCGGGGCCGGGCGGTGGCGCGGGATCCGCCGGTTCCCGGTGGCCGGGTACGGCGGGCCCGGCCGTGCGGACGCCGACGGTGTCCGCGCCGGGGTCGTGAGGGGGGATCGCGGAGGGCGGCCAGACGGGAACGTCGCCCGGCTCGGCCGGTCGGCCCGTCGTCTCCTCGGGGTCGGACCAGATCGGTTCCCCGGTGGCCGCGGGCCGGCGCGGGGTGCCGTGCGCGTCCGGGACAGGGGAGGGCCACACCTGCATGCCCGCCGCCGCGGCCGTGAAGGCGGGGGGCGGCTGCCACGGCGGGGCTCCGGGCACGATCGGCGCGGTGGACAGCGGCGTCTCGCCCGGTGCGCCGTTCCACGGAGGCGGGACATCCGACCACCCCGGGGCCGGGGCGGGAACCGGGAAGCCGGGTGGAGGGGGCGGGGGCTGCGGTGGTTGCGGACCGGACCGCGCCCCCGGCCGAGGGGTTGATCCCGGGACGGGCCGCACGCCGGGTTGAGTGCCTGAACCCGGGTCCGAAGGTTCCTCGGGCGCGCCTGAACGCGGGTCTGAACGCCCGCCGGGCCGGGTGTCCGGCCGCGGGCTGTGGTAGGGGGTGTCCGGCCATGGAGCGGGCAGGTCGTCCTCGGGGTCGGAGAACCAGTCGTAGGAGGAGCCGTCGTCACCGGGGGCCGTCCACGCCCTGGCCGTCCCCGATGCCTGTTCCGGCCATGCCGGAGGGGCGTAGGAGGGGGCGTCGTCACCCGCGAGATCGGCCCGTGGCACGTGTGGCGATGGCTGGCCGAAACTCGGCGGAGGCGTCGCCGGTACGGCCGAACCGTCGGCTGCACGCTCGTGCTCGGACCCGGATTCCTGGCCACGCATACGGGGAAGCGTAGCGACAGCCGGAGATCGGCACGCGGGTATGGGCGTTCCTGGCCGTATCGCCCGCCAGTTTTATTGGGAAAAACGACTGCTTGAACCTTTGGTCAGGGGCGCTTGCCGGTCAGCGATCGAGACTCCAGAGCGGGCGTGACGGTCGCGTCGGCGGCACCGAAGGCGGCCCGATTCAGCGGCTTGACCTCGGCTTTCTTCGGCAGGTGGCCGTCCTTGTACTGGAACCAGACCATCACCGCGTAGTGCCCGTGCCGCCACCCTCCCGCGAACGCCTCACCCGTGCCGAGAAATTTGGTGACGGTGTCCTTACCGGGGAGCGCCTTGAGGTACTCCTCCCGAGACTTGCCGGCCCCGACCGAGACGACCTTGGCCGCCGCCGCGGACGTCCTGAGGTTGGCGACGCCCACGGTGCCGATGATCTTCCCCGAGGCGTCGCGGAAGCTGGCCCGCAGGATCTGGGTGCACTTGCCGTCGGTGAGCGCCTTCTGGAGCTTGTCGCCCACCACGGCGTCCTTGCACTTCTTGTCGGTTCTGCGAGTGGTCATCAGGTAGGTCTGCCCGCCGTACGACGCCTTCCTGTGTTTGAACAGCTCGCTCAGCGTGAGCGGGTGAGGGTCGGTGGCACGGGCGGCGGCGAAGCCGAACTTGCCGCCGGGGGTGTGCGGGGCGGGGGCGCTGGACGCGCTGGCCGGGGGGCTGGCCGTACCGGACGCCGGAGGCTCCTCGGAGCCGGCGAGCATGGCCAGGCCGACGCCCGCGGCGACCAGCGCGCCGAGCGCGCCGACCGCGATGAGGATCGGCCGCCGGGAGCGCGGGCCGTCGTCGTAGGGGCTCCACATCGCCTGCTGCGGCTGCTCCGGCGGCTGGGCGCGCCTCGGCGGAGCGGACGGTCCGGGGGTGGCCGTGGATTCGGGCGCGCGTCCGGGTGCGTGGCCCGGCTGCGGCGACTCGAACCAGCGCTCGCCCTGCGCGGGCGGCACCTGTCCCTCCGGCTGGACGTACGGCTGGCGGCGCGGCGGCTCCCCCGGAAAACCCATGGGCAGAGACTAACCCTGATCACCGGCCGATTCACTCAGGAGTACCCGAAGTCCTGTGTCCACCAGGGGCCGCCGGGACCGTCCACGACCCCGACGCCGGTGGTGGTCAGCCGGCAGTTGAGGAGATTGCTCCGATTGCTGCCGGTGGTCATCCAGTTCCGCACCGCCTCGGTGGCCGAGGTGTAGCCCCGGCCGATGTTCTCCGCGCCCCCGTCGCGGTAGCCGGCGGCCTCCATCCGCTCCCAGGGGGACGCGCCGTCGGGGGAGCTGTGGGAGAAGACACCCTCCTGCGCCATCTCGGCGGAGTGCTCCCTGGCCGACCGGGTCAGCCGACGGTCGATCCGGAACGGCGCGCACCCGGACCGCCGGCGCTCGATGTTGACCAGCCGGACGACCTCGTTCTCCAGCGCGCTGAGCGGATAGGAGGGGGCGGCGTTCTCCCGCTGCCCGCCGCTGATGATGGGGCGGGACTCGTCGTCGCCCTGGTAGCCCTCGACCGAGGTGCGGGGGGACCGGCTGGCGCGTGGGCTGGGCTGCTCCCGAGGTGCCACGGGGGACGCGGTGGGGCGCAGGACCCGGCCGAGCGGGGCGCGGCGGTCGGCGCCGCCGTACTCGGCCCCGGGGGTGGCGGTGGGTTTGGCGGGCCCGGTGTTGTTCAGGTAGATCTGGTCGGGTGTCGCCTCGTCGCGGCTCCCCCGGCCGATCAGGAACCCGAGCAGCAGCACCGTCATCAGGCACGTGAACAGCCCCATGCGGCGCAGGCTGGTCCGCTGGGTATGCCAAGGATTGGAGGACTGCCACATACCGCTGCCAAAGATAGAGATGTTTGTGGCGAGGAAGAAGAGAATGTCGAGAACGTGTCGGAACCGTTCTGTGAGGGCTGAGGGGCCGGCCGGGGTGCGGCGGGCCCCGGGCACTCCCCGGACGTGGGTAGACTGTCCGGGGACACCGGTGAAGTGTGCCGTCTTTTTGACCCGTGCTCATCCCCGCCGGTATCCTGCTAGTTCGTTGTGTGCGAATTGGTCTCCTCCGTGGACCGATACGCGGCGCGTCCGGCGTCATCTCCTGAACCGTGGGAGACGGAAGGTCCGGGCTGTCGTGTGCCCGCACCTACCGACCACGTTGCCGTCATCTCCGGCGGCCCCGAAGACGCGAGCAAAGAAGGCATACGACCGTGCGCACGTACACACCTAAGCCTGCCGAAGTCGAGCGTCAGTGGCACATCATCGACGCCACCGACATCGTGCTCGGCCGGCTTGCCAGCCACGTCGCGATCCTGCTTCGCGGTAAGCACAAGCCGACCTTCGCCAACCACGTCGACACCGGTGACTTCGTCATCGTCATCAACGCCGACAAGGTCGCACTGACCGGTAACAAGCTCCAGCAGAAGAAGGCGTACCGTCACTCGGGCTACCCCGGTGGTCTGCGTTCGGTGACCTACGGCGAGCTCATGGACAAGCGTCCCGACCGCGCCGTTGAGAAGGCGATCAAGGGCATGCTGCCCAAGAACGCCCTCGGCCGGAAGATGATCAAGAAGCTCAAGGTCTACGCGGGTTCCGAGCACCCGCACCAGGCCCAGCAGCCGGTGCCCTTCCAGCTCACCCAGATCGCCCAGTAGTCGCTAGCTGCTTATCGCCAGTAGCGTTGGCCGACGGCCGACGCCAAGTAGGAAAGTAAGAGGAGAACCGTGGCTGAGCCCACCGGTGTCGAGACGCCCGTCGAGGGCGAGCAGGAAGCCTATTCCGCGGAGGAGTTCCCCTCCGAGTACACCTCCGAGTCCACCACCGCCGGCGGCGAGGCCGCCGTCCGTAAGCCCATCACGACGGGCAACTCCTACGGCACCGGCCGCCGCAAGGAGGCCGTGGCCCGCGTGCGCATCGTGCCGGGCACCGGCAAGTGGACGATCAACGGCCGTCCGCTGGACGTCTACTTCCCGAACAAGGTCCACCAGCAGATCGTCAACGAGCCCTTCGTGACGCTCGGCGCCGAGGACCAGTTCGACGTCATCGCCCGGATCGACGGCGGCGGCGTGACCGGCCAGGCCGGTGCTCTGCGGATGGGCCTCGCCCGTGCGCTCACCGCCCTGGACGTCGAGGTCAACCGCGCTCCGCTGAAGAAGGCCGGCTTCCTGACCCGTGACGCCCGCGCCACCGAGCGCAAGAAGTACGGCCTCAAGAAGGCCCGCAAGGCTCCGCAGTACAGCAAGCGTTAAGTTGGGGCGCCTGTTCGGCACCGACGGGGTACGTGGGGTCGCCGGTCGCGACCTCACGGCCGAGCTCGCCATGGACCTGTCCGTGGCCGCGGCTCATGTCCTCGGCGACGCCGGGGCGTTCAACGCCGGCGTCGGGCGGCGAGGCCGCCCGATCGCCGTCGTGGGCCGGGACCCGCGGGCTTCAGGGGAATTCCTGGAGGCCGCCGTGGTCGCCGGCCTCGCGTCGTCCGGCGTGGACGTTCTCCGGCTCGGCGTGCTGCCCACCCCGGCGGTCGCTTACCTGACCACGGCTCTCGGAGCCGACATGGGCGTGATGATCTCCGCCTCCCACAACCCCGCCCCGGACAACGGGATCAAGTTCCTCACCCAAGGTGGCTACAAGCTGCCCGACACGGTGGAGGGCGAGATCGAGCGGCGGCTCGGCGAGGAGTGGGACCGCCCGGTCGGCGCCTCGGTCGGCCGCGTGCGCGAGGCGTACGGCGAGGCCGACCGTTACGTGTCCCACGTGCTGTCCACGGTCTCCGGCCGCCTGGAGGGCCTGGACATCGTCCTCGACTGCGCCAACGGCGCCGCCCACATGGTGGCTCCCGAGGCGTTGATGAGGGCCGGAGCCAGGGTGGAGACCGTCGGGGCACGTCCCGACGGACTCAACATCAACGCCGGATGCGGCTCCACCCATCTGGACAGGCTCCAGCAGATCGTGATCTCCCGCGGCGCGGACGCCGGGATCGCCTACGACGGGGACGCCGACCGCTGCCTGGCGGTCTCGCACACCGGCGAGGTGATCGACGGCGACCAGATCATGGCTGTGCTCGCCACCGCCATGCACGCCGAGGGGAGGCTGGCGGGCGACACAGTGGTCGCCACGGTCATGTCCAACCTGGGCTTCAAGATCGCGATGCGGAACGCCGGCATCGACGTGATCGAGACCGCCGTGGGCGACCGCTACGTGCTGGAGGCCATGAGGGCCGGCGGCCACAACCTCGGCGGTGAGCAGTCCGGTCACGTCCTCATGCTCGACCACGCCACCACCGGGGACGGTCTGCTGACCTCGCTCCACCTGCTGGCGGTCGTCGCCCGGGAGGGCAGGCCGCTGGCGGAGCTCGCCTCGGTGATGACCCGGCTCCCGCAGGTCCTGGTCAACGTCAAGGACGTGGACCGGGCGAAGGCCTCGGCTCCGGAGCTGTCCGCGGCGGTCGCCGTGGTGGAGTCGGAGCTCGGGGAGACCGGCCGGGTGCTGATCCGGCCGAGCGGCACCGAGCCCATGATCCGCGTCATGGTCGAGGCCTCCTCCGCGGAGCAGGCCGAGCAGATGGCGGACCGGCTGGCCCACGTCGTCCGTACGGCCTGCGTCTGAGACGACGCTCGTCTTCTCCCCCGGCGTGCCCCGCGCGCCGGGGGAGAAGACGGGACAGCCGGAACATCCTGTCCGGCGCCACGCCGAATCCCCGCATTCGTTGACACTCTCAGTAGTTGATCAGAAACTCTCAGTGGTTGTAGTGATCCCTCCTGTCGGGAGGAATGCCACCGGCGAGTGAATGAGGAACGAATGCTGGGACCCTTGGAGATTCGGCGGCCACGCCTCAGGCGGCCCGTGGCCGGGGCCGGGCCCGTGGCCGGGGCGGGCGTCACGATGACGGCGGGTGCCGTGATCTCCTCCGGCGCGGAGCCGTACCCCTCCCAGGCCGGGTTCGTCGGTGGCCGGATGCCCATGCCCGTCCGTCACGAGGGGCGCCCGTCCGGCCGCTCGGACACCACGTGGTCCTCCTGTAGGGCGTGACCCCATATCGTGGCGTTCACGGTGATCCAGCGCAGCCGGTTCACGGTCGCGACCGCATCCGGCCTGGTCGCGATGGGCCCGCTCTGGGCGACGGCTCCGGTGGTCCTGGCCGTTCCGGTGGCCTCAGCGGCTCCGGTGGTCCAGAGGGTTCTGGCCGGCTCCGATTCCGGACCGGGCTTCTCACTGTCGGTGACCCCGGCCCGGCTCGTCGTCCCTCCCGGAGAGCTTGGCGCCCCCCGGGTCCTCCGGGTCACCAACGGCGGCGACGCCCCGATCGACGTCCACGTCGAGAAGTCGGATTTCACCACGGACAAGGGCGGCACTGTGGTCCTCCGGGAGAGGGCGCCCTACTCGGCGTCCACCTGGGTCACCGCGGTCCCGGGGGAGTTCCGTCTGGCGCCCGGGGCGACCCGGCGGGTCAGGGTCCGGATCGCCGTGCCGGACGCCCCGGAGCCCGGTGACCACCAGGTCGCCCTGGTCTTCACGGTGGACGCGGGCGCGCGGGAGGGCGCCATCAGGATCAACCGGGGGGTCGGCGTGCCACTGTTCATCGGCGTTCCCGGGTACGCCCACGACACGGCGGAGGTGACGGCGCTACGGGCGCCCGGGTTCGCCGTGGGCGGGCCCGTGCCGATCACCGCCGGGATCCGCAGCACCGGGACGGCGCACCGGGACTTCCTCGGCGCCGGCCGGTTGAGCGTCCGGGTGAACGGGGCCGACGTTCCGTTCCCGGGCTTCACCGTGACGCGCGGCGCGACCCGCGAGGTCACCACCCGATGGGATCCACCGACCATGTGCGTCTGCCGGGCTACGGTCTCGGTGCCACTCCCCGGCGGCCTGGTCCGGGCCCTGACGGTGACGATCGTGGTGTTCCCCGCTCATCTCCTCGCCGTCCCGCTCATCGCGCTCGCCCTGGCGCTCCTGCTCGTCCGGTCCGTGCGCCGAGGCCATCGGGCCCGTGTCGTCGCGGTGGCCGGCGCGATGGGTGCCGCCCACGGGGGCGGCGATGACTGACGACGCCCGCGGGGGAAAGCGATCCGCGCCGCCGCGCCGCCGCACGCCCGGCCGCAGGGGACCGATGTTCCGGCGCGGGCGGGGGATCGCCAGGACTCTCGTGCTGGCCCTGTCCGCCTCGGCGCTGACCGGCACCTCGGTCACGGTGACACCCACGCCCGCCTCCGCGGCCGGTACCGTCCTGTTCGACCAGCCGTTCCACAACAACACGGCGAACGGCACCGGCAGCGTGGTGCTGCCGGCGATGCCGAGCGGTTCGAGCACGACGAACTTCGCGTGTCTGACCGCCTCCGGAAACATCACCACCGGTGTACTGCGCAGTTGCAGCGGCAACCTGGACAGCCAGGGCTCGGGCAAGCTGCGCCTGACGAACGCGGCGGCCAGCAAGGCGGGCGGCGTCTTCGGCGCCACCAGCGTGCCCACCTCGCAGGGCCTCGACGTGACGTTCAGCACCTACCAGTACGGCGGGACCGCCGCCGACGGTCTGGGCTTCGTGCTGGCGGCGGTCGACCCGGCCAACCCCCAGTCGCCGGCCAACATCGGCCAGCTGGGCGGCGGGCTCGGTTACTCCTCGACCAGCAGCCTCTCCGGCATGGCCTACGGCTATCTCGGCGTCGGCCTCGACGTGTACGGAAACTTCAGCAACTCCACCTACCAGGGGAGCGGCTGCACCAACCCGGCCTACATCGGGACGGGCAGCGTCCGGGTGCCCGGCCAGGTCGTGGTGCGCGGCCCCGGCAACGGCACCGTCGGCTACTGCGCGATCAACAGCACGGCCTCCTCGACGAGCGCCACCGCTCTCGCCCTGCGGGCGACCGCCCGCACGGCCGTCCCGGTCCAGGTCGGCGTCAACCCCACCAACGCGGTCCTCACCACCGCCGCCGGCATGACGATCCCGGCAGGCGGCTACAAGGTGGTGGTCACCCTGGTGGGCGGCGCGACCAGGACGCTGACCGGCACGCTGCCCACGGTCCCCGCCGGCCTCTATCCGTCGAGCTGGCTGAACGGCAACGGGATCCCCCGGCAGCTGGTGTTCGGCTGGGTGGGCTCCACCGGAGCCCTGACCGACTTCCACGAGGTCGACGAGGCGGAGGTGGCCACCATCAGCGCCGTCCCCCAGCTGACCGTCGCGCAGACCAGCTACAACGCCGCGACACTGCAGCAGGGTGACCCCGTGACCTACAACGTCGTCGCCGGTGTCGCGGCGGGCCTGCCGGAGACCTCCCCGGTCTCCATCACCCAGACCCTGCCTGCCGGGACGGTGCCCGTGGGGGCGTACGGCACGGGATGGGTCTGCGCGGCGCCGTCCGGGCGGTCCATAACGTGCACCAACGGCAACACCCCGTTCGCGGCCGGGGCGACGTTACCCTCGCTCACCGTGGTGGGCGTCGTCACCGGAGGCTCCGTCACACCGGCGCTGGTCCAGAGCACGACCGTGGCCACGGCGTCGTCCATCGACGCCAACCCCGGCTACTCGTCGGCCACGACTGTGGGAACGCTGCCCACCGCGCCCAGCGGCATCACGCTGAGCTCGACCCTGGGCTCGACCGCCGGCGGCAACGCCGTGGTCGTGAGCGGGGCGAACATCGCGGGCGCGACCGCCATCGAGATCGGCACGACCGCCGAGCAGCAGGCCGGCACCCCCGTGGTCCTGCTGCCCTGCGCGTCCGGTCCCGCCGCCGGCTGCTTCACCGTCAACGGCGACGGCACGCTCGGCATCTCCTCCATGCCCGCCCGCTCCACCGCCGCGACGGTGAAGGTCACCGTCGTCACCCAGGGGCTCGCCTCGGCCGCCACCTACGTCTACGCCGCCGCGCCCGCGGCCCCGGCCGCCCCCACGGCCACGGCCGGGGTGACCAGCGCCACGGTGACCTGGACGGCGCCGAGCGGCAACGGCAGCACCATCACCGGCTACGTGGTGACCCCGTACATCGGCGGCGTGGCCCAGACCCCCGTGTCCTATGACGCCTCGGCCACCACCAGGACGCTGACCGGTCTCACGCCCGCCGTGTCGTACACCTTCACCGTGGCGGCGGTGAACGCCTTCGGCACCGGATCGGCGAGTCCGGCGTCCGCGGCGGTCGTCCCCTACACCGTCCCCGGCCAGCCCGTCATCACCGCGGTCAGTGCCGGCGACTCCGCCGCGACGCTCACCTGGACCGCCCCCGGCAACGGCGGCAGCACCATCACCGGCTACGTCGTGACGCCGTACATCAACGGTGTGGCGCAAGCGCCCCAGACGTTCACCGGCACCGGGACCACCCAGACCGCCACCGGTCTCACCCCCGGGGCCACCTATCGGTTCACCGTCACCGCCCAGAACGCGGCGGGATCCGGCCCGCCGTCCGCCCTCTCCGCGAGCGTCGTCCCCAACCCCTCGCCGAGCCTGTCCTTCCCCGCGCCGCCGAGCGGGGAGGTGGGAGCCGCCTACAGCGTCCCGCTGACCGTCACGGGTGGCACGTCGCCGTTCACCTGGTCGGTCAGCGTCGGCACGCTCCCTCCGGGAGTGACCCTCAACGCCTCCACGGGCGTGCTGTCCGGCACGCCGACCACGGCGGGCACCTACACCTTCACCGTGAAGGTGACCGACGCCGTCGGCCAGAGCGCGACCCAGGCGGTCACCCTGACGATCGCGGCGCAGCCGACGCTGACGTTCCCCGCGCCGCCGGCGGGGGAGGTGGGGGTGGCCTACAGTGTTCCGCTGACGGTGACCGGGGGGACGGGGCCGTTCGCGTGGTCTGTGACGGCCGGTAGTCTGCCGCCGGGTCTGACCGTCAACGCCGCCACCGGGGTGCTGTCCGGCACGCCGACCACGGCGGGCGCCTACACCTTCACGGTGAAGGTGCTCGACGCCCAGAACCAGAGCGCCGTCAAGACGGTCGCCCTGACGATCGCGGCGCAGCCGACGCTGACGTTCCCCGCGCTCGCGGCGGCCCAGGTGGGGGTGGCCTACAGTGTTCCGCTGACGGTGACCGGGGGGACGGGGCCGTTCGCGTGGTCTGTGACGGCCGGTAGTCTGCCGCCGGGTCTGACCCTTAACACCGCCACCGGGGTGCTGTCCGGCACGCCCACCACCGTGGGGGGTTACCCGTTCACGGTTCAGGTGATCGACGCGGTCGGCCAGACGGCCACCAGGGCGGTGACGCTCGCCGTCATCGCGGGACCCCTGGTCATCGTCAAAACGGCCGACCTCTCGGCCGCGACGCCGGGCGGCAAGGTCACCTACACCGTCACCGTCGGCAACACCGGATCGAGCGCGCTCACCGGCGTGACGGTGACCGACCCGCTCTCCGACGTGCTGGACGACGCCGCCTACAACGCGGACGCCACCGCGACCGCGGGCACGGTCTCGTTCACCACCCCCACCCTGACCTGGAGCGGGAACCTCGCGGCCGGTGCCACCGTCACCGTCACCTACTCCGTCACGGTGGCCGGCTCCGGCACCGGTAACAAGACGCTGGCCAACACGGTGACCTCCTCGACCCTCGGCAGCGTCTGCCCGCCCGGCGGCGCCGACCCCCGCTGCACCGCAACGGTCACCGTCTCCGGGCTCTCCATCGTCAAGACCGCCGACACCTCGACCACCACGCCCGGATCGACCGTGCGCTACACGGTCTCGGTCACCAACTCGGGGCAGACGCCGTATGCCGGGGCGGCGTTCACCGACGCGCTGGGCGGGGTGCTGGACGACGCGGTCTACAACGCCGACGGCGGCGCGACCAGCGGCAGCGTGTCCTTCACCGGATCCGCCCTGAACTGGATCGGGAACCTCGCGGCCGGCGCGACCGCGACGGTCACCTACTCGGTCACGGTGAAGGACCCCGACACCGGTGACCGGACGCTGACCGGCACCGTCTCCTCGGCCACCCCCGGCAGCACCTGCCCGGCGGGGAACCCCGGCGCGCCGTGCACCGCCTCCGTCACGGTTCTGGTCCCGGCGCTCACGATCACCACCGGTACGGACGTCACCACCGCGACCCCCGGATCGACCGTGCGCTACACGGTCACCGCGGCCAACACCGGCCAGACACCTTACGCGGGGACCGGCTTCACCCTCTCCCTCGCGGGTGTGCTGGACGACGCGACCTACAACGGCGACGCGGTCGCGACATCGGGCGGCGTCACCTTCGCCAACGGCACCCTGACCTGGACCGGTGACCTGGCCCTGGGCGCGGTGGTCACCGTGACAGGCTCGGTCACCGTGACCAGCCCCGACCCCGGTGACAGGCTCCTGGCGGCCACCGCCACCTCCACCGCGGCGGGAAGCACCTGCCGGACCACCGGTACGGCCCCCGCCTGCACCACCACCGTCCCGGTCCTGATCCCCGGGCTGACGATCTCCAAGACGGCCGACACCTCGACCACCACGCCCGGATCGACCGTGCGCTACACGGTCTCGGTCACCAACTCGGGGCAGACGCCGTATGCCGGGGCGGCGTTCACCGACGCGCTGGGCGGGGTGCTGGACGACGCGGTCTACAACGCCGACGGCGGCGCGACCAGCGGCAGCGTGTCCTTCACCGGATCCGCCCTGAACTGGATCGGGAACCTCGCGGCCGGCGCGACCGCGACGGTCACCTACTCGGTCACGGTGAAGGACCCCGACACCGGTGACCGGACGCTGACCGGCACCGTCTCCTCGGCCACCCCCGGCAGCACCTGCCCGGACGGAGGCACGGACCCGCGCTGCGCCAGTACCGTGACCGTCCTGCTCCCCCAGTTGACGATCACCAACACCGCGGGCGTGACCACCACCACACCGGGCGGGGTCGTGTCGTACACCATCACGCTGACCAACACCGGGCAGACCCCCTACACCGGGGTGGACTTCACGATCGACGGCGCCGGGGTGAACGACGACGCGAACTACAACGGCAACCTCACGGCCAGCTCGGGCAACCTCGCCCTGACCGCCGACGGCAGGGGGGTGTGGACCGGCTATCTGGCGATCGGCCAGTCGGTCACCGTGATCGGTTCGATCACGGTGCACGACCCCGACCTCGGTGACAGGATCCTGACCACCTCCGTCACCTCCACCGCCCCCGGCAGCACCTGCCCGCCGGCCGGCACGGCCTCCGCCTGCAACACCAGGGTCACCGTGCTCGTCCCCGCACTGGTCATCACCAAGACGGCGGACACCCAGACGACCACGCCGGGTGGCACCGTCGGCTACTCGCTCACCATCGCCAACTCGGGGCAGACACCGTACACCGGCGCCGTCGTCACCGACCGGCTGGCCGAGATGCTGGACGACGCGGTCTACAACGCCGACGCGACCGCGAGCGTGGGCACGGTCGGTTTCGCCGGTTCCACCCTGACCTGGACCGGGGATCTGGCGGTCGGCGCGACCGCGACGGTCATCTACTCGGTGACCGTCCGCGCCCCCGACCCCGGAGACAAACAGATGGTCAACACGGTGGTCTCGGGAGTCCCCGGCAGCACCTGCCCGGCCGGTGGCATCGATCCCCGGTGCACCACGACGGTGGCCGTCCTCGTGCCGGCCCTGACCATCGTCAAGACCGCGGACACCGCCGCCACCGCGCCCGGATCGACCGTGCACTACACGGTCTTGGTCACCAACTCGGGGCAGACGCCGTACGCCGGGGCGACGTTCACCGACGCGCTGGCGGGGGTGCTGGACGACGCGGTCTACAACGCCGACGGCAGCGCGACGACCGGCGGTGTCTCGTTCGCCGGCCCGAACCTGACCTGGACCGGGGATCTGGCGGTCGGCGCGACCGCGACCGTCACCTACTCGGTGACCGTCAACAACCCCGACACCGGAGACGCCCTGCTCACCGGTACCGTCGTCTCGGCCACGCCGGGCAGTGACTGCGGGAGCGGGAGCACCGACACCCGGTGCTCGGCTCCCGTGCCGGTCGCCCGGCTGGTCCTCTCCCAGAGCTACGTCGGATCCACCACGACACCCGGTTCCGTGGTGCGCCTCAACGCCACGTTCACCAACACCGGGCAGACCCCCTACACGGGGATCACCGTCTCCAGCCCCACCGCGGGCACCCTCGACGACGCCATCCCCAACGGGGACCAGACCGCGTCCTCGGGAACCCTGGTGCTCGGCGCCAGCACGATCACCTGGACGGGGAACATCCCCGTCGGCGGCGTCGTCACGGTCACCGGCACCCTGACCGTGAAGAACCCGCCCGTCGGCGACAGGACCCTCACCGGCACCCTGGTCTCCGCCGCGCCCGGCAACAACTGCCCCTCCGGCGGCACCGACCCCCGCTGCACGGCCCTGCTCACCGTGCTGGTCCCCGGCCTGACGATCACCAAGACCGCGGACACCTCGGTCACCACCCCCGGCGGCACGGTCGGCTACACGGTCACGGTCACCAACTCCGGCCAGACCCCGTACGCGGGGGCGTCCTTCACCGACGCGCTGGCGGGGGTGCTGGACGACGCGGTCTACAACGGGGACGTGGCCGCGAGCGCGGGTACGGCCGGTTTCGCCGGTTCCACCCTGACCTGGAGCGGGGATCTGGCGGTCGGCGCGACCGCGACCGTCACCTACTCGGTCACCGTCAACAACCCCGACACCGGTGACCGGACGCTGGTCGACACCGTCACCTCCACCAACGTCGGGGCCAACTGCACTCCGGCGAGCGGTGATTCGCGGTGCTCGGTGACCGTCACCGTGCTGACCCCGGCGCTGACCATCACGAAGACCGCGGCCTCGGCGACGGCGACACCGGGCGCCACGGTCACCTACACGGTCACGGCCACGAACACCGGTCAGACGCCGTACGTCGGAGCCTCGTTCACCGACGCGCTGGGCGGGGTGCTGGACGACGCGGTCTACAACGCCGACGGCAGCGCGACGACCGGCGCTGTCTCGTTCGCCGGCCCGAACCTGACCTGGACCGGGAACCTCGCGGTCGGCGCGACCGCGACCGTCACCTACTCGGTCACCGTCAACAACCCCGACACCGGTGACCGGACGCTGACCGGCACCGTCTCCTCGGCCACCCCCGGCAACACCTGCCCGGCCGGCGGAACCGACTCTCGCTGCACGGCCACCGTCGCGGTTGTCCAAGCCTCCACGCTGACCTTCGTCAAGTCGGCCGGCGTGACCTCGACCGTCGAGGCGGGGACGGTCACCTACACGGTCACGGTCACCAACACCGGATTGATCCCCTACATCGGGGCGACGTTCACCGACGCGCTGGCGGGGGTGCTGGACGACGCGACCTACAACGGGGACGCGACCGCGAGCACCGGTCTCGTCGCCGTCATCGGCTCGGAGCTGACCTGGACCGGCACGGTTCCGGCGAGCGGATCGGCCACGGTGACCTACTCGGTGACCGTCCGCAGCCCCAACCCCGGCGACGGGATCCTCACCAACCCCCTGACGTCGGTCTCGCTGGGCGGCAACTGTCCACTGCTCGGTACCGACCCCCGCTGCGCGGCCAGGGTGACCGTCTCCGGACTGGAGATCGTCAGTACCGCCGACGTGACCACCGTGCAGCCAGGAGGCGTGATCCGGTTCACCGGGGTGATGACCAACGTGGGCAGGACCCCGTATCTCGGGATCACCGTCCTCTTCCACGCCGCCGACGCCCTCGACGACGCCGTCCCCAACGGGGACCAGAGCGCCACCTCGGGATCGCTGTCCGTCGGCGCCACCGCGCTGGAGTGGACCGGCAACATCCCCGTGGGCGGAAGCGTCACGGTGACCGGCACCCTGACCGTGAAGAACCCGGACCCGGGCGACCAGGTGATCACCACTTCCGTCTCCTCCTCCGCGCCGGGAGGCAACTGCCCCACCGGGAGCACCGACCCCGACTGCACGACCACCGTCACGGTCCTGACCCCGGGACTGACGGTCACCAAGAGCGCCAACGTGAACGCGACGGTCCCGGGCGGCACGGTGGCCTACACGGTCACCGTCACCAACAGCGGGCAGGTCCCCTACACCGGGGCGACGGTCACCGACCCGCTGGCCGGGGTGCTGGACGACGCGACCTACAACGCCGACGCGACCGCCACCGTCGGCACGGCCGGCTTCGCCGGCTCGGACCTGACCTGGACCGGGGATCTGGCGGTCGGCGCGACCGCGACGGTCACCTACTCGGTCACGGCGAACGATCCCGACACCGGCGACAAACTGCTGATCAACTCGGTCGTCTCCACCGTCGCGGGAAGCACCTGCCCGCCCGCCAGCGCGAACGCGGCCTGCAGCGCGAAGGTCGTCGTCCTCACCCGCGCCCTGACCATCGCCAAGACGGCGGGCGTCGCCTCGGTCGCACCGGGGGGGACGGTTCCCTACACGGTCACGGTCACCAACTCCGGACAGGTTCCATATGCCGGGGCGACGTTCACCGACGCGCTGGCGGGGGTGCTGGACGACGCGGTCTACAACGCCGACGCGACCGCGACCGTCGGCACGGCCGGCTTCGCCGGCTCGGACCTGACCTGGACCGGGAACCTCAACCCGGGCCAGACGGCCACCATCGCCTACAGCGTCACGGTGAACGCCCCCGACACCGGAGACGAGAGGCTGACCGGCACCGTCACCTCCGCCACTCCCGGCAGCACCTGTCCGGCAGGCGGCACGGACCCGCGCTGCGCCGGGACGGTCCTCGTCTCACGGGTGACGGTCGTGAACTCCGCCGACGTCGTCACCGCCCTGCCCGGCGGGACGGTGCACTACACGATCACGATCACCAACAGCGGGCAGACACCGTATCCCGATCTCAGCGTGGACACCCTCCTCACCGGGGCGCTCGACAACGCCACCTACAACGGTGACGCGGCGGCCTCGGCGGGCGGCGTCGTCCTGATCCCCGGAGAGGGCAGGCTGACCTGGCGCGGTGGCCTCGCCGTCGGCGAGGTGGCGACCGTCACCGCGTCGATGAGGGTGAACAACCCGCGGACCGGTGACAACCTGATGACCACCGCCGCGACCTCCTCCGCCTCCGGGAACAACTGTCCCGTCGGCGGCACCGACCCCGTCTGCGCCACCGCCGTCACCGTGCTGACCCCCGTCCTGGCCATCGTCAAGGCCGCGGACCGGGCCACCACCACGCCCGGTGGGACGGTGCACTACACGATCACGGTCACCAACTCCGGGGAGAGTCCGTACGCCGGGGCGACGTTCACCGACGCCCTGGCCGGGGTGCTCACGGACGCGGTCTACAACGCCGACGCCGCCACGACGAGGGGTACGGTCACCCTCACCGGCTCCCACCTGACCTGGAACGGGGATCTGGCGGTCGGCGAGTCCGCCACGGTCACCTACTCGGTCACCGTCCGCGACCCCGATCCGGGTGACAAGCAGATGATCAACGCGGTGGTCTCCGACACGCTGGGCAGCACCTGTCCGGCGGGCGCGACCGCCCCGGAGTGCTGGGCGCTGGTCACCGTACTCCTTCCCGTCCTGGACATCACCAAGACCGCCGACACCGTCAGCACCACGCCCGGCGGCACCGTACGGTTCACGGTCACGGTCGCGAACACCGGGCAGACCCCGTACACGGGGGCGCAGGTCGCCGACGCGCTGGCCGGGGTGCTGGACGACGCGGTCTACAACGCCGACGCGACCGCGAGTGTCGGCACGGTCGGCTTCGCCGGCTCCACCCTGACCTGGAGCGGGGATCTGGCGGTCGGCGCGACCGCGACGGTCACCTACTCGGTCACCGTGCTCGACCCCGACCCGGGCGACAGGACCCTGCTCGGCGTCGCCTCGTCGAGCGCGCCGGGCAGCACCTGCCCGCCGGGCGGCTCCGCCTCCGCCTGCTCCTCCACGGTGACCGTCCTCATCCCCGGGCTGGCCGTCTCCACCACCGCGGACGCGGTGACCACCACCCCCGGCGGTACCGTACGGTTCACGGTCACGGTCGCGAACACCGGGCAGACCCCGTACACGGAGGTGCAGGTCGCCGACGCGCTGGCCGGGGTGCTGGACGACGCGGTCTACGACGGGAACGTGATCGCCGACTCCGGTGGCGTGACGGTCACCGGTTCCACCCTGACCTGGACCGGGGATCTGGCGGTCGGCGCGACCGCGACGGTCACCTACTCGGTCACCGTGCGCGACCCCGACCCGGGCGACAAGGTCATGAGGAGTGTGGTCACCTCCTCCGCCCAGGGGAGCACCTGCCCCGTGGGGAATGGCAATCCGACCTGTGCCGTGGCCGTCACCGTCCTCGTTCCCGCCCTGAGCATCGTCAAGACCGCCGATGTGGCGACCACGACCCCCGGCGGCACGGTCGGATACACGATCACGGTCACCAACTCCGGGCAGACGGCCTACTCCAACGCCTCGGTCACCGACAGCCTCGACGGGGTGCTCACCGACGCTCTCTACAACGGTGACATAAGCGCCTCCACCGGTGTCGTCGGCTACACGGAACCCGCCCTGACCTGGACCGGTGCCCTCGCGGTCGGCGCGAGCGCCACGATCACCTACTCCATCACGGTGAAGGACCCGGACACCGGGGACAAGGCCATCTCCAACGCCGTGACCTCGTCCTCACCGGGCAGCACCTGCCCGGCGGGCGGCACCGCCCCCGCGTGCACCACGCTCGTGCGGGTGCTGGTCCCGCAGTTGACGATCACGAAGATCGCCGACACGGGCACCGTCGCCGCGGGCGACGCCGTCCACTACACGGTGACACTCGCCAACACCGGCGAGACCCCGTATGCCGGGGCGGCGTTCACCGACCCACTGGCCGACGTGCTGGACGACGCCGTCTACAACGGTGACGCGACCGCCACCACCGGCACGGTGACCTACGCCGGCTCCACCCTGACCTGGAGCGGTGACCTGGCGGTCGGCGCGACCGCGACGGTCACCTACTCGGTCACCGCCTCCTACCCCCCGCCGGGGAACAAGACCCTGACCGACACCGTGACCTCATCCGCGCAGGGGAGCACCTGCCCCGCCGGAGGGACCGACACCCGGTGCACCACGACCGTCACCGTCCTCGTTCCCGCTCTCACCATCACCGTGACCTCGGACAACAGCGGGACCATCGTCGAGGACGGGCGGGTCGGATACACGATCACGGCCACCAACACCGGTGAGGTCCCCTACACCGCGGCCACCTTCGTCGGCCTGCTGGGCGGCGTGCTGGACGACGCCGTCTACAACGGGGACGCGACCGCCACCACCGGCACCCTCACCTACGCCGGTGACCGTCTGACCTGGGCCGGGGCGCTGCCCGTGGGCGCGAGCACGGTCGTCGCCTTCACCGTCGCACTCCGGGACGGCCCCGTCACCGGAGACAGGGTCCTCGACAACCGGGTCACCTCGGCGATCACCGGGAGCACCTGCCCGACCGGCGGCACCGACCCCGGCTGCGCCGTCTCGACCGCCGTGACGGACGAGACCATCACCCTCACCGACCTGACCGACGCCTTCACCCTGTCCGGCACCCCGGGGACGACCGCGCGGCGCGACGGGGCCGTGACGATGACGGTCACCACGAACAGCTCCGACGGCTACAGCGTCACCGTGCGGGCCAACTCCCCCCAGCTCACCGCGGTGATGTCCGGCGAGACGTTCAGCATCCCGATCGGCAATCTGCGGGTGCGCGAGAACGGCGCGCAGACATTCTCCCCCCTCTCCTCCACCACCCCGCTCCTCGTCCACCAGCAGTCCGGCGCGTCCGTCCCCGGCGGGGACGCGATCGGCAACGACTACGAGGTCGACATTCCGTTCGTCCCTTCCGGCGGCTACTCGGCCACGCTCGACTACATCGCGACGGCCAACTGACATGCCGCCGTTCCCGGCACCCGAAACGAACCACGCGAAGGAGAAGCCATGGCAGGAACCCCTTCCAGCAGCAGCACCACTTCCGGTGGCGCCATCACCTCGACCGGCGCCACCACGTCCGGCACCGTGAGGCGTGCCGCCGCGCTGTGCGGGCTCGGCGTGGTCCTCGTCGCGGCCCTCGCCACCTCCGCGGCGGCGGCGTCCGCGCTCAAGCCGCCTCCGGAGACCAACGGCGGCAAAGACGCGGCCGGTGTCACCCCCAAGCTGAGCATCAGCGTCGACAACGGCCGTACGACCACCAAGGAGGGCGACCGGCTGACCTACACCGTCGCCATCCGTAACATCGGCACGACCGACGCCCGGAAACTCCATCTCACCCAGAGCATGCCCCCCGGCCTCCGGTTCGTCTCGGCCGACGGTCACGGCTCGGTCCGGGACGGGCAGGTCGTGTGGACCGTGGACGTGCCGGCGGGCAAGGACGTCACCTTCCACACCACGGCTCAGGTGCAGGCCACGCCGGAGGACCTCCTGCGCCTGGCCACCGTCGCCTGCGCCGCCGCCGGAAGCGGGGGAAAGCCCATCGTCTGCGCCGCCCACTCCGACCAGCTGCCGGCCGGCGCCGCGGCGGCCGAGGCCACCCGGCGGGACGCATCCCCCCTCGCCGGCCGCCTGTGGTACGTCCCCGCGGGGGTGGGGCTGCTGATCCTGGTGGTCCTCGGCGTCCGAGCGGGCCGCCGCGCGAACCTCCCCGCCCGCCTCCGGCGATCCCCCTGACCCCGTCCGGCGTCCGCGCTGGTGAACCGTACGTGTGCGCCCTCTTCGGCGGGGGCGCACACGAGGGGAGGGCTACTCGTCGCCGGTGAGGGAGAAGCTCCGCAGGCGCCTGCCCGCCCAGAGGACGGCGCCGACGGTGACGAGCAGCAGGGCGGTCGCGGCGAAGCCGATGGTGATCTCGGTGGACAGGAACGGCGAGGAGGAGACCTGGTCGGCGACCGTCTGGGCCCACTGCTGAATGGAGAACCTGCGGGCGCCGGGCACGAAGTTGCCGACCACCCCCTCCCAGATGAGCGCGTAGGCGATGCCGATCGTGACCGCGTGCCGGGTCAGGATGCCCAGCAGCATGAACACCGCCGCGTACGCGACCCCGCCGACTCCGGCACCGAGGGCGAAGCCGTACGCGATGTCTGATTCGAGGTTGACCAGCAGGTAGGCCGCGACGAAGGTCGGCACGGCGGCGAACAGCGCGAGCATCGAGGCGGCGACCAGGAACTTGGTCCGCGCGATGACCGGGCGGGAGATCGGCTTGGCCAGCAGGTGGACGATCGTGCCGTCGTCGATCTCGGGGGCGATCACACCGGTCCCCGCGATCAGGCCGAGCAGCGGCAGCATGGTGCCGAGGGCGAACTTCTCCATGAGCGTGACCGTGGTCGCCTCGCTCCCGTTGCCGACGGCGCGCAGCAGTACGGCCAGGCCGATCAGCACCAGCGGCAACACGACCAGCAGCCAGATCCTTCTCCGGCCGAGCAGTGAGCGGTAGGAGATTCCGGCGATGACACCGTTCATAGGTCAGCTGCTCCTGTTGATCAGGTAGGAGAAGACGCTCTCCAGGTCTTCGTCGGCGGGGGAGATCTGCCAGATCCGCACACCCGCGTCCTTGGCGACCCTGGGCAGCAGCCAGGTGAACCGCCGGAAGTCGACGGCCTGCACCTCCAGGCCCGTCTCGGTGAGCGAGACCGAGCTGGAGGAGGCGTCGCCGATGAGGGCCGACGCCAGTCGGCGGTCGTCGCTGGAGCGGACCCGGAACACGTGGGGCCGGTCGGTCATCCTGCGGCGGATCTCGCGGAAGTCGCCGGAGGCGGCGTGGCGGCCGGCGACCAGGACCTCGATGTGCTGGGCGACGCGCTCCACCTCCTCCAGGATGTGCGAGCTGAACAGGATGGTCTTGCCCGCGGCGCCCATGTTGCCGACCAGGTCCATCAGGTGCATGCGCTGGCGGGGGTCCATGCCGTTGAACGGCTCGTCGAGCAGGAGCACCTGCGGGTCGTGCACGAGCGCGGCGGCGACCTTGATCCGCTGACGCATGCCCTTGGAGTAGGTCTCGATCCTGCGGTCCTTGGCGGGTTCCATCTCGACCGTGGCGAGTGCCTTGCGCGCGGCGTCGTCGGGGTTGGGCAGGTGATGGAGCCGGGCGCTGGACAGCACGAACTGCCAACCGGTGAGGAAGCCGTAGACGGCCTCGCGCTCGGGGACCAGGCCGATCGAGCGGTAGATCTCGTGGTTGCGCCAGATGCCCGTGCCGTCCAGGGTGACCGTGCCGCCCGACGGGGCGAGGAACCCGGCCATCATGTGCAGCAGTGTGGACTTGCCGGCGCCGTTGGGGCCGAGCAGGCCGGTGACGCCGGGCCCGATGGTCATGGTGACGTCGTTGACGGCGACCACGTTGCCGTACCAGCGGGACACCTGGGCCAGTTCGAGGTTCATCGTGAGGCCGCCTTCCGGTAGCGCGCGATCAGGGCGGTCACCGACAGGGCGATCAGCCCGGCCACCAGCAGGATCGCCGCCGTGACGCCCGCTCCCGTGGGGTAGACGGTGGGCGCCGAGGGTTTCGCGGAGAACAGCCCGACCTGCACCGCGGCGTCCACCAGGAAGAACGGGTTGATCATCCAGGCCCACGCGGCGGCGGTGTAGTTGTTCACCGACTCCATCGTCGCGGCGATGACGGCCGAGACGGCCGAGGTGAGCAGGTAGAACGCGATGACCGAGGCCACGCCCAGGCCACGCCGGGGAGTGAAGGAGGCGATCGCCACACCGATGCAGGAGAGCAGCGCCGCGTAGACGACGGCTCCGGCCATGCTCGTCAGATAGTCGGAGGTGTGGGGCGGCCCGGGCAGGTCGATGACCAGCTCGCCGATGTAGAGCACGGTGAGGGGCACGGCCAGCAGCAGGAACATCGCCGTGATCATCGCCGTGAGTTTGGCTCCGACGTAGTCCCAGAGCGTCACCGGCCGCGACAGATAGAGCGGCAGCACCCGGAAACGCAGGTCGGGGGCGACCGTGTAGGGGGACTGGGAGGCCAGGAAGATCGCCAGTACGGCCTGCATGGTGACGGCGTAGGAGGTGTAGGTGATCGCCTCCTGCTTGAGCATCGCCATGACCGCGATGGAGACGACCGCGGGCAGCAGCATGACGCCCACGAGCAGGAACGGGATGATCTTCGCCCGAGCCGTGCGGCCCAGCCCGAACACCCCGCGCAGGCTGTGCACGGCCAGCGCCACGGCGGCGTGGCCCCGGCCGAGCCGTACCCCGTCGTAGTGGCGGTATCCGATGTCGTGAATGACACCCGTGGGCTCAGACATGGGCGGGCTCCCGGAAGACGTCCTCGATGCGCTGGCGGCCCTGTTCCATCCGGATCAGGCAGAGGTCGAGCTCGCAGACGGCGTCGCGGAGCGCGTCGAAGGTCTCCGGCGCGCGGACGTGGACCAGCAGCATCCGGCCGTGCGGGGTGACGGTCTCGCCCAGCTCGGTGAGGCGGGCGGCCAGGGCGGCCTGCCCCTCCTCCACCTCCACCGTGACGGTCTGGGTGGTCTGGGTGAACTCGGAGATGGACGAGGAGCGCAGCAGCGTGCCGCCGTCGATCACGATGACGTGGTCGCAGACCCGCTCCAGCTCGCCCAGCAGGTGTGAGGTGACCAGCACGCTGATGCCGAACTCGGTGCCGATCCTGCGGATCAGCGCCAGCATCTCGTCGCGGCCCTGCGGGTCCAGGCCGTTGGTCGGCTCGTCCAGGAAGACCAGGCGCGGGTCGTGCACCAGGGCCTGAGCCAGCTTGACCCGCTGTTTCATGCCGGTGGAGTAACCGCCCATCGCGCGGTAGCGCTCCTCGTAGAGGCCCACGTGGCGCAGCACGTCGGCGGCGCGCTCCCGGGCGGCCGTACGGGGCAGGCCCGACATCTGGCCCATGTGCACGGTGAACTCGGTGGCGGACAGGTCGGGGGGCAGGCAGTCGTGCTCGGGCATGTATCCCACGATCCGCCGGATCTCCGCGCCCTGGGTGGTCACGTCCATGCCGAGCACCTGGGCGCTTCCGCCGGAGGGTTCGAGCAGGCCCAGCAGGATCTTGATGAGCGTGGACTTGCCCGCGCCGTTGGCGCCGACCAGGCCGGTGACGCCGGAGCCGACGGTCACGGTGAGCCGGTCGAGCGCCGTCACCCGGGGGAAGCGTCTTGTCAGTCCCTCGGTGGCGAGGATAGTCATGGTCGGACACTACCTATCGTTCGGCGCGAATTCCTCCACCGCATGGACGAGGATCGCCTCGTCCGAAAGTCCGGTAGACGTTCCCGCGCGGCTTGTCCGCCGATGTCCTACGAGCGCGGCCGGAGTGCCGGCCGGGGGCGTTTGGCGTGTTTGGAGGCTCCCGCCGTCCTCCGCGCGGCCGGAGTCCCCTCCCACGAGGTGCCGGGGTCCTCCCCGGGCGCCGCCGTTCCTACGCGCGGCCGGAGTTCCGTGGCGGCCTGATCGGAAGCCGCAGGCCGAACCTGGACCAGTAGGCCCGCTGGAGAAGAAGTGTCACCGTACCGGAGATGATCATGCCCGCGATGTTCACCGCGAGCTGGGTGACCGAGGCCGTCATGTCGTCCCAGCGGGCCAGTGCGGCGGCGACCGCGAAGTAACCGGCGGCGGGCACGGTGGTGACCGAGATGAAGACGCCGACCAGGGCCGAGGACTTGCCCGCCGTCACCGAGAGCACCCCGGCCGCGCCCGCGAGCAGCGCCACGACGAACGACCACCTGTCGGGCTTGACGATGAACTCGATCTCCTCGTGGTCGAACAGCGTGGCCGGGCCGATCCAGCCGGACAGCCGGGTGGCCACGACGCAGACGGTGGTCACGGCGATCGCCGCGGCGAAGCCCACGGCCAGTGTGCGCAGGGCGTGGCCGATCAGCGGTCCGTCGCGGCGCAGCAGGCCGAAGCAGACGGCCACGATCGCCCCGAACTCCGGCCCCAGGACCATCGCGCCGACGATGAGGATCGGCGAGTTCACGATCACCCCGACCGCCGCGAGCTGCGTGGCGATCGTCAGGAAGGCGAGGAACGCCCAGGTGATCCGGGTGTCGTCGGAGACCCGCTGGGCGAGCTCCGCCCAGACCACGGCGTCGTCCCCCTCGCCGGGCGCCTCCTCCTCCGCCCGGTCGGCCACGTCCGAGAGCGACAGGTCCACCCGCTCGACCGCGATGGAGCCGTCCGCGCACAGCCCGAGGTGCCGGAGCCGCTCGATCACCTCGTTCGCCGCCTCCCTCGCGACGTCGAACTGGACCAGGTCGCCTTTGGGGGAGCGGGCGACGCCGTGCAGCACGACGAGGTTGGTCACGCCCACGGCGGTCTCCAGCAGCCCGAGCACGTCGTCGGTTCGCTCCACCGGGCTGATCACACGTAGATGCAACACCCGCTCACTTTAGGGCCGTACCCGGCAAGGAGGTGATGCGCGGATCGTGGCCGAGGTGCGCGACGACACGGGCAGGCTCCGCTCGGAGTCGTGGCTCGGCGCCGGTTGCGCCGGGGTGCCCGGAAACCGGGCGACGCGGGCGGGTCGGGTAACGACTCCGCCCGCCCGCGTCACGCACGGGTCCGGTCACCCCTCAATGCCGGGGCCCGTGCGGTGGGCGGCGCGACGGCGGGGGGAGGGAAGGTCCGCCGCCGTGCCTGCTTTTAGGAGCCGCGCCCGTTTCGGGAGCCGCGCCCGCTTTTCAGGAGGGGCGGCGCTGGGCGGGGACGCCCGGGGAGGGGAAGGGGTGGCGGCGCAGCAGGGCGTCGGCCTCGGCCTGGCGCATCCCCTCCTCCAGCTCCGCAGGAGTGCGGCCGCAGACCATGATGGGGGCGGGGGAGGGCCAGGCGGCCAGGGCGTGGAAGCGGCGGCTGCCGGGGCCGTAAAGCACGACCCAGCCAGGCCAGGAACGTTCCAATCGCTCGGCCTCGGCACGGGCCGGGCCGTCCCACACGCGGCGGTGCACGGCGGCGGGGGTCTGCCCGATACGGTGCCGTCCCGCGACGTGCGGGTCACGCCGCCCGATCACGGCGCCGTCCCCTCGGACGCTACCGCCTCCCGGACGTTCTCTCGGGCGCGGGTCCGCGCGACCTCCTCCTGCCGCTTGACCTCGGCTCGCAGCTGCTCGAAGGTGTCGCCGTCCACGGTCCGGAACGGCGGGTCGTACCACTCCCCGTCGTCGTCGAAGGGTTTCTCGCGGCTGGCCCAGTACCGCCCGGCGTCACTGCGCATCACCCGCCACCCGGGGATCGCGGAGTCGGGCATCGTGAATCTGTCATCATGCATGGGATCGGACCTCCTGTCTGATCGCGGACCCGCCCAGGCGTTGCGAGCGGCGGGCGGGTCCGCATTATGAGGTGGGGAAGAATCCGGGCGCTGTACGGCGCAGGCGATCGGCGCGTCGACGGAGAGTTCTTCGACGCTGCCGGAGGCCTTGCGCTCAACTTTAATGGATATCGCGATAAGCAGACAAGGTGTTCTCAAAAAAGCTCCGGTCGGTGGGGCTTGGAGTACCTGTCCTCAGACCGGTAGGTAGTACAGCAGCTCGTAAAGATGGGCGCCTTTGACCAGGATTGATACCTCGATGGGCCGGTCGTGGTCGGAGTAAATCACGCGGAACTGCCGGATAATCGGCACGTCCGGCAGGGCGAGGAGGTCAGCCTCCTCCGTCGTTGGCATCCGCGCCGACACCGCGTCCACGAAGGATCGTTGAGGATGCCCGCGCTCGGCGAGCACGCGAGGCGCGCCGCCACGAACTCTATGGGGCTTGGCCAATTCCGTGTCGGCCGCGAGCTCCAACGGGTAGTACGACCACGAGATCTCAACAGGGCGCTCGCCGTGCCGGAGCAACCGGCGGCGCAGAAGGGCGCGACCGCCGGATTCGACCATCAGTGCCTCGGCGACCTTGGGAGGAGGAAGGACCTCGCCGACCTCCAAAAGTTCGTAGGAGTAGCCGCCCGGCTCCGGTGGCAGATATGCGCTCACCTCAACCTGGAACGGCTGGCGGTCGCGGACGTACACGCCTTTGCCCTGTCGGCTCGTCAGGTAGCCCTCCCCCTTGAGGACGGCCAGGGCTTTCTGGACGGTCGTGTTCGAGACGCCGAACTCTTCGACCAGCCGCGCGGTCGAGGGTAGTCGTGTTCCAGGGGCGAGGTCGCCCGCCATGATCCGTGCTCGCATGTCCGCCGCCATCTGCTCGTACGGTGGACGATCGTCGGCTCGTTGCATCATGTGGTCAGCTCGCCTTCAGCCGGTATCGCAGATGGCGGTTCTCGGCGACCATCACCATGACCGATGCCTCGAAAGGTTCCCCCTCGGCGGTCAGGCACGTCCGAAACAACGTGATCACCGGGGTGCCCGCCGGTATCTCCAACTCGGAGGCCTCGTCCGCCGTGGCGGCGCGGAAGGTGATGTCCTCCCGGGCCTCGTGTACGGCGTAGCCGAGATCGGCGAGGAGCGTGACCGCCCCGCCTTTGATCTTTTCCGGCGAGGCGAGCGCCGTTCCGGCCGCGATCCGCTCCGGATACCAGGAGTCGGTCAGCTCGACGGGCCGGTCGTCGAGCAGCATCGTCCGACGCCGTACGACGGCGGCGGCAGCCGATCGTAAGCCGAGCGCGGAGGCGACATCGGCGGGAGGGGCGTCCGTGACCACCGCACGAATCCGCTGGGTGCCGACATGGCCGGCCTGCGCCGCCTCCTCCGACCAGGCGTCCATCTGGCCCTCCTGCCGAGGGGACAGATAGGGCAGGGAGCTTACAATCCACATACTTCCTCTCCTTGTCCGCCGATCATACTTCTCGCGAAAACCATTATGGTGGTTGAGGTCCTTGGAAGGCTGCCGAGACAACGGCGGACAGCCGCCGACACCGTGAAAGACAGGGCCGGTCCGTCGGAGTGCGGGCCGCTACGGGCTCAGAGGAGGGCTGGCGAGAGCCCGCCCCTCCGGGAGACACGGGCGGGGCCGTGAGATGAGATCTATGCTTTTCTCCTGGTTGGGTGGCGGTTTTTCGATGGGCCTTTGGAGTCTTCGCGCCTGGGGCCTCTTCTCGGTGCATCCTCATCGCGCAGATCTACAAGCACATCCCGGCCCCGAAGCCGGGCTATGTCGCCGACTGGGACGATCTGCCGGAGTGGCGGCGGCGGACGGACGCCGACGTCTTCGAGCGCGTCGAGCGGGAGGTGTGGCGGCGCGGGAGAGCCCGGCCGCCGGGGGGCGATCATCATGCCTGTGGTGGCCGGCTCGTTGCGTCATTCGGTCTGCGGGCGGCGCCGGTACGATCGCGCGGCGCGGTGGGCGTCGGCCCGGCGAAACGTGAGGGGGTTGTCCCCTTGTCCGGAACAGTGCGTAGCCATACCTTCACGCTGAGAGAACCGCCCCGGCGAAGGAGGATAGATGGGCAAGCACGACGACGGCAAGGGGCCGCAGGAGGAGGACGTCAAGATCCCCAAGCCGAACTTCGACCAGAAGCACGAGCCCGGCGCCCACGAAGCCCCCGATGAGGACGGGAAGCGCGGATAGTGGACGAGCCCGCGCTCGCCGAGCGGATCGGCGCTTTGATCGATGGTCTGGGCCGCGTCGCCGGGCCGGTGAAGCGGGCGCTGCGGGCGGTGCCGCGCCACGAGTTCGTCCCGGCGGTGGCGCTGATCCCAGGTGACGGTGGAGGTCTGCGCGCCATCGACCGGGCCGCCGATTCGGCCGGGTGGTGGGAGGCGGTCTACAGCGACACCCCCATCGTGACCCAGCTCGACGACGGCGCGCTGTCCATCGCCGACGTGGTCGGCCCCGACGGTGTCGTGCGGTTGCCCTCGGGGGCCGACTACACCTCCTCGGCCTCAGCCCCCAGCACCGTCGCCGCCCTGCTCGGATGGCTGGCCCCCGACCCCGGGCACCGGATCATGGAGATCGGGACCGGCACCGGGTGGACCGCCGCGCTGCTGGCGCACCTGGTCGGCGACGGCGATCTGGTCACTTCGATCGAGGTCGACCTGGCGGTGGCCGAGCAGGCCGCCAAGAACCTGGCCGTCGCCGGGTTCGGTCCCCGCCTGGTCATCGGCGACGGCGCCGTCGGCACCGTCGCCGACGGTCCGTATGACCGGGTGCACGTGACCTGCGGGGTGCGCGCCGTGCCGTACACGTGGGTGGCGCAGACCCGCCCCGGCGGCACCATCGTGCTGCCGTACTGCCCCGGTTTCGGCGCCGACCACGCCCTGCGGCTGATCGTCGCCCCCGGCGGCGTCGCGCACGGGACATATCCCGGGTTCGCCTCCTACATGATGATGCGCTCCCAGCGCCCCGCCGACGGCGTCTTGAGTTACACCCGCGACCACCAGGCCGCCACCACGGCGGTGGACCCGCGTACCATCGCCTACGCCCCGGCCGGGGCCGACCTGGCGATCCACGCGCTGACCGGGCTGCGTTCCCAGGGGCTGCGCCGGCCGGACTTCTACCGGCTGTGGGTCTACGACGCCGACGGCTCGGACGCCGCGGCGGTGACCTGGCGCCCCGGGCGGCGAGAGTTCGAGGTCCGCGGGTACGGCCGGCGTCCGGTCTGGGACGAGGTCGTCGACGCCTACTTCCGGTGGGTCGCCTGGGGGCAGCCGGGCCGGGCCCGGTTCGGCATGACCGTCACCCCCGATGGGCAGAAGGTGTGGCTGGACGGAGCGGACCGGATCATCGGTTGATGACCTTGATCTTCCCCCCCTTACGACACCCGCCAGACCAGGCCGGTTGGGACACTCCTTCGGTGATCATGGAATGCGCCTGGCGGACGGCGATCGCCGGGGTCAGGTGCGGCGGAGGCGGACGCGGCGGATGGAGTGGTCTGGGCCCTTGCGGAGGACCAGGCCGGCCCGGCCCCGGGTGGGGGCGATGTTCTCCAGGAGGTTGCGCTCGTTGATGTCGCGCCACACGTTCTCGGCGAACGTGGTCGCCTCCTCGTGCGACAGTTCGGCGAGGTGCTTGAAGTAGGACTTGGGGTCCTCGAAGGCCGTGCGGCGCAGTTTGTGGAAGCGGTCGACGTACCAGTCGCGGATGTGCTCGGCCTTGGCGTCGACGTAGATGGAGAAGTCGAAGTAGTCGTTGACGGCGAGCGCGGTGGGCGGGGCGGACTGCAGGACGTTGAGGCCCTCGACGATGAGGATGTCGGGGCGGCGCACCGTCTGTGTCGCGCCGGGCACGATGTCGTATTCGAGGTGGCTGTAGACCGGGGCGCTCACCTTGGGCACGCCGGCCTTGACGTCGGCGACGAACCTGACCAGGGCCCGCCGGTCGTAGCTCTCCGGGAAGCCCTTCCGGTGCATGATGTCCCGGTCGGTGAGGATCTTGTTGGGGTAGAGGAAGCTGTCGGTGGTGACGAGGTCCACCCGGGAGTGCTCGGGCCACCGGGCCAGCAGGGTGTGCAGCAGCCGGGCGGTGGTGGACTTGCCGACCGCGACGCTGCCGGCGATGCCCAGGATGTAGGGGGCGGGCCCCTGACCGGCGCCGAGGAAGGTGTTGACCGCCGCGCTGCGCTGCCTGGCGCCGGTGAAGTGCAGGTTGAGCAGCCGGGTGAGCGGCAGGTAGATGTCGGTGACCTCGGCGAGGTCGATCGGGTCGTCGACGCCGCGCAGTTCCTCCAACTCGTCCTCGGTGAGCGTCAGAGGCGTGTTCTTGCGGAGTTCGCCCCACCGTGCCCGGCTCAGCTCCACGTACGGCGTCGCGTCCCACCCGTTGGCCATAGTCACGAAGCCTACTGAGCGGTCGGAAACGACTCTCCGGGGGGACGGCTTTGCCTGATGGCGGGCAGGATTCTTGGGTTCCCGGGGGGGTTCTCCATAGGCTCAATGGTCGATCTTTCAGAGAGAAGAGGGGGTCGCCATGTGCGGAATTGTGGGATATGTCGGTCAGCGCCAGGCCGTTGAGGTCGTGGTCGAGGGACTGGGGCGGCTGGAGTACCGGGGGTACGACTCATCGGGAATCGCCCTGGTCGGCACCGACGGGCAGCTCACCGTGGAGAAGCGGGCGGGCAAGCTGGTCAACCTGCGCTCCGTGCTGACCGAGCGGCCCGCGGCGCCGGCCACGGTCGGGATCGGGCACACCCGGTGGGCCACCCACGGCGCGCCGACCGACCGCAACGCCCACCCGCACACCGACTGTGACGAGCGGATCGCGGTCATTCACAACGGCATCATCGAGAACTTCGCCGACCTCCGGGCCGAGCTGGAGAACGACGGGCACAAGCTCGCCTCGGAGACGGACACCGAGGTGGTGGCGCACCTGCTGGAGGAGTTCGCCGAGGAGGGGCTGGCCGAGGCGATGCGCCGGGTGTGCCGGCGGCTGCGGGGGGCCTTCACGCTGCTGGCGGTCTCGGTGGACGAGCCGGACGTGGTGGTGGGCGCGCGGCGTAACTCGCCGCTGGTCGTCGGGCGGGGGGAGGGGGAGAACTTCCTCGGCTCGGACGTGGCGGCGTTCATCGCCTACACGCGTGAGGCGGTCGAGCTCGGCCAGGACCAGGTGGTCGAGTTGCGGGCGTCGGGGGTGACGGTCACCGACTTTCACGGGGCCCCCGCCGAGACGCGCGACTACCACGTGGACTGGGACGCCTCGGCCGCAGAGAAGGGCGGCTACGACCACTTCATGCTCAAGGAGATCGCCGAGCAGCCCCGGGCGGTGGCGGACACGCTGCTCGGCAGGGTCGGCCCCGACGGCACGCTGGTGCTGGACGAGATGCGGCTGTCGGACCAGGAGCTGCGGGACGTCAACAAGATCATCGTGGTCGCGTGCGGCACCTCCTACCACGCCGGGCTCATCGCGAAGTACGCCATCGAGCACTGGGCGGGCATACCGTGCGAGGTCGAGCTGGCCAGCGAGTTCCGCTACCGCGACCCGATCCTCAACCGCGACACGCTGATCATCGTGATCACCCAGTCCGGCGAGACCATGGACACGCTGATGGCCGTACGGCACGCCCGCGAGCAGCGGTCCCGGGTGCTGGCCATCTGCAACGTGAACGGCTCCACGATCTCGCGCGAGTCCGACGCCGTCCTCTACACCCACGCGGGCCCGGAGATCGCCGTCGCCTCCACCAAGGCGTTCCTCACCCAGCTGGTGGCCTGCTATCTCGTGGCGCTCTACCTCGCCCAGGTCCGGGGGACCAAGTTCGGTGACGAGATCACCCAGATCATCGACCGGCTGACCGAGATGCCGTCCAAGGTGGAAAAGGTGCTCGGGACGTCGGAGAAGGTCCGCAAGCTGGCCAGGTCGCTGGCCGACGAGCGGTGCGTGCTCTTCCTCGGCCGCCACGTGGGCTTCCCGGTGGCGCTGGAGGGGGCGCTCAAGCTCAAGGAGCTGGCCTACATGCACGCCGAGGGCTTCGCGGCGGGGGAGCTCAAGCACGGGCCGATCGCGTTGATCGAGGAGGGGCTCCCCGTGGTGGTCGTGGTGCCGTCCCCCACGGGTCAGCACGTGACGCATGAGAAGATCGTCTCCAACATCCAGGAGATCCGGGCCAGGGGGGCCAAGACCATTGTCATCGCCGAGGAGGGCGACACCGCCGTCGAGCCCTACGCGGACACGCTGATCCACATCCCCGCCGTGCCGACCCTGCTCCAGCCGCTGGTGGCCACCGTGCCGCTCCAGGTGTTCGCCTGCGAGCTGGCCGCGGCCAAGGGGCACGACGTGGATCAGCCCCGTAACCTGGCCAAGTCCGTCACGGTGGAGTAGGCGCGGCCCCTGCCGGTGCCGTCGCGACGAGCCGTTGTCCACAGGCTGTGGACAACGGCTATGGATTGCCGGTGAGTAAAACGGGGAAAGAGGGGCGAAATCCGGATCTGGTCGGCTCTTCGTCCTGACCGGACGGGCCTTCGCTAGCCTGGAAGCGTGATCGTGGGCATCGGGGTGGACGTCGTGGACGTCGCGCGGTTCGAGGCGTCGCTCGTCCGGACGCCCGAGTTGCGGGCGCGGCTCTTCACCGAGGCGGAGCAGGTGCTGGCCGTACGGTCCCTGGCCGCCAGGTTCGCGGCCAAGGAGGCGGTCGCCAAGGCGCTCGGCGCGCCTCCCGGCCTGGCCCATCTGGACGCCGAGGTGCGCAGGGGCCCGTACGGCAGGCCGGAGCTGCACGTCAGCGGCCGGGTCGCCGAGGTCGCGGCCACGCTCGGCGTGATCCGCTGGCACGTGTCACTGACCCACGACGGCGGCGTGGCCGTCGCCTACGTCATCGCCGAGGGCTGAGTCACCCGCACCGCCCATCGGCCGTGCCGGAGCACGCGCCGGTGATCGGCGCCCGATAGCGTCAAGACCATGCTGACCGCGTACACCTCCGATCAGATCAGGGCGGCCGAGGCGGCGCTCATGGCGAGGCTGCCCGGAGGCACGCTCATGCGACGGGCGGCCTTCGCGCTCGCCGTGACCTGCGCGGGAATGCTCGGTGACGTGTACGGCTCGCGCGTGGTGATCCTGGTCGGCGCGGGCGACAACGGAGGCGACGCCCTCCACGCCGGAGCGCGGCTCGCGGCCAGGGGGGCCAGGGTGGACGCGGTACTCGCCGGGGCGCGGGTCCACGAGGCGGGACTCGCGGCCCTGCGAGGGGCGGGGGGCCGGGTGACGGACGTTCGCGGCGCCGCGCCCGCGACGGTTCACGACCTTGTCCGGGGGGCGGACCTGGTGATGGACGGGCTGGTCGGCATCGGCGGGACGGGGGCGTTGCGCGAGCCGTACGCCACCCTCGCCGGCCTGACCGGTGACGCGCCCGGCGCGGTGGTCGCGGTGGACGTGCCGAGCGGGGTGGACGCCTCCAGCGGGCGGGTCGAGGGGGCCGCGGTCCGCGCGGACGTCACGGTCACCTTCGGCGCCCGCAAGGTCGGGCTGCTCGTCGATCCCGGCGCCGGGCACGCGGGGCGGGTGGAGCTCGTCGACATCGGGCTCGGGCCCTACCTGCCGGATCCCGGGGTGTCCGCGCCGACCGGCGCCGATGTGGCGGCGCTGCTGCCCAGGCCGGGCGCGGTCTCCGACAAGTACAGCAGGGGAGTGGTAGGCGTCGCGGCCGGCAGCCGGTCCTACACCGGGGCCGCGGTGCTGGCCGTGGGCGGGGCGATCCGGGCGGGGGCCGGCATGGTCCGCTACGCCGGGGTCGCCGAACCGGTGGCGCAGGTGCGGGCCCGCTGGCCCGAGGCCGTGATCACGGAGCTGGAGCCCGGCGAGGGGGTCGACAGGGTGGACCGGGTGCAGGCGTGGGTGCTCGGACCCGGCCTCGGGACCGGCCCCGAGGCGCTGGCCCTGGCCCGCTCGGTGCTGGCGAGCGACGTCCCGGTGCTGGTGGACGCCGACGCGCTGACGCTGGCGGCCCGGGACGGCGCGCTGCTCCGCCGTACCGCGCCGGTGCTGATCACCCCGCACGCCGGAGAGCTGTCCCGTCTGCTGGGAGTGCCCCGGGCGCGGATCGAGGCCGGCAGGCTTGAGCACGTACGGCGGGCCGCCGAGGACCTCGGCGTGACCGTGCTGCTCAAGGGCTCGACCACGCTGGTCGCCGAGGAGGGGCTGCCGGTCAGGGTCAATCTCACCGGTAGCGCCTGGCTGGCCACCGCCGGCACCGGGGACGTGCTGGCCGGGCTGGCCGGCGCGCTGCTGGCCGCGGGGCTCGGCGGATACGACGCGGCGTCCTGCGCCGCCTATCTGCACGGACTCGCCGGGCGGCACGGCCCGCTCGCCGCCGGGGACGTCCTGAAAGCCCTTCCCGGGGTCGTCGGGTCGGTCGCCGCCCGGCACGGACACGGCCCCTGACCTGCCAGACTGGAAAGATGAGTTTCCCGATGACCCCTGCCGAGGCGCGGGTGGACCTCTCCGCGATCCGGGCCAACGTCGCGCTGCTCGGCGAGCACGCCCCGGGGGCCGAGATCATGGTCGCGATCAAGGCCGACGGCTACGGGCACGGTCTGGTGGCCGTCGCCGGGGCCTGCCTGGAGGGCGGAGCCACCAGGCTCGGCACCGCCTATCTCCGCGAGGCCCTCGAACTGCGGGCCGCGGGGGTCACCGCGCCGATTCTGTCGTGGATCATCACGCCGGGTGAGCCGCTGGAGGAGGCGATCGTCCAGGGCGTGGAGCTGTCGGCCGGGGCCGTGGGCATGGTGGACGCGATCGCCGGGGCGGCGCGCCGTACCGGCCGGGTCGCCCGGCTGCACCTGGAGGCGGACACCGGCCTCTCGCGGGGTGGCGCGGTGCTCGCCGCCTGGCCCGCGCTGGTGGACCGTGCCTTGGCCGGGCAGGCCGAGGGGACGATCGAGATCGCCGGGCTCTGGTCGCACTTCGCCTGCGCCGACATCCCGGGGCACCCGTCCATCGAGGCCCAGCTGACCGCCTTCGACGAGGCGGTGGCCTTCGCCGAGAAGGCGGGGGCCGGGGGATCGCAGGTGATCCGGCACATCGCCAACTCGGCGGCGACGCTGACCCTGCCGCAGGCGCGCTACGACATGATCAGGCCGGGGCTGGCGGCCTTCGGCCTGAGCCCCGTGCCCGAACTGGGAGACTTCGGACTGCGCCCGGCGATGACCCTGGTGGCGCGGATCGCGCTGGCCAAGAGGGTGCCGGCGGGCTCCGGCGTGTCCTACGGGCACCTGTACGTCACCGATCGCGAGACCACGCTTGGCCTCGTCCCCCTCGGGTACGCGGACGGTGTCCCCCGGCACTCCACCGGCCGGGCCGAGGTGCTGGTGGGCGGTGGGCGGCGGCCGATCGTCGGCCGCGTCTGCATGGACCAGTTCATGATCGACATGGAGGACGAGTCGCTGACCGAGGGTGACGAGATCGTTCTGTTCGGTGACGGTTCGCAGGGTGAGCCAACTGTGCAGGAGTGGGCGGATTCCCTTGGCACGATTACGCATGAGATTGTGACCGGGATCGGTTCGCGAGTTCCGCGCGTTTACCGGTGAGAGTCAGGGGGGCGCATGAGCACTGCCGCACGGCGCAAGGTCGGTATAGCGGGTGTCGTCGTCGGCGCCGCCTCCGCCGGGGTGGCCGCCGCGGCCCTCGCCAAACGGTACGCCGTCGGGCGCATCAGGCTCCGGCCCGACCTGGAGGCGAGCGAGCCGCTGGGCGAGTTGCGCGGCCGGCCCACCGCGGTCACCACCTCCGACGGCGTGTGCCTCTACGCCGAGGTGGACGGTCCCGAGGAGGCCCCGCTGACCGTGGTGTTCTGTCACGGCTACACGCTCAACCTGGACTCCTGGCACTACCAGCGGAGTGACCTGCGTGACTCCTACCGGCTGGTCCTGTGGGATCAGCGTTCGCACGGGCGCTCGCCGCGCGCCAACGTCGACGACTCCACGATCGACCGTCTCGGCGACGACCTGGCCGAGGTGATCGAGGCGCTGGTGCCGGGCCCGTGCGTGGTGGTCGGCCACTCCATGGGCGGCATGACGGTCATGGCGCTGGCCGACCGGCGCCCGGAGCTGTTCGGCGAGAAGATCAAGGGTGTGGCGCTGATCTCCACCTCGGCGGGCAAGCTGGCCGAGATCTCCCTGGGGCTGCCCGCGCTGCTGGCCAAGGCGGTGCACAAGGCCACGCCCGGCACGGTGTCCTTCCTGAGCCGCGGCGGCACGCTGGTGGACAGGGGGCGCCAGGTGGGCAGTGACGTGGCCTTCCTGGCCCTGCGCCACCTGGGCTTCGGCGACTCCAGGAACGTCAGCCCCACGGTGGTGGACTTCGCCGAGTCGATGATCCGCTCCACCCCGTTCGAGGTGATCGCCGACTTCTATCCGGCGCTGATGTCGCACGACAAGCTGAGCGCCCTGGACGTGCTGGACGCGGTGCCGACCTCCATCATGGTCGGCGACAAGGACTGGCTGACGCCGGTGGAGCACAGCAAGGCCATGGCGGCGGCGCTGCCTCGCGCCCGGTTCACCGAGGTCTCCGGCACCTCGCACCTGGTCCAGCTGGAGCGCCCGGCCGTGGTCAACGGCGCGCTGCGCGACCTGCTCAAGCGGGCGGCCACCGAGGGCGCGGGGCCGCCGAGACCGACCGGGCCGCCGGGACCGGCTGAGCGGACTGGACCGGCAGAGCAGGCTGGGCCGGCGGCGGAGGAGAGTGGGCAGTGAGGGCCGTACCGACCGCGGAGAGCATGCGGGAACTGGGCGCGGAGTTGGCCGGGCTGTTGCGCGCGGGAGATCTGGCGGTGCTCTCCGGGCCGCTCGGCGCGGGCAAGACGACCCTGGTCCAGGGGATCGCCGACGGGCTCAAGGTGCGCGGGCCGATCACCTCCCCGACCTTCGTCATCGCCCGGGTGCACCCCTCGCTGTCGGGCGGCCCCGCGCTGGTCCACGTCGACGCCTACCGGCTCGGCGGGGACCTGGAGGTCGACGATCTGGACCTGGACGCCTCGCTGGAGGAGTCGGTGACGGTCGTGGAGTGGGGCGAGGGCCTGGTCGAGGGGCTCGCCGACGACCGCTTGGAGATCCTCATCGAGCGCGGTGAGTCCGGTGAGGACCGGACGGTACGGCTGCGCGGGGTCGGCGCCCGCTGGCAGGGCGTCGTCTGATCCCCCGGTCATCCGATTCGCTGCCTGATTCACCCCCGTAGGCGTGGGAATCCTGGCAGGCTGGCACTACGTCCCACTTGATATCAATCATCGGGGTCGAAGATCGATTCTTGCGGGTATGCCCATGTTTAATGGGAAGCAGGCGGGAAGTTGTGCCGGGCGAGGGTCGTCGACCGGACTGCGGAGTGGAGTGCGACGGTGCCAAGGGTCAGAGGTGTCGCGGTTCTAGGGGCCATCGCCCTGTTCGGGGTGGCCGGATGCGCGGCGGGGGCGAGCTCGGGCAGCCCGGGGGAGGCCGTTTCGCCGGTCGCCAGGCAGACGGCGATCAGCAGGGAGAACGTCGAGGTCCAGCTCCAGCCGGCCCGCGCCAAGGCGGGGCAGAAGGTGTGGGTCCTGGCCAACTGCCCGATCCCCGAGGGTGGTCCCGAGCATCGGGGCACCTCCTCCTCACTGGCCTTCCGCGCGCCGGTCACCCTCGACCCCATCATGGCCACGCCCAGCCCCTCGGCCTCGGCCGGGGCCACGCCCGCGGCGCGGCCCTGGGTCCGCGGCCAAGCCGTCGTCGCACCCGGCACCGACGCCGGCGTCTACGACGTCAACGCCAGATGTGAGGGGACCAACGACACCGGCAAGGCCAGCCTCAGGGTCGTGGGCGACGGCAAGCCGAGCGACAGGCCGACGGACGGACCGAGCGAGAAGCCGACCGGCGGGCCGAGCTCCACTCCCAAGGCGACCCGCACCGTCATCAGCACCCACGGACCCGGCACGGGCGGCGGCGGTACCGCCGCCGACGGCCCGCACGGCGACTCGGGCATGCCGTTCGGGGTGACCGGGGTCCTGCTGGGGGTCGCCCTCGCCGGAGGCGTGGGGGTCGCGGTCGCGCGTCGCCGCCGCTCGTAGCCGGCCGATGGCAGAGTCCCCCCGCTGGTCACGAATCGTCGTGGCCGGAGTCGTCACCGGCGTCGTCATGGTCGCGCTCGACAAGGGCGGCGGCGTGGACACGGCGCCGGCCCGCAGGGCGGTCGTGCCCAGCCGCCTCGACATCCCCTCGCTGGGCGTCAAGGCGCCGCTGATGAAACTCGGCGTGACAGACGGCCAGATCGAGCTTCCGCCGTTCGAGAAGCCGGACACGGCGGGGTGGGTCAAGGAGAGCGCGGTCCCCGGCGACCCGGGTTCCGCGGTTATCCTCGGGCACGTCGACACCCGGACCGACCCCGCGGTCTTCTACAGGCTCAAGCAGATGCGGGCGGGACAGGCCATCAAGGTCACGCGGAGCGACGGCAAGGTCGCCCAGTACCGGGTGGACTCCATCGAGCAGGTGAGCAAGGAACGGTTCCCGGCGGACAAGGTCTATCTTGAGGACGGTCTCCGGCTCATCACCTGCGGCGGCGACTTCGACTGGAACAAGCACGAGTACCACGACAACGTCATCGTCTACGCCACCCTCGTCAAGACCTGACCCCCGCGCGCCCGGCCCGCCGGTGCCGGTGCCGGTCAAGGGCACGCCCTCGGGTCCCGATCCCCCGCGCGCCCGGCCCGCCGTACGGGGACGGACCCGGGGGCCTCGCGCGACGGACTAGGCTAACTGTTCGTGCTGGTCCTGGCCTTTGATACCGCTACCCCCGCCGTCACCGCAGCGCTGCACGACGGTTCGAGGGTCCTCGCCGAGTCGACGACGGTCGACGCCCGCCGCCACGGCGAACTGCTCGTGCCCACGATCGAGAAGGTCCTGCGGGAGGCGGGGGCCTCACTCGGCGACGTCACCGCCGTGGTCGCGGGCGCCGGCCCCGGCCCCTACACCGGGCTGAGAGTCGGGCTGATGACCGCCCAGGCCCTGGCGGCGTCACTGGACGTCCCGGCCTACGGCGTGTGCACCCTCGACGCCGTCGCCTACGGCAGCGGGCTCACCGGGCCGTTCCTGGTGGCCACCGACGCGCGGCGCAAGGAGGTGTTCTGGGGCGGCTACGCCGACTCGCGCACCCGGTTGTCCGGGCCGTCGGTGGACAGGCCGCAGGACCTGCCCGGGGAGCTCCCGCTCGTGGGCTCGGGCGCGCGGATGTACGCCGATGCCCTGGGCGCGTCCCGGCTGGCGGACGCCCCGGAGTACCCCTTCGCGGGGGCGCTGGCCGCGCTGGCCGCCGAGCAGCTCGGCGAGCCGGACGTCCGCGAGGTCGTGGAGAGCGGCACCCACCCCGTGCTGAGCCCGCCCCACCCCATCTATCTGCGCCGCCCCGACGCCCGGCTGCCCTCGCCGCCCAAGAAGGTCTCCACATGACCTTCGTGCTGCGCCCGATGACCCTGGACGATCTGCCCGAGGTGATGAGGGTCGAGCGGGAGACCTTCCCCCATGACGCCTGGAGCGAGGGCATGCTCCGCGGCGAGCTGGACGACCAGCCCAGGACCCGGCACTACGTGGTGGCCCTGATGGACGGCGAGATCGTCGGTTACGCCGGGCTTCTCGCCGCGGGGGATCAGGCGGACGTGCAGACCATCGCCGTCCTGGCCGGCCGCCGCCGGGCGGGGATCGGCGGCGCCATGCTGACCGAGCTGCTGGCGGAGGCCGTACGGCGGAAGGCGCGGTCGGTCTTTCTTGAGGTGCGTGCCGACAACCCGGACGCCTGGGCGGTCTACGACCGGTTCGGGTTCGAGCGGATCGGTGTGCGCCGCCACTACTACGAGGACGGCACCGACGCGATCATGATGAAGAAGGACCTCAATGCGTGACGAACCCCTGGTGCTGGGCATCGAGACCTCCTGCGACGAGACCGGGGTGGGCATCGTCGCCGGGCACACCCTGCTGGCCAACACGATCGCCTCCAGCGTCGAGCAGCACGCCCGCTTCGGAGGGGTGGTGCCCGAGGTGGCCTCACGGGCGCATCTGGAGGCCATGACCCCGACCGTCGAGCGGGCGCTCGCACAGGCGGGCCTGCGCTTCACCGACATCGACGCGATCGCGGTGACCGCGGGCCCGGGGCTGGCGGGCGCCCTGCTCGTCGGCGTCGCCGCCGCCAAGGCGTACTCGCTGGGGCTCGGCGTGCCGCTGTACGGTGTGAACCACCTGGCCGCCCACGTGGCCGTGGACCAGCTCGAACACGGAGCCCTGCCCAAGCCGTGCGTCGCGATGCTGGTCTCCGGCGGGCACTCCTCCCTGCTGCTGGTGCCGGACGTCGCCAAGGAGGTCGTCTCGCTGGGGTCGACCGTGGACGACGCCGCCGGTGAGGCGTTCGACAAGGTGGCCCGGGTGCTCGGCCTGCCCTTCCCCGGCGGCCCGCACATCGACCGGGTGGCTCGCGACGGCTCGGGCACGGCCATCGCCTTCCCGCGCGGCAAGCAGGACGACGGGACGCTGGACTTCTCCTTCTCCGGGCTGAAGACCGCGGTGGCCCGCTGGGTGGAGGCCAGGGAGCGGGCCGGTGAGCGGATCCACGTGCCGGACGTGGCGGCCTCGTTCCAGGAGGCCGTGGTGGACGTGCTCACCCGCAAGGCCCTGCGGGCCTGCCGGGAGCACGGCGTCCGGGACCTGCTGATCGGCGGCGGTGTGGCGGCCAACTCCCGCCTGCGGACCCTGGCCAGGGAGCGGTGCGACGCCGCCGGGGTGAGGCTGCGCGTCCCCCGCCCGGGGCTGTGCACGGACAACGGGGCGATGGTGGCCACGCTCGGCTCCGACCTGGTGGCGGCCGGTGCCGAGCCGTCCCCGCTGGACATCCCCGCGGACTCCTCGATGCCGATCACCACCGTCCGCGTGTGATCTAACTCGTTGAAGGCCGCGGACTCCGTCCTTCAGGGCGGCGTAAGGCCGGAACCCCGCCTGACACGATCATCTGATCAGTCCTTGTCGTCGTCGCCCCGGGTGGAGCGGAGGAGGGCCTCGGCGAGGGCCAGCATGGTCTCCTCCAGCGCGCCCAGACGGCGGTTGAGGTCGGAGCGGGCGGGCTCCATGCTCCGGGTGAGGGCCGTGCCGAGCTGATCGCGGTCGGGCTGGGCGCGGAGCATGCCGGCCAGCGGGGCGAGCGCCGCCTGAGCCTGGTCGACGCGCTCGTCCAGGGAGTCGAAGCGCTTGGTCCGGTCGTCGGCCTGGGTGCCGAGGAGTGCGCCGAGGCTCGGGTGGACGTCGCCGATGTCGAGGGTGGCCGACAGCCGCCCGAGACGCCGGTCGACGGCCTCGACGCGCTCGTCCACGCTCTCCAGCCGCCCGGCGGCCCGCTCCGCGTGGCCGTCCAGCATGCACAGGCGGGAGTCGACGGCGTCGATCCTGCCGGTGACCCGGCCCTCGATGTCGTCGAGGCGCTCGTCGAGCGCCTCGGAACGGCTCTCGTGGCGGACGGTGAGCTCGCCGAGGGCGGTGAGCAGGCGGCCGGTCGCGGCGTCGACGGTCTCCCGGACGCCCGCCGACAGGCCGGGCAGCTCCGACTCAAGGCGGCCGGTGCGCTGGACGAGCTCGCCCAGCGCCCTGTCCAGGCGGGTGAACCGGACGGCGGCGGCCTCCATGCTCGTCTGGACGTGGCCGAGAAGCCGGGCGAGCTCGTCCAGCCGGTCATCGGCGCCCCGGGCGCCGCCGGCGATCGACCGCAGCTGGACGAGCGCCTCGTCCACGTTCTCCCCCACGGCGCCGACGTCGGCCCACAGGCTCGGCAGCTCGCCGACGGGCACGACCCGCTCGCGCACCGACTCGACGCTCCGGCCGAGGGCGCCGACCCGCTCGCCGACGGCGTCCACGTGGTCGCGGACCGCCTCGACGTGCTGGGCGAGGCCCTCGGCCCACTCGGGAGGCCGGGCGGAGATGTCGGCCAGGCGGCCGTGGACGGACTCCAGAGTGCCGCTCAGGCCGCCGAGCTCGCGCTCCCTGACCTCCCGCAGCAGCCACTCCATGCCCTCCAGGCGCCGGCGGATCTCATCCAGCACCGCGCCCTGGGTCCGCTGCTCGTAGACGTGGTCCTGGGCGGCGCGGGCGAGGAGTTCGCGCATCCGGTCGGAGATGGCGGTCTGACCGCCTGCCTGGAGCAGGGTGTGGTCGGAGTGATCCACAGAAAGCTCCTTCACTCGCCGGCGATCGGCCGCGCGGTGGGGTCGGTACGGCATGCTGACGGGCGCGGTCGAACCGCGGGCGGGGAGAACTCCCGCGCGGTCACCTTAGCTTTCTGATCAAGATTTTTCTGCGTCGAAGGTGAAAGGCGATGATTGCCGGTGAATTGCCCTGATCTACTGTTTTGCCAGCTCAGAAAGGGGTGCAGATGAGGGCAAACGGCCTTTCCCTGATCCGGGTGAGAATGACCGTGGCCGATTGGTCGCCGGAGAGCCTCAGGTCCTTTCTGAGGCGATCCACATCGACCGCCGAGGCGCGCTTCTTAATCGTCGCGTTGCCCACTCCGCGCTCTCGCAGCGCCGCCCGCAGCCGCTTGAGCGAGAACGGCAGCACCTCGTGGACCTCGTACCCGGACGCCCACGGGGTCCGCGCCGCGACGTCCCCCGTGATGTAGGCGACCTGCGGGTCGATCAGCCGTCCGCCGACCAGCGCGGCGACCTCCGCGACCAGGTGGGCCCGGATCGCCGCGCCGTCCGGCTCGTAGACGTAGCGGCCCACGGGGCCGTGCTCCGCCCGGCCGAGCGCGGGGTCGGGCGTCATCGTCGCGCCGGACGGCAGCATCGTGGCCCGGCGCCCGCCCCCGCCCGCCAGGCCGCCGCACCAGATCACCGCCTCCTTGACCTCGCCCCGGTAGGAGACCCACTCGGCCTCCGCGCCGCCGGGGACGAACCCGTGGGGGATGCCCGGGGCGACCTTCAGGCAGGCGGCCCGGGACCTGGCCACCATCTCCAGCACCTCGGGCCAGGGAGGCGAGTAGGCCATCGGGTCGAAGGTCCTGCCCCGCGCGGTGCGGCGGGCCGGGTCGGCGAACAGGACGTCGAAGGCCGACGGGTCGACCGTGGCGGCGTCGGCCGTGCGGACCGAGACCCGGTCGCCCAATCCCAGGGCGTCGGCGTTGGCGCGGGCGATCGCGGCGGTGAGCGGGTCGGCGTCCACCGCCTCCACCGCGCAACCGGCCCTGGCCAGTGCGAGGAGGTCCCCGCCGACGCCGCAGCAGACGTCGGCGACCAGTGAGTCCGGTGCCATGCGCCGGGCCCGGTGGTCGGCCACCTCGCGGCGGGTGGCCTGTTCCAGACCGGCCCGGGTGAAGTACATCAGCTCGGCGTCGGCGCCGAACTTGCCGGCCGCGCGCGCCCTGAGCGTGGCCTGGGTGAGCGCCGCCGAGGTCAGGCCGGCGTCGTGGCTCCTCCTGAGCCGCGTCACCGCGGTCACCGGATCGTCGTCCACGACCTCGGCCGCCGCCTTCAGGGCCTCCTGGCCACGGGGTGTCAGCAGCTGCCGGAACGCGTCAAGGTCCACACCGTCCGACGCTACCGCCTCAGTTCAGCGGGCTGGTCAGATCCATCTCGATGGGAAACGGGACCTGGATCGAGAGTTTGTCGTGATGGATACCGGTGGACACGTAGGCATGGGTCGCGGGGTCGAGTTCGTAGACGTACACGACCGGCTTGCCGTTCTCCTCCTCGATGCGCCAGAAATGCGCGATTCCGGCTCCGGCATAACGCCCTGGTTTGACTTCGCGGTCACGGAGCCTGGACTCGGGTGAGACCACCTCCACGACCAGGTGGACCTCCCCGGGCGCGTACGAGGTGCGGTTGTGGTCGTGGTCCAAGGCGGCGTCGATGAGAAGCAGGTCGGGACAGGGGCGCTGTCGTGGACCGAGCACGATGTCCATCTGGGTGGCCACCGCGAGGTGCTTGGGCACCTGAGCTTCGAAACCGTTCGCGAGCCTTCGGATCACGACATCGTGGAAACGCTTCTGGGGGGACATGAAGATGAGGGCTCCATCGACGAGTTCGACGTGCTTGAAGAAGTCCGGCTCACCGTTCGGGCCGTCCTGGGGGAGCCGGTCCAGGTCGTCGGCGGTCCAGCCGTCGGGCGGGGGGTAAGGCCAGTTGGCGAGCGGGTCGCCGCTCTCGCGCGGCGTGCTCGTCTCCACGCCCATCGTGCTGGTCACGTCGTCCACCGTAGCGTCGTTCCCGTCACCGTACGTGGTCATCGGGTTACATTCTCCTCGGTGCTCGCTCGTCTCCCTCACATGTTCCCCGAATCGGGGGGCGCTGTCGCCCGGCGGAGGGTTTGACGTTCCCGAACCTTGATCGGGGGCGGTTCGTGTTGACTGTCAAGCCCACCTTGCATACTGTTCCGTATTGGCACTCTCCCGGTGAGAGTGCCAGATACATGCGACGAGGCAGGTCTGACACCCGCGACGGCAGACCGCTGGTCGCCTCTTCTAGATCATTCAAATCTGAAGGGGAGGTCCGACGTGACGACCGCCACCAAGGTTCCCGTTAAGCCGCTCGGCGACCGCATTGTGGTCCAGCCGCTTGAGGCAGAGCAGACCACAGCTTCCGGTCTGGTCATCCCGGACACCGCCAAGGAGAAGCCGCAGGAGGGCAAGGTCCTCGCGGTGGGCCCCGGCAACTGGGACGAGGACGGGGACAAGCGCATCCCGCTCGACGTCAAGGAGGGCGACGTCGTCCTCTACAGCAAGTACGGCGGCACCGAGGTGAAGTACGGCGGTGAGGAGTACCTCGTACTCTCCGCCCGCGACGTGCTCGCCATCATCGAGAAGTAATTCACGCTTCGTAAAGATGACGTATCGAGCCCCGGGTCGCGAGAGCGCCCGGGGCTTTGATGCGCCGACGTACTTTTAGAGAGGACTGACATGGCGAAGATCCTGTCGTTCGAGGAAGATGCGCGCCGCGCTCTTGAGCGTGGCGTGAACGCCCTCGCCAACGCCGTCAAGGTGACCCTCGGCCCGCGTGGCCGCAACGTGGTCATCGACAAGAAGTTCGGTGCGCCGACCATCACCAACGACGGTGTCACCATCGCCCGTGAGGTCGAGCTGGAGAAGCCGTACGAGAACCTCGGCGCCCAGCTGGCCAAGGAAGTCGCCACCAAGACCAACGACGTCGCCGGTGACGGCACGACCACCGCGACCGTCCTCGCCCAGGCGATGGTCCGCGAGGGTCTGCGCAACGTCGCCGCCGGCGCCCAGCCGCTCTCCCTCAAGCGCGGCATCGACATCGCGGCCAAGGCCGTCAGCGACAGGCTGATCGCGTCGGCCAGGCCGGTCGAGGACAAGAAGGAGATCGCGCACGTCGCGACGATCTCCGCCCAGGACGCCAAGATCGGCGACCTGATCGCCGAGGCGTTCGACAAGGTGGGCAAGGACGGTGTCATCACCGTCGAAGAGTCCAACACCATGGGCCTGGAGCTGGAGTTCACCGAGGGCCTCCAGTTCGACAAGGGCTACCTGTCGCCCTACATGGTGACCGACCAGGAGCGGATGGAGGCGGTTCTTGAGGACCCCTACATCCTGATCCACCAGAGCAAGATCGCCTCCGTCGCGGACTTCCTGCCGCTGCTGGAGAAGGTCGCGCAGAGCAAGAAGGCGCTGCTCGTCATCGCCGAGGACGTCGAGGGCGAGGCCCTCGCGGTCCTGGTCACGAACAAGATCCGTGGCACCTTCACCTCCGTCGCCGTCAAGGCCCCGGGCTTCGGTGACCGCCGCAAGGCCATGCTGCAGGACATCGCCATCCTCACCGGCGGCCAGGTCGTCAGCGAGGAGGTCGGCCTCAAGCTGGAGCACGTCGGCCTCGACGTGCTGGGCACCGCCCGCCGCGTCGTGATCACCAAGGACAGCACCACCGTCGTGGACGGGGCCGGTGACGCGGCGGCGATCGCCGACCGGGTCAAGGAGATCAAGCTCGCCATCGAGCAGTCCGACTCCGACTGGGACCGTGAGAAGCTCCAGGAGCGCCTCGCGAAGCTCTCCGGCGGCGTCTGCGTGCTGAAGGTCGGCGCGGCCACCGAGGTGGAGCTCAAGGAGAAGAAGCACCGCCTTGAGGACGCCATCTCGGCGACCCGCGCCGCGATCGAGGAGGGCATCGTCGCAGGCGGTGGCTCCGCGCTCATCCACGTCTCCACGGCCCTCGACGACCTGGGCCTGTCCGGTGACGAGGCGACCGGGGTCGCCGTGGTCCGCAAGGCGCTCATCGAGCCGGCTCGCTGGATCGCCGAGAACGCCGGTCTTGAGGGCTACGTGGTGACCACCAAGGTCGCCGAGCTCTCCGCGGGCCAGGGTTTCAACGCCGCCACCGGCGAGTACGGCGACCTGGTCGCCCAGGGCGTCATCGACCCGGTCAAGGTCACCCGCTCGGCCGTCCAGAACGCGGCCTCCATCGCCGGCATGCTGCTGACGACCGAGGCCCTCGTGGTGGAGAAGCCCGAGGAGGAGGCCCCGGCCGCCGGCGGTCAGGGTCACGGCCACGGCCACGGTCACTGATCCTCACGGATCCGTACGGCTCGCGTCCCGCAGGGGAGGCGAGCCGTTTGCGTTTTCCGGTAAACCAAAAGGAGCTCCGGGGCGTCGCGTTGTGATGCGCAGAAGATCAATGCATCTTCTAACCAATAGTCGACATATTCAGTAATCCGATGAAATATTTACGCATAGCCAAAGCCTTACTGTGTTCGATTGATTACACCGGGTTATCTCCGCCTCAATGTGACCAATCCGTAGCCGTTCGCTATGACGACACGCCCGACCGGGGCGGGCATTATGCCTAACGTGACCGAGGGATGCGTCGCCGACGCCAAAAATGGGGTAAGGCTTGCGACGAGATCTGAAGGGACCACCCATCGGGATGATCTCAAGGATCTGACGCGCCTCGCCGTTCAGGGGGATCGCACCGCGATCGAATCCTTGATCGCGCAGTTACGGCCAATGGTCGTCCGTTACTGCCGGGCCCGTCTCGGCCGGGTCTCCGGTCAGTATCACATCGCGGACGACGTGGCCCAGGAGGTGTGCATCGCGGTGCTGTCCGCGCTGCCCCGCTATCGCGACATGGGACGGCCGTTCGCGTCCTTCGTCTTCGGTATCGCCTCCCACAAGGTGGCCGACGCGCTGCGCAGCTCCGTGCGCTCCGCCGTACCCACCCAGGACCTCCCCGACGGGCCCGACGAGGGGCCCGGGCCCGAGGAGACCGTGGTGCGCTACATCGAGGCCGAGCACGCCCGCAGGCTGCTCTCCAGGCTCCCGGACAACCAGCGCGAGCTGCTCATGCTCCGGGTGGTGTCGGGACTGTCCGCGGAGGAGACGGGTAATGTACTGGGCATGTCACCAGGCGCGGTTCGCGTTGCCCAGCACAGGGCGCTGGCCCGGCTGCGCGCGATGGCGGAGCTGGAGTCGACGGCTTGACCGCCGAACAGCCGGCCCCGGTCCGGCGGCGTGGGAGCGGAACGCGGGACGGGGCCCGCCGGGCCGGCGGGAGTCCGAGGCGGGCGAGGTCGTGACGACCGTCCACCCACGGCGGCCGGCCCGGAGATACGGCCCGGAGCGGGATCCCGCCGTGGCCGAGGCCGACGCCCTGCTGGACGCGCTCTCCCGCAGGGAGCCCGTCACCTCCCCGGACGCCGCCGTGAGCCTGCTGGCGGCCCTGATCGACGACGTCGATCAGCGGTGCTCCTCGGTGTCGATCACGCCGTCCACGTAGCCCCGGGCGTACTCCCAGGTGACGTAGTCGGTGGGGTTGGGCCGGCAGGCGGGCTCGTGGACCTGGGGCCGGCCGTTCTCGATCATCAGGCGGAGGTTGCCGCGGAGCAGCTCCCAGTCGAAGTAGTGCTGCTCACCACACTCCGGGCAGTCGAGGACCAAGCCCAGCACACCGTGCGGCTCCAGCATGGAACGGAAGACCTCGACGTCGGCGAGGTCGGTCATCGCCTCGTCGCGTTCGGCCGAGGTCAGCGGCTCCGGGGCGCCGGACTCACCCAGCGCGGACGCCGGGTCGTCGGGGTCGTCCGCGAACGGGTCGCGAGGGACGTCGTCGAGCACGATCCCACCTTATGGCCTTGATGTGGCCAACAACCTCTGAACCACCCAAGCGGTCATGATGCGCCCTTAACCTTTTCCCAACCTCGTAACTTTCCCCGGTGTCCTCCATGTTTGCAGCCAGACTCTAAACTGTGATCCGGGGGCCGGCGCCTTCCCCATCCCATGAGAGCGCCGCGGCAGGAGGGGTGCAGATGGCCAGGTTCACCGAGGCGGGACTCACGTTCGACGATGTGCTTCTGGTGCCCGCCTACTCGGACCTGCAGCCGGGTGAGGCGGACACCGGCACGCGGCTGTCTCGGGGGATCACCCTCCGCATCCCGCTCATCTCGGCGGCCATGGACACGGTCACCGAGGCGCGGATGGCGGTGGCGATGGCCCGCCAGGGCGGCATCGGCGTCCTGCACCGCAACCTCTCCATCGAGGACCAGGCCCAGCAGGCCGACCTCGTCAAGCGCTCCGAGGCCGGGATGGTCACCAATCCGGTCACCTGCTCGCCGGACGACTCCCTGGCCGTCGTCGAGCGCCTCTGCGCCACCTACCGGATCTCCGGCGTCCCGGTGACCGACGCGGCCGGCGTCCTCGTCGGCATCGTCACCAACCGCGACATGCGCTTCGAGACCGACCACAGCCGTCCGGTGCGCGAGGTCATGACCCCGATGCCGCTGGTGACCGCGCCGGTCGGGGTCTCCAGGGACGGCGCGTTCGAGCTGCTCAGGAAGAACAAGATCGAGAAGCTCCCGCTGGTCGACGGCGGCGGGCGGCTCCGCGGGCTCATCACGGTCAAGGACTTCACCAAGAGCGAGCAGTACCCCCTCGCCACCAAGGACGCCGACGGCCGGCTCGTCGTGGGGGCGGCCATCGGCGTCGGGGAGGACGCGGAGAAGCGGGCGGCGGCCCTGGTCGAGGCCGGGGTCGACGTGATCGTGGTGGACGTCGCGCACGGCCACTCCAAGGGCCTCGCCGACATGATCGCCAAGATCAAGTCCAACACCCGGGCCGAGGTCGTCGGCGGTAACATCGCCACCCGCGCGGGCGCCCAGATGCTGGTCGACGCCGGGGCCGACGCGGTCAAGGTCGGGGTCGGCCCCGGCTCCATCTGCACCACCCGCGTGGTCGCCGGCGTCGGCGCCCCGCAGGTGACGGCCATCCACCAGGCCTCGCTCGCCGCGGGCCCCGCCGGGGTGCCGGTGATCGGCGACGGCGGCCTCCAGTACTCCGGCGACATCGTCAAGGCCATCGCCGCCGGGGCCGACGCGGTCATGCTGGGGTCGCTCCTGGCGGGCTGCGAGGAGTCCCCCGGTGAGTTGATCTTCATCAACGGCAAGCAGTTCAAGTCCTACCGGGGGATGGGCTCGCTCGGCGCGGTCCGCAACCGCGAGCGCGGCGGCGCCTCCTTCAGCAAGGACCGCTACGCCCAGGCCGACGTCGGCACCGAGGACAGGTTCATCCCCGAGGGCATCGAGGGCCAGGTGCCCTACCGGGGCCCGGTCGCCGCGGTCGCCCACCAGCTCGTCGGCGGCCTGCGCCAGGGCATGTGGTACGCCGGGTGCCGCACGGTCCAGGAGATGCACACCAGGTGCGAGCTCATGCCGATCACCGCGGCCGGTCTCAAGGAGAGTCACCCGCACGACATCCAGATGACGGTCGAGGCCCCGAACTACCACCGTCGGTAGAGTCCTGTCGCGGGGATTGAGGACGAACGGCGCGGGACTCGCGACAGGGCCGGTGCTCCGGCGGGCCACCCCGGTCCGCGATCCTCATCGGTTCATATCAGCTCTATACCGGCCTACACCGGCACGGTACGGCTCGCGTCCGCGTGACGCACGCCGTACACGTATGAATGGGAAAGACAGACATATGACTCAGGTGGAGATCGGACGCGGCAAGAACGGCCGCCGTGCCTACGCGCTCGATGAGATCGGCATCGTCCCGTCCCGGCGCACCCGTGACCCGGAGGAGGTCTCGATCGCCTGGCAGATCGACGCCTACCGGTTCGAGCTGCCCGTCGTGGTGAGCCCGATGGACAGCGTGGTCTCGCCGAAGACCGCGATCGAGGTCGGCAGGCTCGGCGGCCTGGCCGTGCTGGACCTCGAAGGGCTCTGGACCCGCTACGAGGACCCCACGCCGCTGCTGGGCGAGGTGGCCGAGCTCAAGGGGGAGGCCGCCACGAGGCGGCTTCAGGAGATCTACAACGCGCCCATCAGGGAGGAGCTGATCGGCCGCCGCATCGAGGAGATCCGCGCGGCCGGGGTGACCACGGCCGTCCGCCTCTCCCCGCAGCGCACCGTCCAGTATCACAAGGCCGTCATCGACGCGGGTGTGGACATCTTCGTCATCCGCGGCACCACGGTCTCCGCCGAGCACGTCTCAGGACGGGCCGAGCCGCTCAACCTCAAGCAGTTCATCTACGAACTCGACGTCCCGGTGATCGTCGGCGGCTGCGCGACCTACACCGCGGCGCTCCACCTGATGCGGACCGGTGCGGCCGGCGTGCTCGTCGGCTTCGGCGGCGGCGCCTCGCACACCACCCGCACGGTGCTGGGCGTGGTGGTGCCGATGGCCACCGCGATCTCCGACGTGGCCGCGGCCCGCCGCGACTACATGGACGAGTCCGGCGGCCGGTACGTCCACGTCGTCGCCGACGGCGGCATGGGCACCTCCGGTGACATCGCCAAGGCGATCGCCTGCGGCGCCGACGCGGTGATGGTCGGCTCACCGCTGGCCAGGGCGGCCGAGGCCCCCGGCAGGGGGTTCCACTGGGGCTCCGAGGCACAGCACCCCGAGCTGCCCCGGGGCAGGCGGGTCGAGTTCGGCACGATCGGCACCCTGGAGCAGATCCTGCACGGCCCGTCCTCGGTGGCCGACGGCTCCATGAACCTCATGGGCGCGCTCAAGCGCACGATGGCCACCGCGGGATACTCCGACCTGAAGGAGTTCCAGCGGGTCGAGGTCGTCGTCGCCCCGCAGGTCCGCTGAGAGCCCACCTGACCCTTCCCGAGCGCGGTTCTCCCGGCGAAAGTGACGTATGAGGGAAAATCTGTGAACATTCCTCTGTGTCGGATGATCGCGAGCTCCGGATCGCTCTCCGCGAGGGCCCCTTCCACGTCGCGCTCCGTGCCGCGGTGGAGGCGCGGGGCCTGACTCTGGACCGGCTCCGCCACCGTCTGGAGGAGCGCGGGCTACGGGTCGGGATGACGAGCCTGAGCTACTGGCAGCAGGGGTTGCGCCGCCCGGAGCGGCCCGAGTCGTTGCGGGCCGTCCGCGCCCTGGAGGAGATCCTCATCCTGCCGCCGCGCTCGCTGATGGGCCTGCTCGGCCCGCCCCGCCCCCGGGGACGGGCTCACGGCGGCGGGGCCGCGCAGGGCGCCGTGTCCTGCTCCTCGATCCTGGAGCCGTCCCGCGCGCTCTCCGCCCTGCTCCACGATCTCGACGGCACGCCCGACGACCGGCGGCTGCAGGTCGCCGGAATGTACGAGACGCTGCAGATCGGGCCGGACCGCAGCACCGTCCGGCGCGAGACGCTCCAGGTGGTGCGGGCGTACGAGGACGCCGTCGACCGCCACATCATCGTCTACCGGGGCGATCTGGGCTGTGACGTGGAACGGGTGCGCATCCGGGCGCTGGAGGACTGCCGGGTCGGCAGGGTCCGCCGTGACGGGCCCACCGCGCTGGTGGTGGCCGAACTGCTGTTCGACCGGGCGTTGCGGACCGGGGACACCCAGGTGATCCGCTACGAGCTCGCGGATCCGAGCGGTGTGGAGACCACCGAGTACGAGCGGGGTTTCCGCTCCCCGGCCGGTCAGTACACGCTCCGGGTCGGCTTCACCCCCACGACCCTGCCGACCCGCATTCGCCGCTTCGCCCGCCACGAGCACGGTCCGGGCGAACACGACCACGGCGAGCTCACCCTCAACGCCCACCACGCGGTCCACCTGGTGACCGACTCCCTCCAGCCCGGCCTGGTCGGAATCCGCTGGGACTGGCCGTGAGGACGCGCCGCCCGCCGAAGCCGGCGTGACCGGTGAGAACCGGGCCGCGGCGCGGGCGGCGGGGTCAGCGCGGCTCGGTGATCCAGCGTCCGCCCCTCATGACGCCGGAGACCTCCAGATCGTCGGTGAGCACCACCAGGTCGGCCTGTTTGCCGACCGAGACGGAGCCGAGCCGGTCGGCCACGCCGAGCACCCGGGCCGGGGTGAGCGAGGCGATCTCGGCCGCCTCGGTCAGGGACAGGCCGACCTGCCGTACGGCTCGCCGGAACGCCACGTCCATGGTGAGCGTGCTGCCCGCGATGGCGTCCCCGTCGGCCAGCCGGGCGACGCCGCCGACCACGTTCACCTTCATCGGGCCGAGTTCGTAGGCGCCGTCGCCCATGCCGGTCGCCGCCATCGCGTCGGTGATCAGCGCGGTCCTGCCGGGGCCTGCGACGTCGTAGGCCAGGCGCGTCATCGCCGGATGCAGGTGCACGCCGTCGTTGATCAGCTCGACCGTGACGCGCTCGTCCTGCAGCAGCGCGGCCACCGGGCCGGGGGTGCGGTGGTGCAGCGGCGGCATCGTGTTGAAGAGGTGGGTCGCGACGGTGCAGCCGGCCTCGACGCCCTCGACGGTCTGCTCGTAGGTGGCGTCGCTGTGGCCGAAGGCGGCGATCACGTTGTTGGCCGTCGCCTCCCTGATGACGTCCGGGGCGCCGGGCAGCTCGGCGGCGACGGTGAGCATCCGTACATGGCCGCGCCCGGCCTTGAGCAGCTCGGAGAGCTCCCGCGGGGAGGGCTCCCGCAGCAGGGCCGGGTCGTGCGCGCCGCAGCGGGCTCGGGAGATGTAGGGGCCCTCGAAGTGGATCCCGGCCAGCAGGCCGTCGTCACACAGGTCGGCCAGCGCGGACGCGGCCCTGGCCAGATCGTCCAGGGACGCGGTGACCAGGCTGGCCATCAGCGTGGTGGTGCCGTGCCGGGCGTGCAGGGCCGCGACCCGGCTCGCCTCGTCCGGATCGCCGGAGGGAAAGGAGCCGCCCGCCCCGCCGTGGCTGTGAATGTCGACGAACCCCGGCACCACGTAGCGGCCCGTGAGACTGTGCCCCGGCCCGGGGGCCGGACCGCGGCCCACGTGGGTGATCCGGCCGTCTTCGATGGTGAGCCAGCCCTCATGAACACCGTCGGGGGTCACGAGGCGGGCGTCGGCGAGTGTGATGCTCATGGTCCCATCCTCTCCGGTTCCCGGCGCCCCGGCGGTCATGGGCGTGCGCCGGCGGATTCGCGCAGCCGAGGGGTGAGGGCGACCGTCACGGCCAAGGACGCGGACGCCATCAGTGCCATCGCGGTGGCGGGTGAGACGTACTGGGCGACGGATCCGGCGACGGAGGCGCCGACGGCCTGCATGGTCAGCATGCCCGCGGAGTGCAGCCCGAGCGCCTGCCCGCGCATGCCGTCCGGGATCAGCGCGACGAGCCGGTCCTGTAGCAGCAGCCCCGCGCTGAACCCGGCCGAGGCTGTGGCGGCGGCCACCATGGCGACGGGGAAGGGGAGCGGCAGCGCGAACAGCAGGTACGGCGCGGCGAGGAGGAGCCGCAGGGGTGTGATGAGCCCGCCCCGCCGTTCGTGGGGGACGAACCGGCCCATCACCGTGTCGCCCGCGAGCATGCCGAGGGCGCCGGACATGAACAGCACCCCGGCGGCGTCCGGCGCGTAGGGGATGAACAGCGCCTCGCACCCGACGATCAGCCCGTTCGGGATCCACAGAGCGAGGTAGAGGTGGCGCCGGGCAGGAGACGACCACAGCAGGGCGTTGACTCGCCACGTCTCCCGGACGGACGGGCGGCCGGTGGCCCGCGGCGCGCGCCTGGTCAGGCCGGTCCGTATGACGACCGCGGCCAGGAGGTCCAGCCCGGCGCCGATGAGCAGCGTCTCACGGGGGGAGAGGGCGGTGACCAGGACTCCGCCGAGGGCGAATCCGCCGATCTGCATGGCGCCGACGGCCATGTTGAACATCGACCGGCCGAGGACGTACCCCTCGTCCGGGAGGATCTCGCTAAGCAGGCCCCAGCGCACACCGCCGCCCACCGAGCCGGTCAGGCCCAGCGCCATGATCACCGCGAAGAGCCCCCAGATCGGCATCCCCGGTATCGCCATGGCGGCGGTGCCCGCCGCGAAGATCGTCGCGACCGTCGTGAGAAGCGCCCTGGGCGGCAGGCGGTCCGCGAGGGACAGCAGCGCCGTGGCGCCGATCACCTGGGCGAACGAGGACCCGAAGACGCTGAGCGCCGACAGCAGCGGTGACCCGGTGGCGGCGTAGACGAGCGAGCCGAGTGCCAGCCCGCTGACCGTCCCGCCGGCGACCTGCGCCGACACCGCCGCGAAGAGCGGGGTGAACTCGGGGGTGGGGAACAACTCTCCGTAGGTGCGCATGCGGGGAGTCTGCTGGGCTCCGGGCGGAAGGGGTAAAGTTTCGCGTGGAGGCGAAACGTGGGGGTCTGGCGGGTCGGCGCCGACGTGCTGGCGCGGAGTCGTTTCACCGTGTCGCCGTTGGCGGAGACCGTCGCGGCGCTCCTCGCCCTGCACCGGGGGAGGCCGGTCTCCGGCCGTGAGCCGTGGCTGCGCGCCCACATCCCGGCCTACCGTGACCGTCTGGCCGCGAACCCCGTCGAGGCGCTGTTCGTCCAGGCGGCACTACGCCCAAACTGGCTGGCCGACTTCGTGACCATGCCGCCGCTGGAGAGCGATCGGACGTTCCACGACGAGCTGTCGCGGGTCCGGGAGACACCCGCCGAGGTGGCCGTCGGCGACCTCGCGGCCGGGCTCGGCGGGCCGGTCCCGGCGGAGCTGCGTGTGCCCGACCTCCCCGGCCGCGCCGCCGGCCTGCTCGAATGGATCTGGACCCACACGGTCAGGCCGGAGTGGGGGCGTCTGAGCCGCGTGTTCGAGGCCGACGTCGTCGCACGGACCCAGAGACTGAGCTCAGGCGGCTGGGCCGCCGCGCTGAGCGGCATGCGGCCGGGCATGCGATGGCTGGGCGACGGACGGCTCCGGATCAACGCCTACGACAACCCGCCGCGTGACATCGCCGCCGACGCCCGGCTGCTGTTCATCCCGGCCACCACGAACGGAGGCTGGGTCGGCTGGGATCCCCCGCGGCGGTACGCGGTGGTCTATCCGTGTACCGGACTCCTGGCCGACCCGCCGGGCGGCGCACCCCCGGAGGCGTTGCGCAGGCTGCTCGGCCCGGTGCGCGCCGGCATCCTCACTCGCCTGGCGGAGCCCAAGAGCACGACCCAGCTTGTCGCGCTGACCGGTCACGGCCTGGGGTCGGTGGGCGGCCACCTCAGGGTCCTGCTGGACGCGGAGCTCGTACGGCGCCGCCGATCGGGGCGATCCGTGCTCTACTACCGCACCCCCCTCGGCGACCACCTCGCCGACCCCCGGCTCAACCGGGACGCCCCGAGCGGGTGACCCCGCATCCCGCATGAGGGACATCCGCAGATATATCCCTCTGAATACTGGTTGGATGATCCACGGCCGGGTGCGAGTGCCGAGCGGGAGAAGTGGGCCGGAGGCCGGGGAGACCGCCCGGTGTCCGGGTGACCGACGGGCCGGATCCCAGCCGGGGTTCGTTACCGGTCAGTAGTAACGGCGGGGCTGAGCGGGTAGATATCCGATGCAAGCCGACGAACCCGTACCCCAGGGGGATGCATCATGACGGCGCGAATGGGCACGGCGCGGCTCGGCCCCGCCGAGCGGGCCGCGGCGCTGACGCGGATGAACGCTCAGGAGCTCGACGTGGTGGTGATCGGCGGCGGTGTCGTCGGCGCCGGCGTCGCGCTCGACGCGGCGACCCGGGGGCTGAGCACCGGGCTGTTCGAGGCGCGCGACTTCGCCTCGGGCACCTCGTCCAGATCGTCCAAGCTGATCCACGGCGGCCTCCGCTACCTGGAACAGCTCAACTTCGACCTGGTCAGGGAGGCGCTCCAGGAGCGGGCACTGCTGCTGCAGCGAATCGCCCCCCACCTGGTCCGGCCGGTGCCGTTCCTGTTCCCGCTCACCCACCTGGGCTGGGAGCGGCCGTACGTCGGGGCCGGTCTGATGATGTACGACTCGCTGGGCTTCTCCTTCGGGTTCACCCGCGGTGTGCCCGGACACCGGCATCTGTCGCGGGGCAGGGCGCTACGGCTCGCGCCCGCGCTGCGGCGGACCGCGTTCTCCGGCGCGGTGCAGTACTGGGACGCCCAGGTGGACGACGCCCGCTACGTGATGACCATGCTGCGGACCGCCTCCGCGTACGGCGCTCACGTGGCCTCGCGCGCCCGGGTGGTGGGCTTCCTGCGGGAGGGGGAACGGGTCACCGGGGTCCGGGTGCGCGACCTGGAGGGCGGGGCCGAGCTGGATGTGCGGGCCCGTCAGGTGGTCAACGCCACCGGCGTGTGGACCGACGACATCCAGGAGATGGTCGGGGGACGCGGGCAGATCCACGTCCGCGCGTCCAAGGGCGTCCACCTGGTCGTCCCGCGAGACAGGATCCACGCGCTCACCGGGATCATCCTGCGTACCGAGAAGTCGGTGCTCTTCGTGATCCCCTGGGGCCGGCACTGGATCATCGGGACCACCGACACCCGCTGGGACCTGGATCGGGCGCACCCGGCGGCCTCCCGCTCCGACATCGACTACGTGCTCGAACACGTCAACGAGGTGCTCTCGGTGCCGCTCACCCGCGACGACGTCGAGGGCGTCTACGCCGGGTTGCGGCCGTTGCTGTCCGGGGAGTCGGAGGAGACGTCCAAGCTCTCCCGCGAGCACGTGGTGGCCCATCCGGTGCCGGGGCTGGTCATGGTCGCCGGGGGGAAGTACACGACCTACCGGGTCATGGCGCGGGACGCGGTGGACGCGGTGGCGCACGGGCTCGACCAGCGGGTCCCGCGGTCGTGCACGGACCGGATCCCGCTGGCCGGGGCCGAGGGCCACCAGGCGCTCTGGAACTCCCGGCATCGGCTGGCCCGGCTGTCCGGGCTCCACGTGGCCCGGATCGAGCACCTGCTGCAACGGTACGGCTCGCTGATCGACGAGGTCCTCGCGCTGATCGAGGAGAACCCGTCTCTGGCGCTCCCGCTGACCGGGGCGGACGACTACCTCCGGGCGGAGGTCGTCTACGCGGCCACCCACGAGGGCGCCCGGCATCTGAACGACGTGCTCGCCCGGCGCACGCACATCTCGATCGAGACCTTCCACCGGGGGCTGGGAGTGGTCGAGGAGGTCGCCGAGCTGCTCGCCGGGCCGCTGGAGTGGGACGCCGAGCAGATCAAGCGCGAGATGGAGTACTACACCAAGCGCGTCGAGGCCGAGAGACTCTCCCAGGAGCAGGACACCGACCATGAGGCCGACGCCATCCGCCTCGGCGCTCCCGAGATCGTCCCCGTCGACGGCCCCGAGACGGACCACATGTAGGTCCGGGACGGGAAAGCGGACTTCAACCGGCAACCGTGTTTTCGGTGTTCATCGCCAAATATCGGTATTCGGGAGATTTTAGGGGCCCTCCGCCGTCGCTTTTCCGGTGCGCAAGCGCTTGGACCGGGCTTCGCAAAGCCGGGACCAAGTCCGGACGGCCGGCTGAGGGCGGCCCCTACGTTGTTCCACAACGTTGCCCGTTGAATGGCCGGTGGACGCGGAGTCGCGATCCATGCGGGTAATTCCCCCGGAGGCCCGGATGCGCATGCCGTCGATGAGATATCCCAGTCGTTCCGCCGGGGCGGCGGCCGGCCTGGCGCTTTCCGCGTCGGCGCTGGCCTACGGTGCCGGTGGTGTCGACGGCCGTCTGCCGTCGGCGCTGTCCACCGGATTCGTGGTGCTGGCCGCCGTGCCGGCGCTCGCCGCCCTGCGCTCGCTCCAGCGCGGGGCCCGCCGCGACACCGAGAGGATCAAGGTGGTGGGCGGGTCGCTGGTCCGGCTGGAACGCAAGGCCGCCCCGCTGGAGCGCAGACTCGGCGCGCTGGAGCGGAGGATCGGCGCGCTGGAGGTCGCGGGCGGGGCGCGGCACGCCGAATCCCTCGGCGCCGTCGCCGGGTCACGCGAACTGATGGAGCGCGAGTTCGCCCGGGTGAGGGGGGAGTGCCGCTCCCTGGACCGGGAGCTCCGCCGCTCCTACACCCAGATGGAGGCGTTCGCCGACCTGCGGGCGCTCATCAGCCCCCGCGCCCCGCTTCCCCCGCTCAGGGGCTGGGCGGCCTCCCCCGACGTGCTGCGGATGATGGTCGGATGGGTCCTGCGGGCCAGGCCGAAGACGATCGTCGAATGCGGCAGCGGGTCCTCCAGTGTGTGGATGGGCTACGTCGCCGAGCAGGTCGGGGCGACGGTCGTCGCCCTTGAGCACGACCCGCGCTACGCGGAGGCCAGCCGCGACCTGGTGCGCGCCCACGGCCTCTCCGCCGTGGTCGAGGTCCGCGACGCCCCCCTTGAGCTGTGGGAGAGCGGAGCCGAGACCTACCGGTGGTATTCGTCACAGGCCCTGGAGGGCCTCGCGGACATCGGGCTCGTCTTCGTCGACGGGCCACCCGGCGACACGGGGCCCGCCGCACGCTACCCCGCCCTTCCGCTCCTGCTGCCCCGCTGCTCCGAGCAGGTCGCCGTCTTCCTGGACGACGCGGCGAGGGAGGGCGACCGGGCGGTGAGCGACCTGTGGGCCGCCAGGTTCCCCGAGGTCGTCCGCACCGCCTACGCCGCGGAGAAGGGCCTGGACGTGTTCGTCAGGAGCCGGGTGTGAACCGTGAACCGCGGGCGTCCCCGCCCGCTCTCGGCTGCCACATCGGGTTCGAGGGGGACGCGGAACCGCCGGCGGCCCCGGGTGAGGCGGACGGTGTCTCCTGGGTGGACCTGGACGCGCTCCCCGCCGGCCACCTGGGCGCCTCGGAGGAGTTGGAGGACTTCTTCCTGCTGGCCAGGACGCCCGCCGACCTGAGGCGTGCGGTGCCGTACGGGAACATGCTTCCCTGGGCAGGCAGGCTGACCGTGATGATCATGGAGTCTCCGCCGTGGCGCCTGGCACCCGTGCCGGTCGTGGACGGCGCCAGGTTCTGGCGCACCCTGCTCGACGTCCGCGTCCGCCGAGGGGAGGGGCGGGGACGCCGCTCCGGTCACCCGGCCCGCCCCCTCTGGCGGGTCGAGGTGAGCTTCTCCAAGCCCGCGCCGGCCGGGGGTGTCCTGCGGGCCCTCTGCCGGGGCCTGGACGGCCCGGGGCGGGAGCCCCTGCACACGCCGGTGGTCTCCCTGGTGGGGGCGGGGTCCGGCCGGTGGCGGCCGGGGGATCCCAACGTCACACCGGCTCCGCTGTCGGGGCCCGTCCCGCGGCGGCGCGACGCGCCCGGGTGCGACCTCGTGCTCCGTACGGCGGGCGGCGACGCGCCCGAGGGGCAGGCGCCCGCCGTACCCCTGGTCGACCGGCCGGACCCCGCCACCGGCGGGGAACCGCCGCCCGCCGGTGGCGGGGAGCAGGCGCCTGCGACCGGCTGGGGGCGGGTGCCGGCCATCGGCCCGGATCTCTCACCCCGGCGTCTCCCACCTGAGCGTCTCTCACCCGAGTGCCTCGCGCCGATCGACGAGCGGTCGGTCTGTCCCATCGGGTTCGTCCCGGCCGACGACGGCCCCCTGGCGGAGCTGGTGGAGCTGGCCGGGGCCCACGCGGTGGTGCGGGGGGACGACGTCGTGGTGCGCGTCCCGCCGTCCGGCTCCCTCACGGACGTGGACGTCGCCCGGCTGCGCGGCCTCGCCGGTGTCGCGGTGGATCTCCACGGGGGCCGGCCCGTCTCCTTCGGGGTGGCCCGTGCCGTCTGCGGCCTCGCCGCGGCCGGGGTGCCCGTGATCGCCGAGCCCGGCGGGGAGTGGCGCGACCTGCTGGGCGCCGAGCTGGCGGGGCTGCTGGACGGGTTCGACGCGGGGCGGCTGTCCGACGCGCTCGCCCGCGAGTGGTTCAGCATCCGGCTCCGGCGGTGCGCGCTGGCCCGGCACGGGGTCGCGGGCAGGTGGGGCAGGCTCGCCGCCGCCCACGGTCTCCGGACGCCCGCCCCGCCGTCGGTCTCGGTGCTGCTCTGCACGCGGCGGCCCGACATGGTGGGGTTCGCCCTGGAGCAGGTGGGCCGGCAGCGGGGGCCGGAGGTGGAGGTGATCCTGACGCTGCACGGGTTCTCCGCCGACCGGCCGGACGCGGCGTCGGCCGTGTCCGCCTACAAGGGGACGATCACCGTGGTCGAGGCGGACACCGGCCTGGTGTTCGGAGCCGCGCTCAACCAGGCCGCGGCACGCGCCTCGGGGGCCTACCTGACGAAGATGGACGACGACGACTGGTACGGCCCCGACCACCTGTCCGACCTGCTGCTCGCCCGGCGCTACTCCTCCGCCGACCTCGTGGGGTCCGCGCCGGAGTTCGTCCACCTGGAACGGATCGGGGTCACCGTACGCCGTCACCTGGCCACCGAGACCTACACCGGTGTCGTGGCCGGCGGCACCATGCTGATGTCCCGCGCGGTGTTCGACGACGCCGGAGGGTTCCGCCCGATCCCGCGCACCGTGGACGGCCAGCTGCTGGAGTCGGTCACCGCCGCGGGCGGCAGGATCTACCGCACCCACGGCCTCAACTACATCCTCCGGCGCCGGGAGGCCGCGGGGCACACGTGGCAGGAGCCCATCACCGGCTTTCTCCGGTCGTTCCGGCGGCAGTGGAGAGGGCTGCACGCGAACCCGCTGATGGAGATGGAAGGACTCTCCCCGGACGGGGAGTACGGCCAGGCCCGGTAAGCAGCTCAGCGAACAGGTGAAGGGTATCGATGTTGAACACGCCGACCGGACGCGTCGATCCGGTAAGAGCACCCCAGCCGCTGATCCGGCTCAACGACTACGGCCGGGTGACCCCTCAGGAACTGGGCGCGTGGACCCCCGGCCGGACCGTGAGCGTCGTCGTCCCCGCGTTCCGGTCCCGGACCCTTCCGCTGACCCTGGCGAGTCTGGCCGCGCAGAGCTACCCGGCCCATCTGCTCGAAGTGATCGTCGTCGACGACGGCGGCGAGTTCCCGCTGCGGCTCCCCGAGATCGTTCCGGAGCGCACCCGGGTGGTCCCCAGCCGTCCAGGGGGCTGGGGACGCGCCTGGGCCTGCCAGTCGGGTGCCGACGTGGCGGAGGGCGAGGTGATCCACTGGCTGGACGCCGACATGATCGTATTTCGTGAGCAGGTGGAGGCGCAGATGCGCTGGCACCACCTGGCCGACTACTTCACCGTGCTGGGCCGGTTCAAGATGGTCTCGGCCTGGGACGCGGGCCTGAGCCCCGCCGAGGTGCACGCCGAGGTGCGCGCGGGCACGGCGGAGCGGCTCTTCGGCGCCGGGGAGAACGTCACCGACACCTGGAGCAGCGAGTACATAGAGCGGACCAGGGGCCTGCGCGACGCCGGGCTCGACGGCTTCAAGGTCCACGTGGGCGCGAGCGCCTCCCTGCCGGCGGCGCTGCTGAGAAGCGCCGGGGGGATGGACACCTCCCTGGTGCTCGCCGAGGACACCGAGCTGGGATACCGCCTGGCGCAGGCGGGCGCGGTCTTCGTGGCCGACGGGGAGTCCCTGAGCCGGCACCTGGGGGCGTCCACGGTGATGCGCAGGGAGCGAGAGGTCAAGCGGCACAACTGGGTCTTCCTCGCCAACCGGGTGCCGAGCTACCGCTGGCTGCGCAGACCTGCCGCCCGGCTGTGGGAGGTGCCGTTCGTCGAGGTCGTGGTGACCGTCGGGGACGCCTCCTACGAGCGGGTCCGCGCCACGGTCGACGGGTTTCTGGCCGGATCGACGGCGGACATCGGCGTCACCGTGGTGGGACCGTGGTCGGCCATCCCCGGCGGACGCCGGGCCCCGCTGGACGAGCCCGCCGTCGACCTGCGGCTCGTCCACGAGCTCTACGCGCACGACGGCCGGGTCCGCCTGGCGGAGAGCGTGGGCGAGACGCCCTTTCCCACCCCCTTCCGGTTCGTGTGCCCGCCGGGCTGGGTGCCCAGGCCCGACTGTCTGCACCGGCTCATCCGGCTGGCCGACTCCGAGGGGTACGGCCTGGTCTCGCTGGCGCTGGCCGAGGACGACGGAGTGGTCGCGGCCCGGCTCGAACGGACCGCCGCGTTCCACCGGGCCCGGATGATCCGGGAGGAACGCCACCTGGAGGACGTGGTGGAGGCCACCTTCGGCACGCAGTGGCTGGATGGGGAGACGTGGGGTCTGCCGGCGATGGAGAAGGCGGAGGAGCCGGCCCGGCCCGCCGACGCGGCGGCGCGGTGGCGCAGGAAGGCGCTGCGCTGGAGGCGCAGGGTGAGGCGGCTGCGGGGCCGGCTCGACCGTACGCCGATGCGCCGCCTGAGGCGGATGCTCGGCAGGGGACTCTCCCTCGCCGGGGTGCCTCGGAGACGGCGTCCGTCCACGCGCGGCGGAAGCCGTTCCGGATGACGCCGCGCCCGGCGGTGACGCCGCGCCTGACGGTGCTCGGGACCGGATATCTGGGGACGACGACGTCGGCGTGCCTGGCGGAGCTGGGCTCGGAGGTCCTCGGCGTCGACGTGGACGCGGAGAAGGTCGCCCGCCTGCGGGCCGGGGATCCGCCGATCTACGAGCCCGGCCTGCGGGAGATGCTCCGCCACGGCCCTGGACGTCCTGGCGGGCGCGGACGCGGTGCTGCTGCTGACCGAATGGCGGGAGTTCGCCGACCTCGACCCGGTGAAGGCGCGGGAGCTGGTCGCCCACCCGGTCGTCGTCGACGGCCGCGACGCCCTCGACGCCGAGATCTGGCGTGCCGCGGGCTGGCGGTACCACGCCCTCGGCCGCCCCTTCCACCCTCCCGGTCCACGGACCGCTTCAGCCGGCTCCAGCCATGGGGGTTGACACCTTGCCCAGACTGAGTGTGATCGTTCCGATCTACGACGTGGAGCCGTATCTCGCGGCCTGCCTGGAATCCCTCGCCTGCCAGACGTGGCAGGACGTCGAGGTCGTCATGGTGGACGACGGCTCGCCGGACGCCGCCGCGGAGATCGCCGAGGGGTTCGCCCGGCGGGACGGGCGGTTCAGGCTGTTCCGGCAGGCCAACGCCGGGCTCGGCGCGGCCAGGAACACCGGCCTGCGGGCCGCCTCGGGGGAGTACCTCGCCTTCGTCGACAGCGACGACATGCTCCCGCCGCACGCGCTGGAGACCATGCTGGCCACGCTGGAGGAGACCGGATCCGACCTCGTCACGGGGAATGTGCACCGGTTCAACGGCCGGGGCGCGTGGCAGTCGCCGATGCACCGGGAGGCGTTCGCCGAGCGGGTGCCGCGGACACACGTCACCCGCCGGGAGTCCCTGCTGATGGACCGCCTGGTCACCAACAAGCTGTGGCGCCGGTCGTTCTGGGAGAGGCACGGGTTTCGATTCCCCGAGGGGGTGCTCTACGAGGACACCTCGGTCGCCCTGCCGGCCCACTTCCTCGCCGACGCCGCCGACGTGCTCACCTGCCCGATATACCTGTGGCGGGAGCGTGACGGGGACAGCCTGTCGATCACCCAGGACCGCACGAACGTCAAGGGCATCGAGGATCGCTTCGCGTCGGTGACGGCGGTCCGCCGCTTCCTGCTCGGCAACGGCCGTGCCGCCCACGTGTCCGCGTGGGACCGGACCGTGCTCGACGGTGACCTGCCGGTCTTCGTCCAGGCGCTGGAGAGGGCCGATGAGGCGTTCCGGGAGCGCTTTCTCGACCTCGCGGGCGACTATCTCGACGCCGTCGACCCCCGGGTGCTCGCCCGGCTCCCGGCGCCCAGGAGGGCGAGGTGGCGGCTGGTTCGGGAGCGCCGCCTGCCCGAGCTGCTGGAGTTTTTGGAGTGGGAGCGCACGGTTCAGCCGGACGCCCGGGTTGTCCGGCGACTGCGCCGCCACCACCTCGCCTGTCCCGTGGCGCTCCCGTCCCGGGTCACCCGGCTCCGCGAGGAGCTGGAGCTGCGCCAGCGGATCGACGACGTCCGCTGGGACGGCGGCAGGCTCAGCGTGGAGGGCCGGGCGACGCTGAGATACCTGAGCCCCGGTGAGCGCAGGCACCAGCGGGTGTTCGCCTGGTTCGTGCGCGAGGACACCGGCCGCAGGATCAGGGTCCCGGTCACCGTCTTCCGGACCGTCTCCATGCTGTCGCGCGAGTCGGAGGACTGGTGCGGGTTCCGGTTCGCCGTCGACCCCCGCAGGCTGGGCGGTGACGCGGCGACCTGGCACGTGGAGCTCTGGGTCCTGCACCGGGGCATGCTCCGGCGTGAGCGGCTGAGGCGGCCGGATCCGGCGTCGGCCGGGCGGCTGGGGTATCACGAGCCGGAGCCTCGGGTGAGGGTCTGGCCGTACTGGGCGGAGTCGGGGGAGTTCCGCGTCCGGGTGGAGCGGGAGCGCGCGCGGGCCACGGAGTGCGCGCTGGACGGCGACCGGCTGCTGCTCTCCGGCCCGGTCCTCGAAGATCTCGGGCCGGACCCCGTCCTGGTCGTGTCACGCGCCGGGGGCGGGTTCCCCCACCGCTGTCCGGTCACCGTGTCGGACGGGACCTTCCGGGCCGTGGTCGCCCTGGGGGAGCTGCTCTCCTCCCGGCTGCCCGCGCTGCCGGCGTCGAGTCCGGAGGCCGGGACACTCGACACGACGGCCGAGTGGCGGCTGGAGGTGGAGGGCGCGGGACCGGTGGCGGCCGGGGTCGAGTGCCGCCACGTGTACGCCGGCCGGGACCTGACCGCGGGCGCCTCCCCCTCGGGGGCCCTCGTGCTGCGCGAGCACGCGGCGGCCTTCCACGTGGACCACGCCGGATGGACCTCCGGAGGCGATCTGGAGCTGGCCGGGACCGCGGCCGGTCACGATCTGGAGCCGGCCGGGACCGCGGCCGGTCATGATCTGGAGCCGGCCGGGGGCGCCGCCGGTCACGGGCCCGCGCACCTGGTGGTGACCTCGCGCAACCGGTTCGACGAGCACCTGTTCCCGCTGCGCCTGTCCGCCGACGGGCGCTTCACGGTCACGGTGACCCCGCGGGAGGTCGGCTCGCTCGCCGGACGGCTGCCCCTGCCCTCGGGCGCCTACGATCTGGCCGTACGGTCCGGCGACCGAGGGCGCCGGTTGGTGTGCGGCCTGGACGCGCCGGTGCGGCACGAGTCCGCGCACCGCGGGTTCGTCTTCGAGGGCGACCAGGACGGCGTGCCCGTGCTCACCGTCGGCGGCGACCTGAGGGGGGAGGCGCAGGACGCCAAGACGCGGCGGATGCTGCGCGACCGGCTCTACCCCCGGCTGCGGGCGGGGGAGCCGCTCCGCGAGGCCGTCTTCTTCGACAGTCACGGAGGCAGGCGGTTCTCGGACAACCCCCGGGCGATCTACGAGGAGCTGCGGCGGAGCGGGGCCGACCTGGAGTTCCTGTGGAACGTCAGGGACGATCAGGTGGCGCTGCCCGAGGGGCCGCGGGGGGTCGTCCCGGTCAGGACGTCCGGGCGGGAGCACTTCGAGGCGCTGGCGACCTGCCGGTACGTCGTCACCAACACCGCGCTGCCGAAGTGGTTCCGGCGCAGGGAGGGCCAGGTGGTCGTGCAGACCTGGCACGGGGCGCCGATCAAACGTGTCGGCTTCGACATCGACCGGGGGCCGCTCGCCGAGGCCGCCCACCGGGAGCGGCTGGCCGTGGAGGTCGGTCAGTGGAGCCATCTGGTGTCGCCGAGCCCGTGGTGCACGCCGATCCTGCGGGCCGCCTTCCGGTTCGAGGGGGAGATCCTGGAGACGGGATATCCGCGCAACGACACGCTCGTCGGCCCGGAGCCGGAGGCGGTGGCGGAGATCCGCGGGCGCCTCGGGCTTCCCCAGGGGAGAAAGGTCGTCCTGTACGCGCCGACCTGGCGTGACGACAGGTATCACGGCAGGGGCCGCTCCAGGTTCGACCTCCGCTTCGACCCGCACAGGATGTGGTCGAAACTCGGCGCGGACCACGTGGTCATGGTGCGCAGGCACCCGAACACCTTCGACCGGGTTCCCCGGGCGGGCAGGGACTTCGTCGTCGACGTCTCCGCCTATCCCGACATCCGGGATCTCTACCTGGTCGCGGACGTGCTGGTCACGGACTACTCCTCGGCGATGGCCGACTTCGCGGTCACCGGGCGGCCGATCCTGCTCCACACCTACGACCTGGAGCACTACCGGGACGAGGTGCGCGGTCTCTCCTTCGACCTGGAGGCCGAGGCCCCCGGGCCGCTGCTGCGCACGACCGGTGAGGTGGCCGAGGCGGTCCGCGACCTCGACCGGGTGGCGGCGGAGTACGCCGGACGCCACCGCGACTTCGTGGCGAGGTTCTGCCCGCTGGACGACGGCGGGGCGGCCGCCCGGGTCGTCGACCGGATCTTCCACGGACGACCGGCGGCTGAGACCTCGGTGCCCCGGGGGGCCGAGGGAGACCCCCAAGGGGCGGGGCGCCCCGGAGGCTCCGGGAACATGGGCGTTCCCCGGCAGTCGCGGCAAATCGTGCGCGACCACTTGAAGTGACCGTCCCGGCGATCGGGTACGGCTCCCGCCGCGCGGGCGGAGGCCGTACCCGATCGCCTCCCCGAGGGGGAGGGGCGCCCGAGAGGGTGGGGTCGTCGTCCTGGCGGGCTAGCGGGAGAATGCCTGGAACTCGGCGGCGCGCAGCTGGTTCCTGGCCGCGCCCGCGGTGGCGCAGTCCGTCGCGGAGTTGGGGTCGTTGTCCTGCTCACCGGCGTAGAGCGGGTTGCCGGTGCACTGGGTGGAGAGGGCCCGCAGGGTCAGGTGGGTCGCCCTGGTGGGCGGGATCCCGAAGGACTTGATGATCAGATCGGCGCCCCGGGGACGTGGCAGGCGGGTCTGGAAGGCGTCGGCCGGACTGGTGTAGACCACCGTGTACGCCTGCGGGGATGAGCAGTCCCGGCGGGTGGCGTCGCAGGCCAGCACCTGGAACGAGCGCAGGGCGGTGAAACGGTTCTGGCCTCCGGGGTCGGCCGGGTCGTTGATGTTCGGCCGGAGCATCGCGCTGACCTGGACCCTGCGGACCGGGACCGGCTCGGTTCCGGCCAGGTCGACGGTGACGGATCTGTCCTTGACCGGGGCGGTGAGCGAGGCCCAGTCCGTGGCCTCGGTCTCGTCGATCAGCCTGCCCTGGTTGACGCCGTCGCCGGTGGCCGTCGCGCCCAGTGCCGCGGAGGCGTGGTTCCTGGTCAGCGGGGGCGCCACCGGCAGCTTCGCGCCGGGCCGCACCGCCAGCCTGACCCTGGTGTGCCCGTATCCGCCGCCCACGACCAGGAAGTCGTAGCGGCCCGGGGTCAGCTCGGCGGTGTCGTCGAGGGCGGTCGCCGGGTCGGTGTCGGCCACCGGTACGGCGCGGCCCTCGTAGTCGCCCACGTAGAGCCGGAGCGCAGCGTCCTCGTCGCCGGACGGCGGCCTCAGCCGCACCTCGCCGTTCCGGCCGACGGGGTCGGCGAAGCCGGGCGTCGGGTCGGCGTCGTTGGGGCCGGTGCTCGCCGCGTCCTCGCCCAGGCCGTGCTCGGCGAACGCCCGCCACATGATGTCCCGGTCCCTGCCGCCGAAGCGGATGGCGTCGGCGGCGAGCAGCGCGTCGCGGTGGTCGACGTAGCTGACCGCCCCGGAGGCCATCAGCAGCAGCGCGTCGAACGAGATCTGCGCCCAGCGGCGGTTGCCGGGGCACCGGTCCAGCGGGGTCCTGCCCTCGGCGCACGCCCGCTGCCGATCCGGCCCGCCCCGGCCGTACCGCTGGACGAAGCCCTCGCGCACGTCGTACTGGGTGGCGGTCCAGATCTCGCCGTCGGCGTGCACCTGCTGGCCCACGAGGTCGTAGCCGACGTCGCTGTAGTTCAGCGGGGAGGCGGACATGTCGTAGTTGCGGATGCCGGCCTTCCGGTCACCGGTGACGTAGCCGCCGGTGACGTACGGCGTGTCGCCCGCGGGCCGGAAGCCGGACTCGAAGAGATACTCCATGGCGAACAGGTCGGAGGTGCTCTCGTTCATGGCACCGGCCTGGGCGCCGCTCCATCCGGCGGCCGGGCCGCCGACCATGCGGCCGGAGATCGCGTGGGTGTACTCGTGCCCGATCACCGACATGTCGTAGTCGCCGTCCACGCAGGGCGAGTAGAACGCGCCCGCGATCGGCTGCCAGAGGTACATGTTGGTGATCGGCGCGACCCCGTCGGGGCCGGTGATCTGGTTGGCGTTGTTCCGCACGGTGAAGTCCCTGGCCCCCGCCTGGGCGTTGCCCCGCTCGGGGTCGGAGCCCAGGCCGCCTCGGGTGCCGTTGTCGTCCTGCATGTTCCAGGCGGTCTCGGTGAAGCCGAGCCGGTAGGACCAGTCGTGCATCCGGTTGTGCATGACGTGCAGGTTGGAGATCGCGGCCTCCAGGTCGGCCTCGCCGGGCTGGTCGAACGTGGCGGGGTCGCACTTGGCGGTGTACCACCTGTTGGCCCACGGGTAGGCGTACTCGCGGTCCGGTGTGAGCACGTTGCCGCGGGTGCCGACGGTGTAGGGGTCGGCGTCGGCGCGGTTCTCCACGGTCGTGGCGGCGTTGCCGGCGCTGGTGCCGGTCGGTGCGCCCGTGGCGTGGTTCACGTCCCACGCCACGCCTGTGCCGGGGTCGCCGGTGGGGGCCTGGTCGCAGCCGGGCCCGGCCCGGTGGCACCAGGTCGCCCGGGTGTCGGTGGAGGAGTAGTCGGCGGGCGGGGTGGCCGTGAACGCCTTCCAGCGCGGGCCGTCGGGCTGGAGGTCGTGGTCCACCAGGTTCTCGCGGGTCAGGATCTCGCCGCTGACCGCGTCCACGTGGGTGGTGTATCCGGCGGCCTCACCCCCGGCTCCGCCGATCAGGGTGACCTGGAAGGCACTGTGCGTCCCGTCGGGCGCGGGCACCGCCACCGGGGTGACCTTCCTGGTGCTCGCCGTGGCGAGGTCGATCCCGCCGTCCCCGGCCGCGATCTCCAGTGCCCGCCGCCCGGTGATCCGGGCGGCGGGCGGCGGCGAGCTGGAGCGTGACAGCGTCGAGGTGACGTGGACGACCTCTCCGCCCGCCACGCCGACCGCCACCTGCCCGTCGATCCCCGCGGGCAGGTCGCCGAACCGCTGCCTGAGCAGTACGGCGTGGCCGTCCCCGATGGGGTTGACCGCGACCTTCTCCAGCGCGTCCACCGCCTCGGCGGACAGGCCGAAGAGGGGCTCGTTGGCCTTGAGGTAGGCGCGGGCGGCCCGCTCGGGGTCGGCGCCCAGGCCCTTGGCGAGTGGTGCGGAGCCGGTGACCGTCGCCGGGGTGCCCAGCGTGTTCCAGCGGATCGTCGCGGTGCCCGCGGTGCCGAGCGAGGCCGGGGGCGCGACGCTGCCGCGCCGGTTGTCCAGGTCGGGTTTCTCATACCGCTCGGTCTGGAGGTCGTGGCTCCCGGCGGGTTGCCCGCCGGGCTGACCCTGGGCGATTCCAGGGAGGGGAAGGGTGAGCGCCGCGGTCGCGGCCGCGATGACGGTGATGCGTGACCAGGGTTTGGTCGACACCGATCCTCCTGCGGGGAGATGGCCTGGTGGGCCATGCCACACGTGGGGCACGTGTGTTGCGCAAGAGGTAACACTTACTCAAGTGCTCTGACAAGATCTTGTAAAGGGCGATATGTCGGTGTAATGGGCTTTTTTTGGGCCATTGCGGCTATCGGGAGACCCCGGTTGAGGAACGCCGGTACCCCCGGCCGAGGAAGGGACCGGGGGTAGCGGCGCTGCCGTCGCGGGCGGTGGTCCCGCGAGCCGTACCGGAAGCTCAGTGGATCACGGGCCGTGCCGGTAGGTCAGCGGATCAGGAGAAAGGGATCCAGGCCCGGTCGGCCAGACCGTTCATGTCGCTGACCTTGAGGCCGAGGTCGGAGACCGTCCAGATGCTGTCGCCGATGACGACCGAGCGGCGGATACTCGGGTCGGCGGGGGCGAAACGGGTGTCCTTGACGGGCCTGGGTCTGGGATGGGTGATGGTGCCGGTCCTGGTGACGGCCGAATCGTCGATCGTGAGGACCATCGCGGAACCGCCGGTCCGCCCGGTGCCGTCCCAGCTGTTCAGCGGCAGGACGGCCGTCCTGGTCTTGGCCCAGTAGAGGAAGGCGTGCGGGTCCCACTCGGCCTCGGAACCCGAGTTCTTCTGGAACATCTGCGACAGGCGGCGCGGCTGGGCCGGGTTGGAGACGTCGAACAGGGAGACCTGGGTGCCGAGCGTGCGCCCCTTCTCACTGGCCTCCTGGCCGATGCCGATCAGCCGCCCCTCACCCGCCGGGTGGAGATAGGCGGAGTAACCGGTGATCTTCAGGTCGCCGGTCTTCTTCGGCGCCGCCGGGGTGCTCAGGTCGATCGTGTAGAGCGGGTCCACCTGCCTGAAGGTCACCACGTAGCCCATCGGGCCGATGAACCGGACCGAGTAGATCCGCTCCCCGACACCTAGGCCGCCGATCTCGCCGACCTTGTTCAGCGTGTCCGTCTTGAGCACGTAGACGGCGCTCGAACTGTGCCGCCCGGTGGTCGAGGTGGTGGCGATCCGCAGGTGCCCCTCGTAGTCCGACAGGGAGTACTGGTTGAGCAGCCGGCCGGGCACCTTCCCTGAGGCGACGTAGCGCGGCGCGCCCGTCCCGGTGAGGTCGAACCGGTAGATCTCGGTCTCCTCCGGGGGCTGGACCGGCGCCCGCGGGGGTTTGCGGGGAACGACGGGCTTCGGGGGGACGCGGGAGGGGGACGGGGAGGCCGTCGCCGAGGACGGCGGAGACGACTTCGGGGACCCGGTGGAGTCCGGGATGCCGTGGGAGGTGGCCGCGCTCGGCTCCGCCGGGGTCGGCTCGGCCCGCGGGGCGTCCGCGGGGGGCGTCGCCGCCGGCTCGATCGGGTCGACCGGCGCGGTCGGGGCGTCGTCGACCATGGGCGACTCGATCGGTCTGGGCCACCACCAGCGCGGGTTGCTGGTCACGTACAGGCTGGAGCCGGTCCCGTAGACCGTGTCACCGTCGGCGGCCACGCTGATCGGGACGGTGTCGACGATCCCCTGGGACATGTCGAGGGTGTGCACGGTCAGCATCGACGTGCCGGTGTACTCCGCCGGGTGGCTGACCTGCTCGCACTTGACCGTGTCGGTCCTGGTCACGCCCTTGGCGTCCGCCACCTCGAACTTCGGCAGCCACGCCTCGATCGGCGCCTTGGCGACGATGTCCGTGTTCCGCCGGGTCCGCTCGGCGTCGGAGAGGTCGGGGCCGTCGTAGGAGAAGTCGATCTCGGGCTGGCTGCGGACCACCAGCCGCACCGTCGAGTCGATCATCCTGGCGTCCACGTGGGCGCCGTTCGGAGTGAGCGAGCCGATCACCTTCGGCGTCCCGGACAGATCGACGAGGACGTAGCGCGGACCAGGGCTCGCCGCCCGCTTGGCCATCGCGCCGAAGGGGATGATCCCGCCGCCGGAGAACAGCACCAGCGCCCGGTCCCCGCTCACCAGCAGGTCGGCCGGGGCCCACATCTGCTCGGCGTTGACCAGCTTGAGCCTGCCGGTGACCTTCCTGGTCGCGGTGTCCACCACCCGCAGCACGCCGCGGTTCACGGTGATCACCCGCTTGCCGTCGGTCTTCACCAGGTTCGGCTCGTCCACCCCGGCCTCGTGCACGTTCGTGGTGGAGTGCTCGGGGACGTCCCCCTCCATCTTGCCGCGGGCCGCGGGCATGTCCCCGCGCATCTCCGCGCTTATGAGCCGAGGGTCCATGCCGATCGGGCCGAGCCCCCACGGCCCGACGCTCTTGGCCGTCGCGGTCCGCAGCCCGGCCAGCATGTCGTCACAGCTGTTGTAGGAGACCAGTTTGATCTTTCCCAGATCCATTACCGGCGTCGTACGGCTCGCGCCCGGCCCCGTTTCCGTGGAACTGCACCCCGTGGCGAGCAGCGCGGCGGCGAGGGTGACGGCGCCTGCCGTACGAATCGATGTCCTCATGCCTCTACGACGGATCGAAATCCTGTCCGGTTCAACCCATTACTTCCTGGTAGCCGCTGGCTCCCAACCCGCATACCCTTCGGACATGGCCGTCACTCTTGGAGCAACCCGGACACTTGACCTGGGCATGATCGAGCGCGTCGTCCGGCAGGTGACCTCAAGCGGGAAGACCCAGACCATCACCGCGCCGTTCACCGGTGAAACCCTCGCCGAACTCCCCCTCTCCAGCGCCGAGGACGTCCGCGCCGCCCACGCCAAGGCCCGCGAGGCCCGGCGGGCGTGGGCGGCGCTGCCGGTGCGCGAGCGGATCAGGCCCTTCCTGCGCCTGCACGACGCCATCCTCGACCGGCGCGAGGAGATCCTCGACATCGTCCAGTGGGAGACCGGAAAGGCCCGCAGGCACGCCTTCGAGGAGGTCCTCGACGTCGCGGGCTGCACGCTCCACTACGTCCGGCGAGCTCCCGGCCTCCTGGCGCCCCAGCGCCGGGCGGGCATCTTCCCCGTCGCGACGAAGGTGGTCGAGACGCGCCGCCCCAAGGGGACGGTGGCATTGATCTCCCCGTGGAACTACCCGCTCTCCCTCGGCGTCACCGACGTCGTCCCGGCCCTGCTCGCGGGCAACGCCGTGGTCCACAAGCCCGACACCCAGACCGCGCTCTCCACGCTCTGGGCGATCGACCTGCTGGTCTCCCTCGGGATGCCCCGCGACATCTGGCAGGTCGTCCTCGGCGACCCCGCCGAGATCGGCGACCCCCTGATCGAGGACGCCGACTACGTGGCGTTCACCGGCTCCACCCGGGGCGGCCGGAAGATCGCCGAGGCGGCGGCCAGGCGGCTGATCGGCTGCTCGCTCGAACTCGGCGGCAAGAACCCGATGATCGTGCTCGACGACGCGGACCTGGACGTGACGGCCCAGGGCGCGCTGCGCGCCTGCTTCACCAACGCCGGCCAGCTCTGCATCTCCATCGAGAGGCTCTACGTCCACGAGACCGTGCACGACGCGTTCCTGGAGAGGTTCGTCCGGCAGGCCCGGAACATGAGACTCGGCGCCGGGCTCGACTGGAGCGTGCAAATGGGGTCGCTCACCTCCCGGCGCCAGCTTGAGGCGGTCACCGCCCACGTGGACGACGCCGTCGCCAAGGGGGCCAGGGTCCTCGCCGGAGGCAGGGCCAGGCCCGACGTCGGCCCGCTCTTCTACGAGCCCACGATCCTGGCCGACGTGGACGAGAGCATGGACCTCTGCCGTGAGGAGACCTTCGGCCCGGTCGTCGCGATCTACCGCTTCCGCGACGAGGACGAGGTGGTCGAGAGGGCCAACGACACCGCCTACGGCCTCAACGCCTCCATCTGGACCCGCGATCTGCCTCGCGGGCGCGCGATGGCCTCCCGGATCAACGCCGGGACCGTCAACCTCAACGAGGGGTACGGCGCGGCCTACGCCTCCTACGACGCGCCCATGGGCGGGATGAAGTCCTCGGGGCTGGGACGCCGCCACGGGACCGAGGGACTGCTGAAGTACACGGAGGCGCAGACCGTCGCCAGCCAGTCCTTGAGGCTGGGCTTCGAGCCGATCCTGGGCATGACCTACGACAAGTACGCCGACACCCTGTCCGGCCTGCTCAAGGCCATGAAACGGTTCCGCCTGCACTGACGGTCCCCGGCACCCGTGGGCGGCGCCCATACCCCACGGTCGCGGGTTGCGGCAATGGGGCGGTCTCGGGTTAGTGTCTGGAAGACCGAACGCGGGAGCCCGGAGCACCGGGCTGAGAGGGCGGCTGACACGGCCGCCGACCGCTTGAACCTGACCGGGTAATGCCGGCGTAGGGAGTTGTGCTCATGCCGTCCCCTGCCAGAAAGACCTATCTCGTCGGCTCGCGTCCGGACATCCGCGTGCCGATGCGCGAGGTTTCGCTGACCAACGGCGCCACCGTCGTCCTCTACGACACCTCAGGGCCCTACACCGATCCGGCGTACACCGCGGACCTCGGCCGGGGGCTGCCCGAGCTGAGGTCGGCGTGGCGTTCCCCCCGCACCGAGCGGCGGGACTCCGGCCCGCCGTACCGGGACTCCGGCTCCCCGTCCCCGGGCGCCACCCAGATGGCGCACGCGAGGCGCGGCGAGATCACGCCGGAGATGGAGTTCGTCGCCCTGCGCGAGGGCGTCGCACCGGAGTTCGTCCGCGACGAGCTGGCCCGCGGCCGGGCGGTCCTGCCCGCCAACGTGAACCACCCGGAGAGCGAGCCGATGATCATCGGCCGCAACTTCCTGGTGAAGATCAACGCCAACATCGGCAACTCGGCCGTCGTCTCCTCGATCGACGAGGAGGTGGAGAAGATGCGCTGGGCCACCCGCTGGGGCGCCGACACGATCATGGACCTGTCCACCGGGCCGAGGATCCACGAGACCCGCGAGTGGATCCTCCGCAACTCCCCCGTGCCGGTCGGCACCGTGCCCATCTACCAGGCCCTGGAGAAGGTCGGCGGCCGTCCCGAGGCGCTGACCTGGGAGGTCTTCCGCGACACGGTGATCGAGCAGTGCGAGCAGGGCGTCGACTACATGACGGTGCACGCCGGCGTACGGCTGGCGTACGTGCCGCTGACCGCCCGCAGGAAGACCGGGATCGTCTCACGCGGCGGCTCGATCCTCGCGGCCTGGTGCCTCGCCCACCACGCGGAGAACTTCGTCTACACGAACTTCCGGGAGCTGTGCGAGATCTTCGCCTCCTACGACGTGACCTTCTCCCTCGGCGACGGACTGCGGCCGGGCTCCATCCACGACGCCAACGACGAGGCCCAGTTCGCGGAGTTGCGGACGCTGGGGGAGCTGACGAAGGTCGCCTGGGAGTACGACTGCCAGGTCATGGTGGAGGGGCCGGGTCACGTGCCCATGCACAAGATCAAGGAGAACGTCGACCTGCAGATGGAGCTCTGCGCCGAGGCGCCGTTCTACACCCTGGGGCCGCTGACCACCGACATCGCGCCCGGCTACGACCACATCACCTCGGCCATCGGCGCCGCGATGATCGGCTGGTACGGCACCGCGATGCTCTGCTACGTCACGCCGAAGGAGCACCTGGGCCTGCCCGATCGCGACGACGTGAAGGCGGGGGTGATCGCCTACAAGATCGCGGCGCACGCGGCCGACCTGGCCAAGGGGCATCCCGGGGCGCAGGCCTGGGACGACGCCCTGTCCGACGCCCGCTTCGAGTTCCGCTGGGAGGACCAGTTCGACCTCTCCCTCGACCCGGACACCGCGCGGTCCTTCCACGACGAGACCCTCCCCGCGGCCCCGGCGAAGACCGCGCACTTCTGCTCGATGTGCGGGCCGCACTTCTGCTCCATGAAGATCACCCGGGATGTGCGCGCCTACGCGGAGAAGCACGGCATGCCCGAGGAGGAGGCCCTGAGCGCGGGGATGCGGGAGAAGGCCGAGGAGTTCACCCGCCGGGGCGGTCGCGTCTACCTGCCCCTGGCCGAGGACTGATCCCGGCCGGCGGCCGGCCCTTGGCCGAGGGGTGACCCTGGCCGGGGCCGGCCCTCGTCGGGGGTGAACCGGTTCCGGAATTCATGCTCTATTGGCGATCTGTCGTAGATTCGACCAGTATCCCGGTGTGACCTGGAACGTTGAGGAGTTCGTCAGCGCCGCGGGCGTGACCGTCGACCGGCTGGCCTCCTACGTGGAGGACAGCCAGCGGGGACTGCCCCCCGTGCTCCGGCGACGCCCGCCGCGCGAACTGGCCGCGCGGCTCGACCTCGGGCGGTGGATCCGCGAGGGCGGGATGACGCCGGAGACCTACGCGGAGTTCCTGGCGGCCTACCTGGACGAGGGCACCCGGCTGCACCACCCCGGCCACCTGGGTCACCAGATCACCGCCCCCGACTTCCCCGCCGCGCTCGCCGACTTCGTCCACGGCGCGGCCAACAACCCGATGGCGATCTACGAGATGGGCGCCTCGGCGGCGACGGTCGAGTTCGAGGTCCTGCGCTGGATGCTGGAGAAGGTCGGGTACGGCGAGGCGGGCGGCGGCGTGCTCACCCACGGCGGATCACTGGCCAACCTCACCGCCCTGCTGGCCGCGCGGGCGGCGGCGGCACCGGAGGCGTGGACCGACGGCGTCCCCGGCGACCTCGCCCTGCTCGCGCCCGAGTCCGCCCACTACTCGCTCACCCGGGCCGCCGCGATCCTGGGCCTGGGGGAGCGGGCCGTCGTGCCGCTGGACGCGGACCGGCTCGGCCGGATCGACGTCGCCCGCCTCCCCGACGCCCTGGACCGAGTACGGCGGGCGGGACGGCGGCCGATGGCCCTGGTGGCCGCCGCCTGCGCGACGGGCACCGGGCTCCACGACGACCTGCGCGGCATCGGCGAGTTCTGCGCGGCCAACGGCGTCTGGTTCCACGTGGACGGCGCCCACGGCGCGTCGGCGCTGCTCACCGAGGAGCACCGTCACCTGCTCGACGGGCTCGGGCTCGCCGACTCGCTGATCTGGGACGCGCACAAGATGCTGCGGACCTCCAGCCTGGTGGCCGCGGTCCTCACCAGGCGCGGGGGCGACCTGGACGCGGCCTTCCGGCAGCGGGCCAGCTATCTGTTCTACGGCGACCAGGACTTTCCCCAGGGGGAGCGGGACCTTCCCCAGGGTGAGCGGGGCGTCGACCTGATCGGCAGGACCGTCGAGTGCAGCAAGGCCGAGCTGGGCCTGAAGGTCTTCCTCAACCTGGCCTGGCGAGGTGAGCGGGGCCTGGGCGACCACGTCGCGCGGCAGTACGCCACCGCGCGCCGCTTCTGGGAGCTGGCCCGGCAGCGGCCCGGCTTCGAGTGCCCCTACGAGCCGGAGAGCAACATCGTCTGCTTCCGGTACGGCACGGGCGACCAGGCCCTGATCCGTGAGCGCCTAATGGCGGACGGTGCGTTCCATCTCACCTCGACGGAGATCGGCGGCCTCCGCCATCTGCGGGTCACCGTGATGGCCCCCGCCACGGACGACAAGACCCTGGAGGCGCTGCTCGACCGGATCGGTGAGGTGGGGCTTTCCGCCGGTGAGTGAGCGGGTGCCGGGCGGCGTCGTTTCTCCGCTCCAAATCTCGATCAAGCATGTCCGGTTTGTTCTGCTATGTGTTTTTGTGTCCCCTTCTCGGGTATGAAGGCGCCGATCGAAAGCCACGTGCCTCGCGCACGTTCACAACAGGCCGGCGTCAGTACCCGCTGGCGCCCTCCTCTACTTGTGTGACCGGTCAATTGGGCCGTCTGGGAGGGATTTCCGGGCGGGTGATCGGGTGAGGAGCAGTGAACATGGAAGGTAAGACAGAGCTCGCCCTGGCCATCGCCGTGGGCTATCTCCTTGGCCGGTGTCACAAGCTGCGCCTGGCGCTCACCCTCGCGCTGGCCGGGGCGACGGGCAGGCTCGGCGCCCAGGGCAACCTGCTGGAACAGGGAATGAAGCTCCTCGGATCCTCCCCGGAACTGGAGAAGATCGCCGAGAGCGTCCGCAGCGGCCTGCTGGAAGCGGGCAAGGCCGCGGCCGTCACCGCGGCGAGCAGGCAGATCAACTCGCTGAGCTCCAGGCTCTCCGAACGGGCCAAGGGGCCGCTGGGCGCCACCGGTCTCGAAGGAGAACCGGACGAGGAGGACGAGGAGGAGGAAGGCGAGGAGGCGGTGGAGAAGCCTCGGAGGAAGACCACCGCCGGACCCCGTAAGGAGTCGGCGAGCGGGGCCGGGAAGCGGCCGGCGGCCAAGGAAACGGCCACCAGGCCCCGGAGGAGGGTTCCGGCTGAGGACGAGGAGCCCGAGGAGTCCGAGCCCGAGGAGCCGAGAAAGCAGCCGGCGAGGAGCCGGGGCACCGCGACCCGGGAAAAGGCGTCGTCGTCCGACCGGCCGGTTCGCCGGGCGCGGAGGTGATCACGATGGCCGAGAAGTCGCAGGGCGGGCCGGTCAAGGAAGCCGTTCAGGATCTTCCCGCCAATCCGTTGACCGATGAGGTGCAGCGTCTCGTCGAAGCCGCGTTGGAGCGGCTGCTGGCCTCCGTGACCGACAAGATCGACGGGCTGACCGACAGGCTCCTCGACTACGTCGAAAACGAGGGGCCGAGTCTGGTCAGCACACTGATCGGGTCCACGGGCTCGGGCGGGCCGCTGAGGAAGGGGCTCGGCAAGCTGGCCGGCGGCACGCTGTCCCTGATGACCGGGGGCGGCAAGGGGGGCAAAGGCGGCAGGAGCAAGAAACTGAAGTTCACCAACATCGTCGAGACCCTTGACATCGGCGCTCCACGGAGGCTCGTCTACGACCAGTGGACCCAGTTCCAGGACTTCCCGAGCTTCATGAAGAAGGTCGAAAGCGTGGAGCAGGAGGCCGAGGAGAAGGTGGCCTGGAAGGCGCAGATCTTCCTCTCCCACCGCAACTGGGAGTCGACGATCGTCGAGCAGATCCCCGACCAGCGGATCATCTGGCGATCCAAGGGGCCGAAGGGCTATGTCGACGGCGCCGTGACCTTCCACGAGATCGCCCCCGACCTCACCCGGATCCTGCTCGTGCTGGAGTACCACCCGCAGGGATTGTTCGAGCGGACCGGCAACATCTGGAGGGCCCAGGGACGGCGTGTGCGGCTGGAGTTCAAGCACTTCCGCCGCCATGTCATGACGCAGTCCGTACTGCACCCCGATGAGATCGAGGGCTGGCGGGGTGAGATACGCGACAGCCAGGTCGTCAAGGACCACGAGACCGCTCTCGCGGAGGAGCAGGAGCGCGAGGGCGCCGAGGAGGAGGAGCCCGAAGAGAAGCGGGCGGAGGAAGAAGAGCCCGAGGGCGCCGAGGAAGAGGAGCCCGAGGAGGAGGAAGAGGAGCCCGAGGGGGAGCGGGCGGAGGAAGAGGAGGAAGAGGAAGAGGAAGAAGAAGAGCCGGAGGAGGAAGAAGAGGAGCCAGAAGAGGAGGAGGAAGAGGAAGAGGAAGAGGAAGAGGAAGAGGAGGAGCGGCCCAGGGCGCGGGCCCGGCGTCCGGCACGGGGCCGGTCTCGCGAAGAGCCCGAGGAGGAGCCCGAGGAGGAGCCGCCCTCACGTCCGGTCCGTCGTAGAAGGGCCGCCGCGCGGAGCGCGTGATCCTGACAGGAAACGGAGACCGAGGAGAAGCCGATGACCATGGTTCAACCTTCGGGGGGAGGGCCGGCCGGCGGGTCCTCCGCGTCGGGCCTGGCCGACGTCATCGACACGATCCTCGACAAGGGACTTGTGATCGACGCCTATGTCAGGGTCTCGCTCGTCGGCATCGAGCTTCTGACGATCGACGTGCGCGTCGTCGTGGCGAGCGTGGACACCTACCTGCGGTTTGCCGAGGCCGTAAACCGCCTCGATCTATCCCAGACAGGACAGAAGGGCCTGCCGGATCTCCTGCAGGACGTCACCCAGGGCGGGAGCAAGGCCACGACCAAGGGCGCGGCTCAGGGGGTGCTGGAGGCGGCGGGTGAGAAACTCCACGACCTCGTCGGTGAGCCCGAGGAGGAGGAAGAGGAACCTGCCCCTCGGCGGAAGCGACGGGAGCGATGAGATGCCTCCATCCAGCGGACGATCGGAAACCGGCAGGAGACCGGCGAAGGGGGGCTCCACCTCTCATGGGTCCGCGAAGGCCGCCTCCAAGCGGGCCGCCCCTGAACGGGCCGCCTCCGAGCGGGGCACCCCCGACGGATCCGGCACGGCCTCCTACATCTACGGCATCGTGCCGGCCGACGTCGAACTCGCCTCCGACGCCCGCGGGGTGGGAGATCCCCCAGGACGGATCAAGCTGGTACGGCACGGCGAGATCGCCGCGCTGACAAGCGACGTCTCCGTAGATCACCCGCTCGGCAGGCCGGAGGACCTCTTCGCCCACCAGCGGCTGCTGGATGCCGCCGTCACGGAGGTGCCGGTCCTGCCGCTCCGCTTCGGGGCGGTGGTCAAAACCCCGCAGGCGGTCGTCGACGAGCTGCTGACCCCCTACCACGACGAGTTCCTCACCGCGCTGCGCGAGCTTGAGGGGCGGGCGGAGTACGTCGTCAAGGGCCGCTACGCCGAGCAGGTGGTGGTCGGCGAGATCCTCGCAGGGAACGCGGAGGCCGCGAGGCTGCGTGAGGAGATCCGCGGTCTGCCGGAGGAGGCGACCTGGGACGCGCGGATCCGGCTGGGAGAGGTGATCGGCCAGGCGGTGGAGGCCGGCCGCGACACCGACACGCGGACGCTGGCCGACGCGCTCGCCCCGGTGTGCGTCGCCGTCGCCGTCCGCGAGCCGTCTCACGAATGGGACGCGGTGCACCTGGCCCTCCTGGCGGAGACCGACCGGCGGGGGGATCTTGAGGAGATCGTGAACGAGTTCGGTCACCAGTGGGCCGACCGGGTCAAGCTGCGCCTGATCGGCCCGCTGGCGCCGTACGACTTCGTGGGCTCCCCGAGCGAGGAGGGATGACGCGTGGATCTGATGGAACTGCTCTTCGGCTGGCCGCTCGCCCCCGTCAAAGGGCTGATCCGGCTCGCGGAGATCATCCAGGAGCAGGTCGATCTGGAGACCCGGAGTCCGATGGCGGTCCGGCGCCGGCTGGAGGAGGTGGAGGAGGCCAGGCTCACCGGCGAGATCTCCGAGGAGGACGCGGCCCTGGAGGTGGAGCGGATCCTCGGGCAGGTGATCGCTCAGCCGGGCCCGCCGGTGTGACCGTGCGAGAGGAAAGCCAGGAAGGGGGGTGGTCTCGTGTCCGTCAAGCGTGGGTCGCAGGGTAAGCGCGGGTCTCCCGAGAAGCCAGTCGCCGACGCCCAGGCTCCCGACGATCTCTACGAGGAGCCCCCCGGCGAGGACGACGACCTTTACGAGGACGAGGAGGAGGTCCTGGACGAGGAGGGCGAGGAAAACGAGGAGGAAGAGGGAGACGAGGAGGACGAGCCGGTCTCAAGGCGGCGCGGCCGCGACCTGTCGGCGGTCTCCGCCGGGGGCGCCGGACTGCGGCACATCGCCGAGCTGACCGGCAAGGAGACCGAGGGGATCACGCGGGTGAGCCCGGTGGAGGACGGCTGGAAGGTCGAGGTCGAGGTCGTCGAGGATCGCCGGATCCCGTCCTCGGGCGACATCCTGGCCCTCTACGAGGCGGACATGGACACCCGCGGCCATCTGCTGTCCTACCGCAGGGTGCGGCGCTACAGGCGCGGCAGAGGCGACGACTCGGGGGCGTCCTGATGGCCGGCCCGGCACGGTTCGGTTCCCCGTCGCAGTCCGGCGCGGCCCCCGCCAGGCGCGAGTCGGCCAACCTGGCCGACATCCTGGAGCGGGTGCTCGACAGGGGAGTGGTGATCGCGGGGGACATCCGCGTCAACCTGCTGGACATCGAGCTGCTCACGATCAAGCTCCGGCTGGTGATCGCCTCGGTGGACACGGCGCGCGAGCTGGGCATCGACTGGTGGGAGCACGACCCGTGGCTCAGCTCCAAAAACCGTGACCTGATCGAGGAGAACCGCAGGCTCCGCAACCGGCTCGCCGCGGTGGAGGAGGACGAGGAACCCCTGTCCATTCGCGAGAGGGAGACGGGAGCACGGTCCCGGTCCATCCGCGCGAGGGAGGCGGACGAGGAGGGCGGAGGCAGGCGGCTCTCCGCGGGGGAACGCGATGACTGACACGGGCGTCTATCTGTACGCGGTCACGGGTGAGGCGGGCCGTACCGGCCCGGTGGACCTGACGGGGGTGGCGGGGACACCCGTGCGGGTGATCACGCGCGCCGATCTCGTCGCGTATGTGAGCACCGTGCCGCTGGACCGGTTCGGAGAGGAGCCGCTCCGGCACTCGCTGGAGGATCTGGACTGGGTGGAGGAGACGGCCCGCGCCCACCACCGCGTCGTGGAAGCCCTGTCGGAGACGGCCCCGACCGCGCCGGTCCGGCTCGCGACCGTCTACAGCGGTGAGGAGCAGGTGCGTGACCTGCTGGATCGGCGGCGTGACGACTTCCTGGTGGTGTTCTCCCAGATCGCCGGACGGCGGGAGTGGGGGGTGAAGGCGTATGCCGGCGCCGGCCAGGACGCGCCGCCCCCCGCCGACGCCTCCGCCGACGAGACCCTCCCGGAGGCGGAGAGCCCCGGGAGGGCCTATCTGAAACGCCGCCAGGCGAGTCTGCGCGGCCGGGAGGAGAGGTGGCGTGAGGCCGCCGCGCGCGCCGAGCACGTCCACGAGACACTGGCCGCGGTCGCCGCCGCGAGCAGGCTCCACCGGCCGCAGGACCCCCAGCTCTCCGGGCGTCCGGAGTGGATGGTGCTCAACGGCGCCTATCTCATCGAGGAGGGAAACGAGGGCGAGTTCGCCGCGGTTCTCGACACTCTTCGCGGCCAGGGACTCGACCTTCAGCTCACCGGCCCCTGGGCGCCGTACTCCTTCATCACCGTGGACTTCGGCGCCACCGAGACGGAGACGCGCGATGACCGCTGACCGAGCGCCCGACGGAGCAAGCGACCGAGTGACCGGCCGAGCGACCGGCCGAGCGATCGACGGAGCGATCGGCCGGACGCCTGGCCGGATGCCCGAACGCTCGCGCGCCGCCCCACGCGGCGCCGCCCTGGCCGCGGAGGGCCGCCTTCCCCCCGAACGCGTGGCGCTCGTCGACCTGCTCGACCGGCTGCTGGCGGGCGGCGTCGTCGTGAGCGGGGACCTCGTGCTCTCCATCGCCGACATCGACCTCGTCCGCATCTCCTTGCGGGCACTGATCATGTCCGTACGGGGATCTGAGACCACGGACGGGGGAGACTGGGATGAACCACCCCTCCGCTGAACCTCCCGGGAACACCGAACCGGCCGGGAGAGCGGGCACTTCCGCCGCCGAACGGGGGCGGGGAGGAGTCGGGGCGGCGCCGTACGGGGAGAACGATGAGGCGCCGTGTCGGACGAGGTCCGCCCGGTTGCGGATCGAGGCCGACACCGAGGCGGTCGAGCGCGACCTGAGCCGCCTCGTGCTGACCCTTGTAGAGCTCGTGCGCCAGCTGGTGGAACGCCAGTGCCTGCGGCGGATGGACCAGGGGGATCTGTCCGACGAGCAGATCGAGAGGCTGGGCCTGACCCTGATGCGCCTCGAAGAGGCCATGGAAGAGCTGTGCGACCGTTTCGGGCTCTCCCCCGAGGATCTCAACCTCGACCTCGGTCCCCTCGGCACCCTCCTCCCGACCGGCTCACCCCACTCCCGGCCGGATCGGCGCGGCTGAGCGGTGCGAGACCCGGCGAACGCTCCCGCCACGGCGTGTGAAGGGGGCCCACGCGAAGATCCGCGCCCGCGGTGAACGAGCGATCGCCACTCTCAAGACCTGGAAGATCTTGGCCAAGCCGCGCCGCTGTCCCTGCCGCGCCACCGCGATCGTGCGGACCGTCCTCGTCCTGCATGACATCGCATCGAAGCGCCGTAGCCGGATGAGAAGACTCGGTGTCAGGCCGGGTCGCCCGTCGTTTCCATCCGGTCAGGATGGAAGATCTCCTCGATGGCCAGGCCGAAGACGTCGGCGATGGTGAACGCCAAGGGCAGGCTGGGGTCGTACCGCTCGGTTTCGATGGCGTTGATGGCCTGCCGGGAGACCTGGCACCGGTCGGCCAGGTCGGCCTGGCTCCACCGGCGGGCCGCACGCAGTTCGCGTAGTCGGTTCCTCATGGTGCGCCGTCACCGGTGCAAGCGGGTACGCAGGTCCGCGATCAGCAGCCAGACCGCCACGCCACCGAGGAGGATCAACTGCGCGAGCTGACGGAGCCGGATGACGCCCGCGGCATCGAGCAGGGTGGCCACCTGCAGCCCTACGAGGACCGCGGCGAACGCGACGGCCATGCTCTCCAGCTGAATCCTGCGCAGGTATTCGTCCGCGCGCCGGAATGCCCGCAGCAGCACCCAGGCCACCGCGAGGGTGAACACGGTGGTGGTCGCGATCCACCAGGCCTTCTGGGCGGTGCTCTGATCGGGGGTGCTGCCCAGGGCCAGGGCGATCCCGCCCAAAGTGGCCACGGGTATGCCGTCGATGAGCACGGCGCGGCGGGCCGCGCGTGTCACCTGGTCCTGCTGTACCTGTTTCGCCATGCGATGAATGTAAGGCGCCCCTTCCATGAAGTCAAGGTCGCTTGACTTCATGGAAGGGACACCTTACATTTCGGTGATGTTGAACGAGAGACGACTCCTGACCCGCCGAGCGCTGCTCGGTAGCGCCGTGGCGTCAGCCATCGCTTCCGTCCCGATGGCCGCCTCGGCGTTCGCCCGGTCGAGACCCGCCGCGGACTCGCCGATCGCCGCCGGCCCCACGCCGGCTCCGGTGCCGCTTACCCTGCCCGCGCCAACCGGCCGGCATCCCCTGGGCACGGTCTGGTTGCACCTGGTCGACCGGGCACGCGCCGATCCCTGGCAGGACTCCCGCCCGGCCCGTGAACTTATGATCCAAATCTGGTACCCGGCACACGCGGCCCCCGGCCACCCGCCCGCGCCGTGGATGTCACCCGGTGGCGCCACCGTCTTCGAGCGGGAACAGGGCATCCCGTCCGGCACGCTGCTGCTGCCGGCCACGCACGCCCGCCTGGCCGCACCGGTGGACCCCGGCCGGTGCGGGAGGCCGGTCCTCCTGTACTCGCCGGGCCTGCGCAGCGACCGCAGCCTCGGCACCGTCCTGATCGAGGAACTGACCAGCCACGGCTACCTGGTCGTGGCCATCGACCACACCTACGACGCCGACCAGGTCGAGTTTCCCGGCGGCCGGGTGGAAACCTTCGCCGTGACCGGCGACATCGACGACGCCCTGATCGCCAAGGCCCTCGCGGTGCGCACCGCGGACACCCGGTTCGTGCTGGACCGGCTCACCGCGCTCAACGCCGGACACAACGCCGACGCCGGACGGCGCCCCCTGCCACCCGCCCTCGCCGGAGCGTTCGACCTGTCCCGCACAGGCATGCTCGGTCACTCCCTCGGTGGCGCCACAGCCGCCGCGGCCATCCGCGCCGACCGGCGCCTGCGGGCCGGCGTCAACCTGGACGGCAGCCTTCCGCCACCTGTCACCGCGGGCACCGACCGCCCCTTCCTTCTCTTCGGCAGCGACCCCGGCCCAGGTCCGGAGGATCCCAGCTGGGATCGGTTCTTGGCCGGCCAGCGCGGCTGGAAACGCGAACTGGCCCTCATCGGCTCCACCCACACCTCGTTCACCGACCTGGAAACGCTGCTCCCCCAGGCCGCGCCCATCCTCGGGTTGACGCCCAGCCAGGTGACGCAGGCGATCGGCACCCTCGACCCGCACCGCGCCATCCACGCGCAACGCGACTACGTACGAGCGTTCTTCGACCTTCATCTACGCCACCTCGACAACCACCTGCTCCAGCGCCCCTCACCCCGCTACCCGCAGATCCGCTTCCTCCGATGAGGCGCCGGCCGTCCCCGCACCACGCTCACCCCTCCAAGCCCGCGATGATCCCGGGCCTGGACCGGCGACACCTCGGGCGGCCCCACCCGCCGTCGAGGCCGGCGGCCCGGCACCCCGGCCGGTGGCCGTGGTGTCGCCCGCGCTTCAACAAGGGGGCGCCGAAGCGTGCCTGCGGGCTTGCCCGGTCTCCCCGGACGGTGAGCGAACGGGTGGACGGGCGGGTGTCGATAGACTGGGGGGACCGATTGAGGTTTTCCCTGGGGGTCTTGGTGTCAGAGTTCGACACGGTCCTGGTCGTCGACTTCGGCGCGCAGTACGCGCAGCTGATCGCGCGACGGGTGCGTGAATGCCACGTCTACTCCGAGGTCGTCCCTTCGACGATGCCGGTCGAGGAGATGATGGCCAAGAAGCCCAAGGCCGTCATCCTGTCCGGCGGTCCCTCGTCGGTCTACGCCGAAGGCGCCCCGGCCGCGCCCGCCGGCCTGTTCGAGACCGGGGTGCCGACCTTCGGCATCTGCTACGGCTTCCAGGTCATGGCCCAGGCGCTCGGCGGCGAGGTGGCCAGGACCGGCGTCGCGGAGTACGGCGGGACCCGCCTCGACGTGACGCGGGAGGGCGTGCTCTTCGCCTCGCTGCCCGCCAGGCAGTCGGTCTGGATGTCCCACGGCGACAGTGTGGCCACCGCCCCCGAGGGCTTCCTCGTCACCGCCTCGACCTCCCAGACGCCGGTCGCCGCGTTCGAGCACCCCGGGCGCGGCCTGTACGGCGTGCAGTTCCACCCCGAGGTCCTCCACTCCGAGCACGGCCAGGCCGTCCTGAAGCGCTTCCTCGACGCGGCCGGCTGCCGCCCCTCCTGGACGATGCTCAACATCGTCGAGGACGCCGTCGAGTCGGTCCGCGCCCAGATCGGCCCCGAGGGCCGTGCCATCTGCGCGCTCTCCGGCGGCGTGGACTCCGCGGTCGCCGCCGCCATGGTGCAGCGGGCCATCGGTGACAGGCTGACCTGCGTGTTCGTCGACCACGGGCTATTGCGCAAGGGCGAGGCCGAGCAGGTCGAGCGCGACTTCGTCGAGATCACCGGAGTCAGGCTCAGGGTGGTCGACGCCCAGGAACGCTTCCTCAAGGCGCTCGACGGGGTCACCGACCCCGAGGAGAAGCGCAAGATCATCGGCCGTGAGTTCATCCGGGTCTTCGAGGACGAGCAGCGCGCCATCCTCGCCGACGGCCCGGTCGACTTCCTCGTCCAGGGCACGCTCTACCCCGACGTGGTCGAGTCCGGCGGCGGCACCGGCACCGCCAACATCAAGTCGCACCACAACGTCGGCGGCCTCCCCGACGACCTGCGGTTCTCCCTGGTGGAGCCGCTCCGCGCGCTGTTCAAGGACGAGGTCCGCCGCGCGGGCGAGGAGCTCGGCCTGCCCGCCGCGATGGTCTGGCGCCAGCCGTTCCCCGGCCCCGGCCTGGGCATCCGCATCGTCGGCGCGGTTACCCGCGACCGCTTGGAGATCCTCCGCGAGGCGGACGCCATCGCCCGCGAGGAGCTCTCCCGCGCCGGTCTCGACCGGGAGATCTGGCAATGCCCGGTCGTCCTGCTCGCCGACGTCCGCTCGGTGGGTGTGCAGGGCGACGGCCGGACCTACGGCCACCCGATCGTCCTGCGCCCGGTCTCCAGCGAGGACGCCATGACCGCCGACTGGTCCCGCGTCCCCTACGACGTGCTCTCCCGCATCTCCACCCGGATCACCAACGAGGTCCGCGAGGTCAACCGGGTGGTGCTCGACGTCACCAGCAAGCCGCCGGGCACCATCGAATGGGAGTGAACAGGCGACGCGGCCCCCGAAGCCCCGTGCCGGGGGCCGCGCCCGTTCCGTGGGACACGAGCCCGGCTCAGAGGGCGGGCACCCGGTCCAGGAAGCCGTAGACGGTCCGGATGAGGCCGTCCTCGGTCAGAATCGCGACGTCGAAGCCGATCACGATCGCCTCGCCCCCCTCGGGGCCCAGGTGCCAGGTGAAGCGGACCAGGTCGTGGTGGGCGTCGACGTCGCCGCCCAGGGTGAAGACCAGGCCGGGGAACTGCTGCTGGACGGCGTTGATCGCGGCGTCGATCGCGTCGCGGCCGGTGACGTCGGCAATCGGGTCGACATAGCGGGCATCCCCGGTCCAGACGGCGTCGATCTCCGCACGACGCTCGGCCACGTCGGTCATGTTCCAGATGGCCAGATAGCGCTCGACCAGCTTCGCGGCGTTGTTCATCCCGCCCGTCTCCTTGCTCTCGGGGATTCCTGCGAACGTTCTCGCAGGTCACCACGGTATGGAGATCGGCCACCCCCGGAATCCGTCACACACCGGTACTTCTCGCCCCCGCTATCCGTCATCCCGCCCTCGCCTCCGGCGGATTGTCGAATCGCGTTACGGAAAGGAACCGTCCTGTAACAATACGTTACGCAATCATGGTGTTCCGTGACCACCTCACCCCCCGTCAGGTTCGGCTACATTGACGAGTCCATCCACGATTCGGCCGGCCTCTACGTTGTCGCGCCGGTAAGTGCCGTCCCCTCGCCGGCCGACCAGGTGCGCGGTGCGCTCGCGGCCTGTGTTCCGGCCGCCAGGCGTCCTCACTGGCACGGCGAGGACGAGGCCACGAAGTATGCGCTGGTCCGAGCCGTCGCGACGTTACCGAATCCCACTGACGGGACGGGAAGAGCTCCATTTGAAGGCGCTTGGGCGGATTGTCCGAGGAGTGATGTGCGAGCAGGTCACCCTGTGAAACGCAAAGGCCGGGTGCCCGTCATGCGGCGGGAAGCCCGGCCTCACTTCACAGTCCTAGTGGACTGCGCATCACCCATTGTAGTCGGATCATCGCTCATGTTCAGCTCTTTGCCGGTACGGAGGAAAGCCGGGCCGTCCGGCAGAGACAGGCCGGGACAGAGGGGGGCGCCTCGGGGAGGCGGTTTGTCATTACTCGCCGCGTTTCTGTGTGACGTCTGCCAGGAGCGCGCGGACCTCGGTCGCCCGGTAGCGGCGGTGGCCGCCGAGGGTGCGGACGGACGCCAGCTTGCCCGCCAGGGCCCAGCGGTTGACGGTTTTGGGGTTGACGCGGAACATCAGGGCGACTTCGGCCGGGGTGAGCAGCGGCTCGAAGCGGGGTGAGGTGGCGGGGAGAGGGGGGATGGCGGTGGAGCCGTCGTCATCGAGGATCTTGATGCTTTTCATCGGGGGATCTCTCCTGGTGGGGGCAGGGGTTATCGGCGGATGTGGTCGAGGAGTTCGGTGCGTACGGCGAGCGCGGTGGCTATGCGTTTGGGGGTGCACCGGCCGGATCGTGGGGTGTGGTCCGGCCGGTGCGGGCGGCCTCCTTCCCCTCCAGGAGAGGGCCGCGTTGGGGTGCGGCCCGGGTCCCCTCCGGCCTGGGTCGCACGGTGGTGGGTGCGGCGGCGTCCCCTGGGAGGTGATGCCGCCGCCGCACCGGCTTTTTAGGCCGCGTCCTGGTAGGGGTGGCGGGGGTGGTGGGGCGCGGCGGCGGGTGCCGGGGAAGGGGCGCCGCCGCGCCTGCTTGGGGGAGAGGAGGATGCCGGGGGTGCCGGAGGTATTAGGGATGCCGGGGCGGTGAGGGGGATCTCACGGCGGGAGGTCACGGCCATGATCGCCTCGTACATCCGCCTCTCCAGTTCCTCGGACGTGGCGGCTTCGACCATCAGGAATTCGGAGGTCGCCCAGGTGGCCATGGCGTAGAAGCGTCGGCTGCCGACGCCGTACAGCACGGTCCAGCTCGGCCACGCCTGCGCCAGCCGTTCGGCCTGGGCGCGGGCCGGGCCGTCCCACAACCGGCGGTGCACCATGGAGGTGCGGGCCTGCCCGGCGCGGTGACGGCCGGAAGTGCCGGAGGGGTGGGAGTCGCGGCGCCACATCACGACCTCACCGCCTGGGCCGCCGCCGTCTCCTCCTGGCGTGCGGTCTCGGCCCGCAACTGCTCGAAGGTGTCGGCGTCCACCGTGCGCTCGGCTCCGGCGTAGGCGGCCTGGGTGGAGAACGGCTCCCGGCGGCTGGCCCAGAAGCGGCCCCTGTCGCTGAGGAACACCTGCCAGCCGGGGATCACCGGCGTCGCGGACGTCGCGGACGCGGGTCTCGCGGACTGGGGCGTTGTGGATCTACCATCGTGCATGGATCGGACCTCCAGAGTCCGGTCGAGGGCTCGTCCGGACGTGGGTAGCGTCGGGCGAGCCCGTTTTGCGGGTGGGGGAAGAAGGTTCCGGGGGGCGCCGTACGGCGCGTGCGGTCGCCGGGGCGGTGCAGCGGTTTCGCGAGGGCCGCTGATGGCCGGGGGCATGGTGCGGGGTGCGGGGCGACGGTCGTCTTCGCGCCGGGGCGGCGCGGTGGCGGTCCGGAACGGCGGTGCGGGGCGTCGGAGGGGGCGGGGCGTTTGCTTGGGTGGCGGCGCCGGTACGGCGGGCGCGGACGGGGCGATCGCGGGCTGTTCGGGGCGGCGCTGCGCGGGCACCAGGGGGATGACCTCGGCCGGGGCCACGTCGGCGGGCGGCTCGAAGACGGGCAGAGGGTGACCGAGGCGGCGAGCCTGAAGGCGCATCTGCATCAGCGCACCGGACGGCTGTACGTACTCGTGGTCAGCGGACTGGCCGGGACAGCCGTGTGCGTAGGGGGCGTGCCCGCAGGCGGCGCACCCCATCGGCATCGGTACGGCGTCGGCGAAGCAGCCGCAGCCGCCTCGGGACGCCATGGCCCGGTCGAGGATCGGGGCACTATGGTGTGCCATGGGTCAGGACTCACTTCCTGATCAAGGGCCCGTCCGGTCGTCGCTAGCGCCGGACGAGTCCGCCTTAACGCCACCGCGTCGATGTGATCGCCGTCGGCCGCGCGAGGGTTCGGACCGCCCTATGGTGATTCAGGTAGCACGCGAGAAGTGACACAGCGTGTGTCACTCACTACAGCCCCTAGATTGCGCCCACCCATTCGGCGAATCCGACCAGACTCTCGCTGCTGGCCCGGTAGAGACGCAGCAAGGTCTCGGTATCCTCCTGAACCCACCGGTGTTGGCGTGTGTGCTGGGGAGCGATGCGTCGGGCTATCTTCAGCGACTCGAAGGCTGCCTCCTTCAGACCTGCCCAGAGTTGAGCGCGTGCCAGTTCGACGTAATAGCCACTTCGGCGTTCGGCGGGGATCTCAGACGGGGGTGCCCAGTTGTCGCTGATGTTGAGAGCTAGCTGTAGGTAACGATCTCCGAGGCTGACGGCGACCGAGACCTCGTGGATGCGGACCGAACTCGGTCCGAAAGCCGTACCGTAGTAGATGCCCTCGGTCACGAGATCGCCGAGTCGTTGTGCCTCAGCGAGGTGGCTCACGGCGGCATCGGGGTTGGCGGCCCGGGCCGCGATGACGGCGGCCCGCATGTGGAGGGAGCCCAGGACGCCGATCTGCTGGCGTTGCCGCCCGGCCGGCAGGCGGTCGATCTCTGATTCGATGGCTCGCAGTCCTGTGTGATACGCCTGCGCGGCGAAAAAGATCTCCGTTCGCACGTAGGCCGTTGATGCCGTGAGAAGGGGATCATCAACGAGGCCGGAAGCGCCGCGCATCAGCTCGATCAGCCGGGCCGACAAGTCGTGGTAGCCGTATTTGTACGCTACCGCGTCAGCCGACCGGTAAATGGCGACAAGTAACGGCGTGATATCGGAATGCGTCGAATTCTTCGATCCGTTAAGCCCGCGAATAAGCTCCGCAATCAGGTCGGGCACTGTGCGGGACAGGCGGACGTACTGAGCGTCCAGTCGCCATTGCACTGCTTCGTTGACGGCCGCTCGCAGGTGGTAGGTAGGACGTACTGGGCCGTCATCCGGGAGGTCGTAGGAGGCTATGACCGTGCGCAGGAGAGGAATCGCGTCATGGACTCGGCTGTCCAGGCGTGTGGTTTCGCCGAGCAGTCGAGACGGGTCAACGCCCAATGCCGCTGCGATAGCTTCGAGCACGCTATCGCTGGGGATGCGAACGCCCTGTTCCAATTTCCGGATCATGCTCGGAGAGACATTTGCCGCCTGGGCGAGGCCGACCTGCGTCATACGGTGCGCGCTGCGAATCGAGGCTATGCGCTGCCCTAATCCGTCGCTATGTGTTGCGGGGGGCATTTTCAGCTCCATTCGGAACTTCCGGAGAGGAGGGAGAGGAGCTCTATGATGCTATCAATTCGCCAATCAGCTGAATGTAGAATAGCTGGATCGTTTCCCCATAAATTCCCCCAAGGGCCCCGCCGGATCATGCATGCCAGCAAACCCGCCGCTTTCGCGGGGATGATGTCGTTGGCTGGATGGTCGCCGACATAGACCGTCTCTCCGGGTGCCGCTCCGCCCAGCTCGACAACGCGGCGGAAGAACGCGAGGTCCGGTTTCGCCACTCCCCACTCCTCCGACGTCGCGATCTCATCGACGGGAAGCGATAGGCCGCGCACGAGGTTCCCCGCCCTGGCCGTCTGGTTACCGGCGACGCACACGCGGATTCCCATGTCGCGTAGCCCCTGGAGCCCTTGCCGGACGTCGGGGTACAGGTCGGTCTCATCGAGGTACTCGCCGTGCCCGGAATCTTCCCGGGCCCGGCGTTCCTCGCGCAGGTCTATGCCGGGCCGGAGCAGGTGCACCGCTTCCGCGTTGTCCAGGCCCAGTGCCGTCACCGCGCCCACGAGAGCGGACAAGGTGTGCCGGGGGACGCCGAGCCAGTCGGCCCAGGATGCCCAGTACCGATCGTCTCGGACCAGCGTCTCACCGATGTCGAACACCACAGCCCTGATCACACCTGGCAGGGTAGGCCAAGTCCGCACCGATCCGGATACGGTGATTCGACCGGCCACCGTACGGCGCTTCGGTGTGTCGGTCGCGAGTATCCCGGTGGGCGTCACGAGACAGCTCGTTGATCTCTTGACCGAATCATCGGCCCATGGCCACCGAGTCCGTGATGGACTCTGTTACGGGCCGTCCGGCTCGCCGGGGACGGTGTCGTCCAGGCCGGGTAGCGCGCCGCGCAGCATGCACTCACTTGGGCGACACGCATGCTGCCTGGAGGGCGCAGCAGAGGGCTTTGCGGCTCTGTCCGGATAGCGACTACATGGATCTCACTCTGACGCGCCTCGACCGGACGATCTGCCTTGTGCGCGAAGGAGACATCACCGCGGTTTTGGAATATGCGATCGGTACTCTCGCTCCCCTCACAGAGCCGCAGAGGCGGGGGATCATTACCTTGCGTGGACGTGACGTTTTGGCAGTGCTGCCCCACCGGCAGCGGGCGCTGCCGACCACGCGGCAGCTATGCGAGCTGCTGACACCAACAACCGGCGGAGAGGCAGAGTATCCATGACCGTAACCCTCGCGTCGCCCGAAAACGCTGATGCGATCGTAGCCTTGCTCGAAGAGATGGATCGCTTCTACGGGGCGACGGACATCGAACCCTTCGATGTTCGCGTACGCCAGGTACAGCAGGCGCTTTTCGCTGATCCGCCGGCTGCTTATGCGCTGCTGGCCTGGGAGGGTGAGAAGCTTGCCGGTATCGCCTCCTACTCCTTTCTGTGGCCTGCCGTGGGCCTGACTCGGTCGCTCTACTTGAAGGAGCTGTACGTCAGCCAGGAGCAACGGAGGGCCGGGATCGGGACGTTGCTTATGCGGGCTCTGTTCGAGATCGCAGCCAAGCATGAATGTAGCCGAGTTGAGTGGACCACCGACAAGGACAACGCGGCTGCTCAGCGGTTTTACGAAAAGCTCGACCCGTTGAGACTACCGACGGAGCTGTTCTACCGAGTAGACAGTGAAATGATCGATCAACGACTGCGTTGATGACCGCGTCTGAACATCTGTAGCGGGTTGAGCTGATGTTCGGGCGCCTCGTCGGCGCGTGCCTGTTTCCGGAGGAGTCCGTGGTGCTCGTCACTGCGGTGAGGAGTAACCACTTCTGGCGGAAGGGAGAGTTGTGTGACGGCCGTGCCCTCGCGCTATCCGGACCTCGCCGCTCAGATCCGGACACGGATCGAGACCGGCGAGTGGGAGCCCGGAGCCAGGCTCCCGCGTCTGGACGACTTCGCATCGCAGCACGGCGCGGACCAGGACACGATCGGCCGATTCAGACTGAGCGAAGGGGAGTTGTTCGGTTCGGCGGACATGCCGCTTCCGGCTCTCGCTCTCCCGTCTCTCGCGCCCGATCCGGAGCTGTACGAACGGTTGACTTCCTCCCCACGCCTGAAGGCGGGGGATTCCCTTGAGTGAGGCGCGTTCACGCGGCCTCCGCCTCGGGTGGTTGGCGCTTCACAGACCGCCCAACGGCGAGGTCTCCACGCCCTGTCACCGCCAGCCCGGCGGCGAGGATGTTCTTCGCGGCGTTCACGTCGGCGTTGCCGGTGTAGGCGCAGGAGGTGCAGGCGAAGACCGCTTGGCTCTCGCGGGACTTCGCATCCACCGTCCCGCACGCCGAGCAGCGCTGCGAGGTGTACGCGGCAGGCACTCGCACGATGCGGGAGCCGTTGTAACGGGCCTTGTGCTCCAGAGCGGCGAGCAGCCCGCCCCAGCCCTTATTCAGGATGGCGCGGCTGAGCCCGGCTTTCTGCCGGACGTTCTTCCCGGGCGCTTCGACGGTGCCCTTGGCGCCGGCCGTCATGTTGCGGATCTTCAGGTCTTCGACGGCGACCAGCCCATGGTCACGGGTGAGCGTGTTCGCCGTCCACGACAGGAAGTCTGTACGCCGGTTGCGGATACGGGCGTTCAGCTTCCCGATCTTCGCCTTAGTGGCGGCCCGCCCGTTGGAACCCCTCTTCTGCCGTGCGAGTTTCCGCTGGAGCCGCTTCAGCCGCGCGGTCTCGCCGGTGGTGACGAACGCCCGGTCGCGCATCCACCCGCCGGAGGTGGCCACCGCCACGGCCACGCCACGGTCCACACCCACGGCGGGCTTGCCGTTCGGAGATACCTCGGCCAGGCCGTCTTCGACGCAGAACGAGATGTACCAGCGCCCGCCGTCCTTGAGGACGGTTGCGTTGCGGAACTCTCCGACCGTGCGGGACCAGCGGAACCTCACCCAGCCGAGCTTCGGGAGCTTGACCCGGCCCCAGCGCTTGGAGAGGCCCTCCACGGCGATGTGTTTCGGGTCGGGAAAACGGAAGGTCGGCGGGCTCTTCCGCCGCGATCGCCAGCGTACTTTGAACGTGCCGTGCGTCTTGCACGCTTTGTCCAGGTCGCGGAGCGTCTGCTGGAGCGTGTGCGAAGGGGCCGCGGCCAGCCACGGGAAGTCCTTCTTGGCTTCGGCCGTCTGCCGGGCCTGCTCCACGTAGTTGATCCACGCGCCGCGCTGCCGGTAGGTGCGGCGCTGTTCCAGGGCGGTGTTCCATACCATCCGGCAGGCGTCGCCGATGAGTTCGGCGAAGGCTTCCTGCTCGGGCGTGAATGCCAGGAGATATCGGCGGCCGGTCAGCATTCAGCGGCCTTTCTGCTGCTCGACGTACCGCTTCACCGCGGCGAGCGGGGCGCCGCCGACGGTGGCCACGAAGTAGGAGTTCGTCCACAACGTCGGAAGCTTCGACTTCAGGTGCGGGAACTCCTCGCGCAGTACGCGGGACGAGCGGCCTTTGATGGCCTTCACCAGGCGGTGAACGCCGTACTGGGGGTCGACCTCGATCAGCAGGTGGACATGGTCGGGCATGACCTCCATCTCCACCAGCCACGCCCCTTTCTCATCCACGATCTCGCGGATGAGGTCCTTCAACCGTTCTTCGATCCGGCCGCCCAGCACGCGCCGCCGGTACTTCGGGCACCACACGACGTGGAACGCGCACTGAAAGACGACGTTGCTGTTCGACCGCAGGGTTACAGCCACAACAACAGTATACAGAAGGAGGCTATCTAATGATCTGAAGGGTAGATGGATGGGCTAACCCCACGGATAAATCCGGGGGTCTGCGCCCAAGATTTTCGATCAAGAGCGCGGCGGAGCGCCCCGGCGATGAGCCGCCGTGGATGTACTTCTACGGTGAGGGTTGGTTCTTCATGCAACGCGGCATGGCCGAGCTGGAACTCGGCGACGGCCGACGCGCGGTGCCGCTTCTTGAACGAGGGTTGTCGAGGCTTCCGGAGTCTTACCGGCGCGACCGCGCGTGGTTCGGGGCGTGCCTGGCGCGTGCCCACGCGATGACGGGCGAGGCCGAGGCGGCGACGGTGACGGCGCTCGGCGTCGCGCCCGACGCCGTGGCCGTGAACACCTACGCCGTCCGGGATCTTCGCAAGGTGGTCAGGCTGCTCGACCGCATGCGCGCGCCGGGCGCGCGGGACCTCGAAGAAGCGCTCTCGATGTCGGCCTGAACCGAGGCTGTGCGCGCCCTGGTCCGCCGCTACGAGTTGCGGGGGCGTTTACGCCCAGGTAGAGGATTCAAGCCGATACTCCCGTACTCGCGGGGCCGGGGCTGTCCCCGAGAAGTCCGCCTGGTGCTTTTGACGGAGATCGACGGGCGGTAGATGTGCGGGTTGGTATGGGCGTTAATCCGGTTTTATAGGTAGTGGAGGAGTAGGTTGGGGCGAGTGTCGACCTCCGCCACCGCTCCCCTGTCCGCGCGCTCTCCGACCGGTTCGCGACTGGCCTGGCTGGACGCGCTCCGCGGGCTCGGCGCCGTCGCGGTGCTGCTGGAGCACATGCTGCCCTGGTTCATGCCGGTGCTCCGGCCGTACTGGTTCAACCTCGGCATGTACGGCGTCATGGTGTTCTTCCTCGTCAGCGGCTACATCATCCCGGTCTCGCTGGAGGGGCGCGGTGACGTGCGGGCCTTCTGGATCAGCAGGATCTTCCGGCTCTACCCGATCTACCTGCTGGTCGTGGTCCTCGTCCTGGCCATGGCCCCGTGGATGCCGGTCCGCGAGCAGGTGCCGCGCGACCTGTCGGCCGTGGCCGGGCATGTCACGATGCTGCTGGACGTGGTGCACATGGGCGGTCTGGCCGACACCATGTGGACGCTCTCCTACGAGATGGTCTTCTACCTGCTGGTGACCGCCCTGTTCATCGGCGGCCTGCACCGCCGGAGCGGGGCGCTGGCCGTGGGGTTCGGCGCGGTGGGCGTCCTCGCGGGGCTGGTGCTGTCCGGGCCGCTGCTCACCGGCTCCTGGCCCGCCTACGTGTCGGGGGCGGTGTTCCTGGTGGGCGTCGCCTGCCTGGTCGGCGGCCGGTTCCGCGCCGTGGCCGCCTGGGTTCTCGGCGCGATGGCCGTGGTGCTGACGATTTGCGCCGGATACGTGCCGTGGCTGGGGGCGACGATCCTCGCGATGATGTTCACCGGGACCGCGATCCGCCGCTGGGAGCAGGGCACGGGCCGGCTCTGGCCGATGGCCGTCGCGACCGTCCTGGTCGCGCTCGCTCCGGTGTGGTCGATCCAGGCGGGCTGGTGGTGGGTCCAGCCCGGTGTCTGGTTCACCACGACGGCGCTCGCGGGGGCGACGTTCGCGGGCGCCATGGCCCTGCGCGGACGCCGCCTGCCCCGCTTCCTCGTCTGGCTCGGCCTGACCAGCTACTCGCTCTATCTCCTGCACCACCCGCTGCTGCGGCTCGTGTACGCCGTCGCCGGAGATGTGCGGGCCATGCCGCCGGTGGCGCAGGTGTCGCTGTCGGCGGCCTTCGTCGCCGTGCTGCTGGTCCTGAGCTGGGGCACCTACCGCTACGTGGAGCTGCCCATGCAGCGGCTGGGCCGGAGGTTGGCTCAGAAGCCGTCGTCGGGCGCCTCGGCCGAGAGGGTCGCGTCGTCGGTGCCGGCCGGGTAGATGTCGCCCGGCTGGAGGTTCCCCCCGCCGCGCAGCGAGGAGACCGACACCACGTGATAGCCCTGCTTGCGCAGCGCGTCGAGCAGCTTGGGCATCACCTTGACGGTCTGCTCCACCCAGTCGTGCATGAGGATGACCCCGTCACGCTTGGCGTTCTTGAGCACCTCGTCGTAGATGGCCTTCTCGTTCCTGGTCGCCCAGTCGCGGGAACCGCCGTTCCACAGCACGATCGGCAGCCGCATCTCCGTCGCGATCGCCTGGACGCGGTCGTCCAGCTCGCCGTACGGCGGGCGGATCATGGTCGGTGACTTGCCGGTGACCTGCTTGACGATGTCCTGGGTCCTGGTCAGCTCTTCACGGATCCTGTCATCGTCCGCCTCGCGCAGGTGGGCGTGGGTGTAGCTGTGGTTGCCGAGCTCGTGGCCCTCGTCGGCCATCCGCCTGGCGAACGCCGGACGCGACTTCACATACTGGCCCTCCAGGAAGAACGTGGCCTTGGCCTTGTGCTTCTTGAGGGTGTCGAGCAGACGGTCGGCGTATTTGCCCGGGCCGTCGTCGAAGGTCAGCGCGATGCACTTGACCTTGGCGCAGTTCACCGACGCGGGTTTGTCCGCTGTCGTCTTGCCGGCGCTCCACGCCGCGGTGGGCGCGGACAGCAGGGCCACCGCGCAGGAGGCGGCCATGAGCAGTCGGGCGGGAGACTTCATGAGGGGCTTCCGGGTCGAGTGGTTTCGGAGGAAGTGGCATCTTATCGAGGTGCCAGAACCTTCCCGGGACAGGAGTGTCACGATGTCCTGTGAAAACCACCTGTCAGATCCGCCGGTACGGCAGCCGCCCGGCGCCCGGAAACCGCCGGTCCGGCCCCCGGATACGGCACGCCACACGCCGAGGTGACCGCACGCCCTTCCGGCTGAGGGGACGCTCCGCGGGTGGCCGGTGGGGGTGAGGGGTCAAGGGTCGGCAAGATCCGTGCCATTTAACGACATGGCCGGGGCGCCTATCGGGAGTTTTCCGCATTCTCGTCGAGGTGGAACCTGCCCGCCCCCGTTCCGGATCCGCCCGTGCGACGCGACCATGCGATCAGCGGCCGGTCCGGACTTCGAGAACGCTGGAGGGCTGACCCCTTGTCGCCACTTCTCAGTGTCGTTGTCCCCTTTTTCAATGTGGAACCGTACTTCCGGGAGTGCCTGGCGTCGATCGCCCGGCAGACACTCCGTGACCTTGAGGTCATCTGTGTGGATGACGGGTCACTCGACGGCAGTGCCGCCATCGCCGACGTGTTCGCCGGGGAGGACGACCGTTTCCGGGTCGTCAAGCAGGAGAACGCCGGTCTGGGCGCGGCGCGTAACACCGGAGCGCTGCGGGCGAGCGGGGAGTACCTCTGTTTCATGGACAGCGATGACGTGCTGCCCGTCGACGCCTACGAGCTGCTGGTCTCCTCACTGCGCGAGTCCGGCTCCGACTTCGCGTGCGGCAACGTCCTGTATCTCAACTCGGCCGGGACCTGGCGGTCCGGCCTGCACGCGCTGCCCTTCAGGGAGACCCTGATGCGGACTCACGTCAGCGCCCGGCCCGAGCTGCTGCTGGACCGTACGGCCTGGAACAAGGTCTTCCGCCACGACTTCTACCGGAAGCACGATTTCAGCTTCCCGCCCGGCCTCTACGAGGACGCGCCCGTCACCATCCCGGCCCACGTGCTGGCCCGCTCCGTCGACGTGCTCGACGACCCGATCTACTACTGGCGGCAGCGGGAGGCGGGGGATCCGTCGATCACCCAGAGCCGGACCGTGCCCGGCAACCTGGAGGACCGGATCGCCTCGATCACCAGGGTTCAGGGTTTCCTGGCCGCGCACGCGTCCCCCGCGCTGCGGCGCCGGTTCGACGAGTTCGTGCTCCGCAGTGACCTCAACCTCTACGTCAACGAGGTGCTGGACGCCGACGAGGACTACCGGGGGCGCCTGGTGGAGAACGTGGGCTCGCTCGTCGAGCGGATGGACTCCGATGTGCTGTCCCGACTTCCCTGGGAGCGACGACTCGTGTTCGAGCTGGTGAAACGCCGCCGGAGTGAGGAGTTCTTCGAGGTGCTGGCCGCCCGGCGGCAGGGCATGTCCTACGGGCTGATCCGCCGCGTGTTCGGCTGGTACGCCGACCATCCGCTGATGCACCGGGGCATTCTGCCCAGGAAGGTCTTCCGCGCGGGAGACAGCGACCTCTCCCTCGTCTGCCGGATCGACCAGCTCCACTGGCGGGACGCGGATCACCGCCTCCGCGTGTCCGGCCGCGCCTACATCAAGGGCATCGACCTGTCGGTGGAGGAGGCGTCGGAGATCACCGTGACGCTGCGCAACCTCCGGACCGAGCAGTCGATCGGGCTGCCGGCCGGGCGCGTGCTCCGCCAGGATGTGACCGCGGCCTCCGATCAGGACGTGACCTGCTACGACTGGTCGGGTTTCGAGGTCGACATCGACCCCGCCGTACTGGCTGACGCCTCCCGTAACGCTAGGTGGCGGCTGGAGATCGAGGTCAACGCCCGCTCCACCCGGCGGTCCGGCTGGGCGACGGCCACCGCGATCAGCGAGGTCCGCCGGTTTCCGGTCGTCCGGGTCGCCTCCGAGGTGTGCCTGCGGGTGGAGACGAACCCCGACGACGAGGTCCTGTTCAAGGTCCAGCGGATTCAGGCGGTGGCGAGGATCCGCACCGCCGGCGCGGGGGTGATCGAGGTGTCCGGCTGGGTGGCGTCCGACATCCCGCCCGGCCGGGAAGGATCTTCGGAAGAGCCCTCCGTGGAGATCTTGGATGGGGGTTCCGCGGGGGCCGGGGAAGGTTCCGCGGAGACCCGGGAGGAGACCCGGGAGGAGGGGGCCGGGGAGGTTTCAGCGGGGGTGCTGCTGGCACGCCTGCGGCGAGGTCACCGGGAGCTCAGGATCCCCGCCGCCTGCCGGGCGCTCGGCGGCGGGCGGATCGGTTTCAGCGCCCCGCTGCCGGTCGCCGAGCTGCTCCCGCCCGATCTGGCGGGTGGCGAGGCGGCCGATCCACGGATCTACCCCGACCTGAACTGGGACCTCTTCGTCGACGTTGGCTCCGACCGGCCGCGCAGGCTGACGACCGAGTTCACGGTCGCGGAGGAGTACGCGATCGTGGGAGACCGCGAGGTCTGCGTCCTGGCGACCAGGCTCGGCACCCTCACCGCGGTGGCCAGGCCCGTCCGGCCGATGACGACCGACCTCGCCTGGGCCCCGGACGGCAGGCTCCTCGTCGCGGGACGGTGCCCCGGGGTCGCCGATCCGCGGGCTCGGCTGGTGCTGCGCAGGGTCGGCGGCGGCGGGATCCATCGCGTGCCGCTGGACCGGGAGGGGGAGCGGTTCGCCGCAGCGGTCTCGCTCACCGGGCTCGACCTGTACGGAGACCTCGTCCCGCTCGCCGGCGGCCGGTGGGAGATCATGATCGAGTCGGACGGGGGGCTCGTCCCCCTCAGGGCGGCCAAGAGCCTGCTCGGCCGCCTGCCCGGCACCCGGAGCGCCGGGGTTCACACGTTCCGGGTACGGGCGTACCGGGCGAGCGGGGTCGCCGTCGACGTCCAGCCCGCGCTCGGCGCCGACGGGGGGCGCTACGCCCAGCGCCGTCTCGCGGAGCGCGACTACCCGGCCCTCAGGAGGGAGCCGCTCCGGGATCTCGTGGTCTTCGAGTCCTGGCGGGGCCGCCAGTACTCCGACAGCCCGCGCGCGATATACGAGGAACTGCGGCGCAGGGGCGACGACCGCGAGTGCGTCTGGATCTCCGCCGACGGCCAGGTACGGCCGCCCGGGGACGCCCGGGTCGTGCTGCGGGGCAGCCGCGCCCACTACGAGGCGCTCGCCCACGCGAGTCACGTCTTCTCCAACGAGAACGCGCCGGACTGGTTCGTCAAGCGCGAGGGCCAGGTCTACGTCCAGACCTGGCACGGCACCCCGCTGAAGCGGATCGCCCACGACATCCCCGACATTCGCTTCAACAACGGGGCGGACTATCTGCGGAGGTTCTCGCTGGAGGTGGCGAAGTGGGATCTGCTGCTCTCGCCCAACTCCTTCAGCACACCGATCTTCTCCCGCGCCTTCCGCTACGACGGGCCGGTGCTCCAATCGGGCTATCCCCGCAACGACCTGCTGCACCGGCCGGAGGGGCGGCGGGAGGCCGCGCGGGTCCGGCGGGCGCTGGGCGTCTCCCCGGACCGGAAGGTGGTGCTGTACGCGCCGACCTGGCGAGACGACCAGGGCCTCTCCGGCGGCGGGTACCAGCCGGACATGCGGCTGGACTTCGGCAGGGCCCGCCGGGTGCTCGGCGACGACCACGTGTTCCTCTTCCGGGGGCACCTGCACACCTCCAAGGTGTCCCGGCCCACCGGTCCGGACGACCCGTTCCTCGATGTCACCAGATATCCGGATGTGACGGATCTGCTGCTGGTGGCCGACGTACTGATCACCGACTACTCGTCCGTCATGTTCGACTACGCGGGCACCGGCCGTCCGATCCTCCTGTTCACCTACGACCTGGAGCACTACCGCGAACGGCTGCGCGGCTTCTACCTCGACCTCGCCGAACACGCGCCGGGGCCGCTGCTGAACACCTCCGACGAGGTGATCGGCGCGCTGGCCGACCTTGAGGGGACCGTCTCGGCCCACGCCGCCGCCCACCGCGCCTTCAGGGACCGCTTCTGCCATCTCGACGACGGAAACGCCTCCGCGCGCGTCCTCGACCACGTCTTCCGGAGGTGACCGTGCCGGACCGCCTGCTGATCGTCATTCCCGCCTACAACGAGGAGCGGTCGATCGCCCTCGTGATCGACGAGCTCCACCGGGTGTGCGCCGGGGCCGACGTGGTCGTCGTCGACGACGCCTCGGCCGACTCCACCGCGGCCAGGGCGGCCGAGACGGGGGTCGCGGTGCTGCGCCTGCCGTACAACCTGGGGGTGGGCGGGGCCATGCGGGCCGGTTACCGCTACGCCCTGGAGCACGGCTACGACGTCGCCGTCCAGGTCGACGCCGACGGCCAGCACGACGCGGGATACATCCCCTCGCTGGTCGCGGCGCTGGAGGGGGCCGACCTGGTGATCGGCTCCCGGTTCGCCGGAGTGGGGGACTACACCGCCGCCGGGGTCGCCAGGCGACTGGCCATGCGCCTGCTGGCCAGGGCCGTCTCGATCCCCGCCGGAACCCGCCTGACCGACGTCACCAGCGGCTTCCGGGCGGCCAACCGCCGGACGATCGCCGTCTTCGCCGCGCACTACCCCGTCGAGTATCTCGGGGACACGCTGGAGTCGCTGGTCATCGCGCTCCGCAGCGGATGCTCGGTCGCCCAGATCCCGGTCGCCATGCGCGAGCGCTGGTACGGCGAGGCCAGCCAGTCGCCGATACGGGCGTTCGCCTACCTGGCGCGTGTCGTGGTCGCGCTCGGCCTGGCGCTCGTCCGGCGCTGGGAGCGGGTGCCGGCCGACCCCGCGCCCGCCGCGAGACGGGGGGCACGGGTGTGAGCGCCTACACCCTGGGCCTGCTGGGAGCGGTGATCACGGTCGTCGTCATCTTCGAGATGCTGCGCCGCAGAAGGCTCCGCGAGAAGTACGCGGTGTTCTGGGTCCTGCTGGCCGCGGTCATGGCGACGATCGCGCTGGTGCCGGACGTCCTGGTGACCGCGGCGCGGATCACCGGTGTCCAGGTCCCGGCCAACCTGCTGTTCTTCGTCGGGAGCCTCGTCCTGGTGGCGGTGAACATCCAGCTCAGCTCAGAGGTCGGGCGCCTGGAGGAGCGGACGAGGACGCTCGCCGAACAGGTCGCCCTGCTCCGGCTGGAATCGTCCGGGACGACGTGGCGCGGGTAGGCGGCGCGTCCGGCTCGCCGACGGTGGCCGCCGGGCTGGCGGTGCTGGGAGCGTCGGGCCTGGTCTACCTGGCCGTCGCGGCCCGCGCCACCGGACCGGCCGCCTTCGGCGACCTGACCACGCTCTGGACCGTCGTCTACACGGTTGGGATCGGCTGTTTTCTCCCCTTCGAGCAGGAACTCGGGCGCGCGCTCGCGCGCCGGGCGGTGCTCGGCGAGGGCGGCCGTCCGGTGGTACTGCGGGCCGCCCTCGCCGCCGGACTGCTCGTCCTGCTGCTCGCCCTGGCCGCCGTGGCCTGCGCGCCCGCGTCGGCCGGCCCGCTGTTCTCCGGCGACCACGGCTACCTCGCGGTCGTGCTCGCCGCGAGCGCGACCATGGCGGCCGGCCACCTGACCCGCGGCGTCTTCACCGGAACCGCCGGAACCGCGCGGGGGGCCGGGATCTCGGGTCACGCCTGGTACTCCGGGCAGCTCGGCGCCGAAGGGGCCGTGCGGACGGCCGCCTGCCTGGCCCTGGCGCTGCTCGGCTGCACCGCGCCGATGCCCTACGCCTGGATTCTGGCCCTGGCCCCGGCCGTCGCGGTCGCGCTGACCGTCCCCGGTGTGCGGCCCGCGCTCCGGCCCGGCCCACCCGCCCCCTGGCGGGAACTGTCGGCCAACCTCGGCTGGCTGATCGCCGGCTCGGTGTGCGCCCAGGCGGTCGCGAACGTCCCGGTGCTCGCGGTCGCCGTGCTGTCCGGCCCGGCCGACCGCGAGTCGGCGGGCCGGTTCCTGGCCGCCGTCGTGCTCGCCCGGGTCCCGGTCTTCGCCTTCCAGGCCGTTCAGGCGGTGCTCGTACCGGCCTGGACCAGGGCTCTGACCCTCGGCGACCGTACGCTGTTCCGGCGTGAACTGCTGCGCGGGCTGGGCGCGATCGCCGTTTTGGGCGTGGCCTGCGCCGGGGTCGGCGGCCTGGCCGGACCCGGCCTGCTCCGGCTGACCTTCGGCCCCCGATACGGCGTCGGCACGCTCGACCTCGTGGCGCTGAGCCTGGTGGGCGGCTGCCACATGGCGTGCCTGATGTTCCAGGCGGGGATCGTCGCGCTGGGCCTGCACCGCTTCAACGCGGCCGGCTGGGCGGCCGGTCTGGCCGCCTTCGGCGCCGGCTGCCTGGTCCCGCTGCCGGTCGTTCCCCGCGTCGAGTCGGCCATGGCGCTCTCCGCCGCCGTGATCGCGACCCTGCTCGGCCTGCGCCTGCGTCGGGCCGTGACGTCGGCACCCCGTCCGGCCACCGCCCGTCCGGCCCGCCCGGCCCGCCCGGAACGGGTCTCCGCATGCTCACAGCCGGTTCTCCCACGTCAGGGACCGGTCCTCGCACGTTCATGGGAGAGAGATGCTCGCTCGCCTCAGGAGTCAGGCGCCCGCCGTCAGGGCCGGGACGGCCTCAGTCAGGGCTGAGGGGGCCTCCGCCGGAACTCGGGCTCCCGCCGCCGGGGCTGAGGGGGCCTCCACCGGGGCTGGGACGGTCCCGGCCGCGGGTTCCGGCCGCCTGCCACTGATCGTCCTGCTGAGCACCCAGGTGCTCTTCCTGCTCTGGTGGGCGGCCTTCTACCCCGGCCTCATGAGCTACGACTCGATCTCCTACGTGTGGCACGTCACCACCGGCCACTGGATGGCCAACCACTCGGTGGCCTACGACGGGCTGGTCTGGCTCTCGCTGCGGCTCACCGGCGATCTCGGCGCGCTCACGCTCGCGCAGACGGTCGCGATGTCCGGGGCGCTGGCCTACGCGGCCTCCGCGTTGCGCGGGCTCGGCGCTCCGCCGATCGCGGCCGGTCTGGCGGCGATCGCGGTTCCGGTGCTGCCGGCCACCGGCTCCTTCGTGGTGACGGTCTGGAAGGACGTGCCGTTCACCGTCTGCGCCGTGCTGGCCACGGCGACGCTCGCCCGGCTGGTGTCGCGCCGGACCACGGCCACGCTCGTGGCGCTCGGGGCGGAGCTCACCGGCATGGTGGTCTTCAGGAACAACGGGTTCCTGTTCGTCGCCATCGCCGCGCCGCTCATCGTCTGGTCGCTACGGGGGACGCGCCTGCGGCTGCTCGCGGTCGTCGGCGTGCCGCTGCTGCTCGCGTTCACGCTGACCGGGGTGGTCTTCCCCGCGATGGGCATACCGGGTGCCCCGCCCAGCCTGACCTACGCCACGGCGTACGGCGACATCGCGGTCGCGTTCAAGCGGGCGAGGGACTCCTTCACCCCGAGGGACACCGCGGTGATGGCCGGGGTCGCGCCCCTGTCCCACTGGCGGGGATCGGCCGACTGTCACACCACGGACCCGACCACGCAGCGCCCCGGGTTCACCGCCGCCGCCGACGCCCGCAACGGGGAGCTGATCGCGCTCTGGAGGCGGGTCATCCTGCGTACGCCCGCCGTGGTCGCCGCCGCGCGGCTCTGCCGGGGCTCGATCGCGTGGAAGGTGGTCGAGGGCGCGGGCGGGCCCTCCGCGCGGACGGCCGTGCACGGTGTCGGTGTGCCGGACGACCTGTTCGGCTGGGCGCGCTGGAACGCCGAGATGAGGGCCGGCCCCTACCGGCCGATTCTCGCCCCGCGCCCCCTGTCGGCCCCGCTGCGCGACGCGGCGACCGCGTTCCGGGACGCCGCCCGGGAGCCCTGGCTGGTGTGGCTGTTCTGGCGGGGCGCGATCTGGTGTTACCTCGCCTACGCGGTGGTCGTCGCCCACGCCCACGCCCGCCGGGACCGGACCGTGATGGTGCTCGCGGCCGTCGTCCTGGGTCAGCAGCTCGGCGTGCTGCTGGCCAACCCCGCGCAGCTTTACCGTTACATGGTGGCGCCGATGATCATCGGCGTCCTGTTCCTGTCCCTGCTGCCCGGTTACGGAGGGGGCCGGAGCGGCCCCGGCGGGGGGCCGCGTGACCTCGGCGGCACGGGCCCGCACGCCTCAGGGTGACGCTGCCGGTCAAGAACCGGTATGGAGATTCCCTCATGGCGCCAGAGTGTCAACCTTCGATCACTCTGGGTGGCCATTCTGGAAGGCATGAGGGCCTATTCGTTGAACGACGTTCACGCGACCCGGAAACGAAGAGACTCCTGGTGGACGGTTTTCCTGGTCGACCCGGTGGCGTGCAGGCTCACGCTTCTCATCGCCAACCACACCGACGTCACCCCGAACGGGCTCACCCGTCTGTCGCTGGTCCTGGGACTGGGGTCGGCGGTCTGTTTCGCGTTCGGACAGCTCGTGGCGGGGGCCGCGCTGTTCTACGTGAGCTTCATGATCGACTGCATGGACGGGAAGATCGCCCGGCTTAAGGAGACGGGCACCGCGTTCGGGCTCTGGCTCGACTACGTGGGCGACCGCATCCGCGTGGTCTGCTGCGCGGCGGGTCTGGCGTCCGGGCAGTACGCGCTGACCGGAGACGTCTCCTACATCCTGCTCGGCGCGGGGGTGGCCGTCCTCGACCTGTTCCGTTACGTGAACGCGCCGCAGATGAAGCGTGTTCGCGAGGTGGTCAGGGAGAACCGCCCCGAGCGGCCGGAGAGCGCCCGCTCCCTGGCGTACCGGCCGCTCAGAAGGCCCGGCCTGCGTCGCAGGGCGGGTCGCCTCCTCACCCGGCACCGGGTGCGCAGCCACCTGATCAGCGGCATCGAGTTCCACGCCGCCGTGTTCGTGGTCGGCCCGCTGATCGGGACGGCGGCGCTCGTCCCCGTGTCGATCGTGGCCGGGGTGCTGCTCCTGCTGAACGAGGTCTTTCTGATTTACCGGATGTGGTTGTTCACCAGGGCCGTGCCCGCCGTGCCGCGCCCGGAAAACACGCAGCGCGTAGCTGTCTGATCATCTTCTACGGGGGTTCGTTGTCATGCAGTCCGACCGACCGATTTTCGTGATCGGCTGTCCGCGTTCCGGCACCACCATGCTGCAGCTCATGCTGCACTCGCACCCGCGCATCGCGGTGCCGCCGGAAACCCGGTTCGTGGTGCCCGGCTACTACCGCAGGTTCGTCTTCGGGGACCTGCGCGAGCAGGGGAACCGGCGCAGGCTGGGCCGGTGGATCGTGAGCGACAAGGACACCAAGTTCAAGGAGCTCAAGATCGACGGAGAGAAGCTGATCGAGGACATCGTCGCCGGGCCGCCGACGCTCGGCTCGGCGATGGGGATCACCTTCCGCTCCTACGCCGAGCAGCACAGCAAGTCCCGCTGGGGCGACAAGCGCCCGAGCTACTACCACCACGTGGACCTGCTGACGCGGCTCTTCCCCGACGCGCAGTTCGTCCACCTGATCAGGGACGGCCGGGACTGCGTGGCGTCGCTGAAGGAGATGCCCTGGTACACCAAGGACGTCTTCCACGCGGTGACCAACTGGGCCGAGGCGATCGACTACGGCCGCAGGCACGCCAGGAACCTCCCGGCCGACACCTACTACGAGCTGCGCTACGAGGACCTGACGGCCTACCCGGAGACCGAGCTCGGCAAGCTGTGCGACTTCCTCGGCGAGGAGTACGACCCGGCGATGAGCGAGCCGTACCACGTGGCCCGGATGGCGATCCCGCAGCACAAGGTCTGGCACAGCAACACCCACGGCGATGTGACCACCGCCAGGTCGGGCTCCTGGAAGGCGAGGCTGGAGCCGTGGGAGGTCTCGGTCTGCGAGACCGTGCTGGCCGAGCGGCTGACCGCCAACGGCTATGAGCTGAGCGGGGCGCCCAAGGCCGGCAAGACCCATGTCGACGCCTGCGCGAGGGCCGCGGCCAAGCGGCGCTGGGCGCGGCGGCGCAAGGAGATGCGGGACCGCCTGAACCGGTTCCGCGAGCCGAGCCCCGTGGCCGCGCAGCTCACCACCCGGCAGCTGGGCGAACTGGCGAAGGTCTGAGAATGCAGTCGGATCGACCGATCTTCATCGTGGGTTGTCCCCGGTCGGGGACGACGATGCTTCAGCTCATGCTGCACGCCCACCCGCGCATCGCGATTCCCCCGGAGACCCGGTTCATGGTCACCGCCTACCAGCGGCGGCTGCACTTCGGCGATCTGAACGATTCGGCGCGCAGGCGAGAGCTGGCCGAATGGGTGGTCAACCGCCGGCAGTCGCGCTTCCACGAGCTGCGGCTGGACGGGGAGGAGGTGGTCAAGGAGATCGTCGCCGGACCGCCGACGCTCGGCTCGGCGCTGGGAATCGTGCTGCGCTTCTACGCGGCCCACCACGGCAAGCCGCGCTGGGGGGACAAACGGCCCTCCTACTTCCAGAACATCGACGTGCTGCTCAGGTTCTTCCCCGACGCCCAGTTCGTCCACCTGATCAGGGACGGCCGGGACTGCGTGGCGTCGCTGAAGGAGATGCCCTGGTACAGCGGGAGCGTCTACAGCGCGGTCGCCGCCTGGGCCGAGGCGATCGACTTCGCCCGGCACGGCGCGCCGAAGCTCCCGGAGGGCAGCTACCACGAGCTGCGGTACGAGGACCTGACGGCGGACCCCGAGGCCCACCTGCGCAGGCTCTGCGACTTTCTCGGCGAGGACTACGGCCCGGACATGTGCGAGCCGAGGCGGGTGGCCGACGTCGCCTGCCCCGCGCACAAGTCCTGGCACGCGCGTACCCGCGACGAGGTGACCACCTCGCGGACCGGCACCTGGCGTGAACGGCTCGACCCCTGGGAGGTCTCGCTCTGCGAGAGCGTCCTCGGCGACCGGCTGGAAGCCTACGGCTACGAGCTCAGCGGGGCGCCGAAGACCGAGACCTCGCGGATGGTCGCCTACGAGCGGACCGCGGCCAAGCGGAAACTGTCCCGGGTCAAACGGGTGGCCTTCGACCGGCTGGTACGGCTCCGCGAGCCGAACCCGCTCGGCGCCCGGCTCACCTCGGGTCAGCTCGTGCTGGCCGGGGTGCCCCTGCCGCGCAACGAGCCGGCCACCGTCAACGGGTGACCTGGTCGAACAGCGTCTCCCAGCGGTCCAGAACCCGTTCGGGGCGGAACGCCTCGGCATGGGCGCGAGCGGCGGTGCCCAGCCGCCGCCGCTCCCGTTCCGAGGCCGTCAGCCGGGCCAGCGCGGCGGCGAGGGCCGGCACGTCCGCCGGGGGCGCCAGCAGGCCGGTCTCACCGTCGACGACCAGTGACCGCACCCCGCCCGACACGTCGAACGCCACCGAGGGCACGCCGTGGGACGCGGCCTCGCCGAGCACCAGCGGCAGCCCCTCGTGCTCGCTGGACAGCCCCAGCACCGACCCGTTCGCGTACTCGCGGCCCATGTCGGCGGCGGGCACCGCGCCGCGGAACACCACCCGGTCCGCCACTCCGCACGCCCTCGCGTGTGCCCGGAGTCTCTCCAGCTCCGTGCCCTCGCCGATCAGACGCAGCTCCCAGTCCCCGTCCCCGTCCGTGCCCCCGCCCCCCGTGTGCCGGGTGTTCCCGGTGTTCACGGTGTTCACGGTACGGCGGGCCTCGGCGAAGGCCGAGATCAACCGGTCGAACCGTTTGACGCCCTCCAGCCTGCCCACCCCGAGCACCCGGTGACCGGTCAGCGTGGCGGTCCGTTCCGGCCAGGCGGGCAGCGGGTTCGGGATCGCCCAGGTGTTGGGCAGCAGCGCGTGCTCGGAGAAGAGCCGCGCGTCGTCCTCGCTGAGGAACACCGCCTGCTCCAGGTCGCCGTAGTGGCCGCGGACCGAGCCGAGGTGCCAGGAGCCCCGCGCGTGCTCGTAGGACCCGTGGTACTGCCCGATGGGCAGCAGCCGTTCGGGGAGCAGGTCCTTGAGCCGGGACACCACGCCCGGCGAGGTGAGCACCGCGAAGCCGGGGCCCAGCTCGCGCAGCAGCCTTCCGAGCCGGCGGCGCTCCCGGCGCGTCCCCAGCCACGAGAGGCCGCCCATCGGGGTGCGGTGGATCACGTGCTGCCGGTAGCCGGGCCGTCGCACGTAGCGGAACGGGGTCTCGGCCCGGTGCAGTCCGAGCACGTGGACGTCGTACCCCCGCTCGGCCAGCCCTTGCGCCACGGTGTGGGTCACCCGCTGGATCCCGCCGAGCGTGTCGGCGTCCATGCAGGCGAACAGGACGGACCTCGGCCGGCCGCTCACCGCCGCCACCCCGGCGGGAGCGGATCCCGGTCGCCCGCCGAGCCCCTGCTCCGTGCCGGCTCCCGCTCCTTCGCCCCTCTCCGGTCACCCGCGGAAGCGCCGTTCTCCACCGGATCGGGGAGGGGGCGCGGAGCGGGGCCGAAGAAGGCGTCCACCACCTTCGCGGTGGCGTGGCCCCTCTCATCCGAACACCACAGCCGGTGGAACTCGGTGTATCTCGCGGCGAACGACGCGGCCACGGCGTCGAGGTCGCGCAGCGCGTGGATCAGCTCCTCGGTGGTGGTCAGGCAGGGGCCGGGGGCGATCGCGGGCAGGTCGTGGTGGGCGCCCCGCTCCACGCGCCGGTACTCGTCCCAGTCGTCGATCAGGAACAGCATCGGCCGGCCGGTCACCGCGTAGTCGCACATCAGCGACGAGTAGTCGGTCAGCAGCGCGTCCGAGGCCAGGATCAGGTGGTTGACCTCAGGGTACGATCCGGCCGGGCGGACGAAGTGGCGCAGGCGCTGAGGCACCCGGTAGCGCTCGACCGGGTGGGTGCGCAGGATCACCACCCAGCTTCCGGCGAGCGCCTCGGCCATCATGTCCAGGTCGGCCCGGACCGACATCCCCGAGGACTTCGCCCGGTCCCGGTAGGTGGGCGCGTACAGCAGCACCCTGAGTCCCCGAGGGATCTCCAGACGGTCCTTCGCCCGCCGTACCGCGTCCTCGTCGCCGTGGACGAGCACGTCACACCGGGGCGAGCCGTACCTCAGCACCGGCCCCTCGTACCCGTTGGACGGCAGGAAGATCCGCTCGAACTCCGCGCTCGGCGAGACCAGCGCGTCCCAGCGCGCCACGGCCGCCCGCCAGCGCGCCCTGGGCTCGGCGAAGTCGGCGCGCAGGTCGGGCGCGTCGAAGCCGACCGTCTTGAGTCCCTGCCCGTGCCAGGTCTGCAGGTAGCGGGTTCCGGTGGGCTTGGGGTAGGCCAGCGGCAGGCCGTGGCTGTCCACCCAGTAGCCCGCTCGCGCCATGGTCCACAGGTAGCGCCAGCTCATCCGCCGCACCAGCCCGGCGTCCGAGGGGAAGTTACGCCGGTTCGCGGCGACCGACCAGACCATGTCGAACGGCACCCGCCGCCGCCTGAGCTCCTCGTAGATGTAGCGCGGGCTGCCGGTGCAGCCGGCGCCGACGTCGGACTCGAACAGGACCAGGTCCTCGCGGGGCGGGACGACCCTGATCAGCGTCTTGTAGACGCGGAGCTTCAGATCGGGTCCGCTCAGCCGTCGCACCAGACTGTCGCGGGCCCTGCCGAGCAGGGGCGCCACCCACCGGAGCAGCCCCTCCCGCCGCCACCGCACCCGCAGGAACGCGGCCTGTCCTTGCGCCCGCACCGTGACCCGGTGCCAGGGAAAGGCGATCGTGACCGGTTCGGCGGCCGGATCGACAAGCAGCCGGTCCGAGGTGATCCGGCCGTCGGCGCGGACGATCGAGATCTTCGGGTCGTAGTGGCTGTCATGCCCCAGGCGGCCCTGCCGCAGCCTGGAGAGGTCGACGGTCACCTCGCTCAGCCGGCTGCCGTCGTCCTGCGCGCGCGGTGCCAGCCTCACCCGGTGGTTCTTGAACTCCATGAACGCGCTCCAGTCCGGGGTGGCGGCCAGCACTCCGAACGGGTCGTAGGTCCTGACCGTCAACGTGATCCGCGTGCCATCGGTGTCGAAGGCGGCCTCGTGGCGGAGCCGGGTCGCGCTGTAGGGCAGCTCGGCCATCCGGAGCGAGGTGATGTCCAGCTCCCGGGCCTGGGCGGTGCCCCAGTAGGTCCGCCCGCCTTCCCGCACGGCGAAGCGCGGCGCGGCCTTCGGCTCGCTCAGGGACCTGGCGGCCACCACGAGCTCGTCGGCCGGGCCGTCGAGGATGAAGTGGCAGCAGACCCGGACGACGGGGTCGACCGGCTCGAACACCGCCGGTTCCAGCTCCGCCAGGTAGGGGCGGACCAGCGAGGCGAACTCCTCGGCCCACACCGGGCCACGCGAGGGCAGCGGGTTGAGGTAGACCCGCAGGTCCTGGCGGACGAACCGGCGCTGCCGCGCGGTGACCAGGTGGCCGAGGCCGTTCTCGCGCAGGATGCCGTCGCTGAGGCGGGCCGCCCGGATCCGCTGCCGGACGTTGTCCATCTCCCCGATGTTCAACGAGATCGACAGCCGCGACTCGCTCTCCTCCGCCGCCCGATGCCAGAGGTAGACCACCCACGGGACTACGGCGAACCGCCGGGCGGCGCAGTAGAGCTCGGTGGTGAAGACGTGGTCCTCGTAGTGCAGGTCCTCCCGGAACGGCAGCCGCCTGAGCATCTCGGCCCGGTAGAGCTTGTTGGTGCTGAAGGAGTCGAGAAACATCTCGGGCTCCCGCGCGATCCCCTCGACGGTCCTGCGGCGGGTGAACAGTTCGGGGTAGTAGCGCCTGGTCTTGCCGCTCCGGTCGTAGAACCGGGAGATCTGCCCGGTGACGAAGTCCGCGCCGGTCCGTTCGGCCTCCAGCAGCATGCTCTTGCAGGCGTGCCGGGTCAGCTCGTCGTCACTGTCGAGAAACATGACGTACGGCGCGCGGGCCGCCGCGACGCCGTCGTTCCGCGGTGCTCCGCAACCGCCGCTGTTGACCTCCCGCCGCAGGTAGCGGACCCTTCGATCCTCCCGCTGGAGCCTTCGCGCCATCCGTGCCGTGTCGTCGGTGCTCGCGTCGTCCACGATGATCGCTTCAACGTTCCGCAGCGACTGGCCCAGCACGGACCGCACGGCCCTGGGCAGCCGCGTGGCGTCGTTGTAGGTGATGACGACCACGCTGCAGTCCGGACCATTGATCACGCTTTGAGGTGTTCCCCCGGCCGGGGAGACCATTGTCTGGCTTATGGATTTATTGGCCTATTTTTAATAGTTTCCGGTCCGATATGCCAAGGTCCCGAAGGGCGGGCCCCGGGCCTGGACCGGTCTCGTACCCCGCTTCGGCGCCCCGGGGCGCGAAAAGGGTTTGCGCACCCGGGGAAACGTCGGATAGAACTTCGCCAACCCCCGGCCGCCGACGGCCGGACCTGAACGGCGAAAGGAGGGACAAGCCGATGCTCGCCATGACCGTCGTGCCGGTTCCCTCCCGGGGTACGGCCGGATAGCCGACCCCGGGACGAGCGGGCACACCTGCCAGAGGGAAGTGCCTTGACCCACAACGACCTGATCATGCGCCCTATCACCGGGCGCGAGGAAATCGAACTCTTCTGCCGCCTGCCCTACGTCCTGAACGACGAATTGGCGCACGACCTCGACTCCGGCCGCCGGCGGCCCGAGTGGATGTGGATGGCGCTGCGGGGAGACCGTCTTGCCGCCAGGCTGGCCTGGTGGACGCGGCGCGAGGGCGACCCGCCGTTCATGCTGGACACCTTCGACCTCGACGACGCCACAGATGAGCCGGAGCGCCTCGACATCGGGCTCCGGCTGCTTGAGACCGCGATGGGCGCGGTCCTGCCGGCGGGCGTCCATCCGCCTGAGTACAGCCGGTTCCTCCCCCCTCGGTGGCGCGACGACGAGACGGCCAGACGTGCCGTCGAAGACCGCGTAGCCGTTCTGGAACGGACCGGCGCCCGGCTGCTCGTCGAACGGCTGCGCCTTGAGTGGCGTCCCGGGACGCCGGTTCCCGAGCGGAGCGGGCGCCTGAGGTTCAGGCCGGTCGGCGACCGCGAGGAGCTCGTCGAGCTGATGACCCTCGTCCTGGAGGGCACCCTCGACGCCCACAGCCGCGCCGAGCTGACCCGGATGCCGGCCGCGCGGGTGGCGGCCGAGCAGTACGACGGAGAGCTGGCGCTCTACCCCGGCCCGCGGGACCGGTGGCGGATCGCGATGACGCCCGGCGGCCAGTCCGTGGGATTCGTCATCCCGAGCCACAACGGCTACAACCCGGTCATCGCCTATGTCGGCGTCCTGCCCGCGCACCGGGGGAACGGCCACATCGACGACCTGCTCGCCGAGGGCACGAGGATCCTCGCGCGACAGGACGTCCCACGGATCCGCGCGTCCACGGACATCGGAAACGTCCCGATGGCCCGAGCATTCGAACGTGCCGGATACGTCGACTTCCAGCGTGAGATCAACATGACCTGGAGCTGACCCGCGACCTGGCTGGACGGGGGCGCCGCTCACCCCCTGGGAACGGGCGGGCCGGATGCGCCGTTCCGCCGGCTCGCCTTGGGGTGGGCGCCGAACCGGCGTGATGTCGTCCTGAGCCGGGAGCGCAGGATTCGTGCCAGGTGGCGAGGCCGGACGAACGTCGCCGGGTGGGCGAGCAGGTTGGTCACGCGGGCGAGGTCGCGGAACATGGTCGCGTCCTCCCGCGCGGCGGCGAGCCCGGCGAGCCCGGCGATACCGGCTCCTATCACCACGGCGTGCCGCGCGCGGGAGGACGCGGTGATCATGTCGGCCGCTCGAACCAGGGGGGAAGGTCGATGAGGTAGGTGAGCGGCGTGTAGAGCTGTGTCAGCACGACGAAGCCCACCATGCACACGTGGACGAGGCCGACGCCCGCCAGCAGGCGGATCCAGGGCTGGGCCCGGTGGGGCAGGCTCAGCGAGCCCTCCAGCATCCAGACCTCGCGCCCTGGTCCGGCGTAGCCGGCCATCACGACGATGGGCGGGGCCACCAGGAGCGTCATGATGGGCCGGACACGTTCTCCGTCTTATGGAATATGGGTTCACCTTCGAAAGGTTGCCCGCCGGGGCAGTCCGCCCGGAGAGCTCTAAGGCGCCACTCGTTCGTGATCGGACCGCCCAGCCGGGTTTCACCGTGTGATGGGGACGTTGGACACGGAGCAGGGTTGTTCCGCGCCCACCCCGCAGACGTTGTTGAGCATGTAGCTGGGAGGGTTGCCGGGAATCGGCCCGCCGTAGACGCTGCTCCAGGCGTAGATGAATACGTACGCGCCGAACACCAGGTTGAGACATCCGGTGACACCGAAGAAGCGCAGCACGGTCGAACGGAGGAGCGGCCTGGTTGATTCATCGGCACCTCGCTCTCCGAGAGAGTTCCCGTAGTTGTCGCGGAAATGGCGGAGAGCGCCAAAAGAGGTGAAGAGTGCGCTGGCCACAACGGCTTCATATATCGGGTATTGGTAGGTCTCACCGCTCCAGAGCGTGAGCTCGGGAATCGTGTTCCAGAACTGATAGAAATGGAGTCGCACATATAGGTTGTCGACGAATGGCTCGATAATAAGAAACGTCGCGAAGAGGCATCCGATAAGGCCGGCCTTGCTCATGTGAGGCCAGCGTTGCGCGCACAGGTTCATCACCCTGCAGCCGAACTTCGCCAGAAGAAGAAAATATGCGCCGTAGGCGATTTCGTAGAGGAGTGGAAGTGGTTCACGGAAATTTTCCTGGTTGAGGAATCCGGGCAGGTAAGGCCCCCAGGACCCGAGGTTGAAGTAGTAGGAGTTGTAGGTTTCGGCCGCGGGTCTGAAGAAGTTCATGTACGGCTCAAGCCAGGCGAGTTGGGTGCCGCCGATCAGGGCCAGCGCGTCGTAGGTGACGCGACGCTGTCGTCTGCACTGCCGGACGACGTGGACCACGCTCCAGACGATCGCCGCTACCGACATGCCCTGGATCGCCCAGGCGCCGATCTGATAGGCGAGCGGGACCGGGGTCGGGCCGGTGGCGGTAGGAATGGCGCGACCTGTGACGATCCAGGCGGTCCAGGCGAAAAGTGCGAAGGCGGTGCAGACGACGCCGATGGCGGCGAACCAGAGGACCGGCCGGGTGCGCCGACGCGTTTCCACGGGGGCGTCGGCCCGCGGGGAATGAGACGTGGTCATGTTTCCCGCCCTTTCAGGTGCCGGGGGCCGAGGTGCTCCAGGCTCCATCCATGGGGGTAGGAGTGGGGGGTGCGCATGTAGGGGCGGCGGCGGGGCGGGGCGAGACGCAGGAGGCGCCCCCGGGCGCGCAGGGCCCGGCGCACGGTGGCGGAGAACCAGGCGGGCGTCCTGGGCTGGTCGAGCATGATCCGGATGTCGTCGTCCAGGAGGGAGACGATGCCCCGGGCGGCGATCGCCCCGGTGCCCCGTGGGCAGAGATCGGCGATGATGCCCAGGACGTAACCCACCATGGCGCTGTTGGCGTAGTGCCAGGCGCCGCGCTTCTTGATGTCGGCTTCGAGCCAGGCTTTGAAGCCCTCGTACGTCTCGGGAATGTCCTTGATGCCCATCAGCCGGCCGAGACGACGATGCGTCAGGACCAGGGCGCGTTCTTCGGGCTCGGACAGCCTCCGCCAGCCGTAGGCGTTGATCCAGTCGATCGCGGACACCAGATGGCCGGCGAGGATGTGTAGATAGTCGGTGTTGTCGATCTCGTAGTGCCCATGGATCCGGTTCAGCTCGCGGACGGTGGCGCGTCCGTCGGGGGTTTCCATGCCGTGGCGGTGGGTGTCGAAGGGGAACAGCATGGTGTCGTCGTAGCGCTTCATGCTGTGATGGGCGAACTCTCCGGTCGAGGCGAGGGTGTGGGTGATCGAGGGGATGACGAAGTCGGTGATGAAGGCGAAGGAGTACCCGGTGTTGTAGTCCCAGGGGAACTCGTAGCGGGTGGTGAGCTGGAAGATCTCCTCGTAGTCGCGCTCCGGATCCAGGGTCTGGATGTAGCGCAGGCGGCTGTAGCGGCCCATCAGTCTGTTACCTCGCTGTCGGGAACCAGGGTCATGTGATCCAGGAGCCAGCCGGTGAGAGCGGCGGCGCTGGGTTTCGTCCAGATGACGCCGGGCTGGATGGTGATGCGCAGGTTGCTGGACAGGCGCTGTTGCAGTTGGACGGCGCCGAGCGAGTCGAGACCCAGGAGAACCAGGCTTGTATGGGCCCCGATGTGCCGGGTGGTGTCGCCGAGGAGTTCGCGGACCTGGCCGATGACGAACTCCTGAAGGGTCCGGTGACGTTCGGACGGGCCGCCGGCGGCGAGGAGCGCGTCACGGATCGGCGAGCCGCCGTGTTCCGCGGAGACCGGGTGACCGGTCAGGAGATCGGCCAGGAGAGCGGAGTTCTTCAGGGCGGGGTAGGGGGCGGTCCACAGGACGGGGTCGATCGGGGAGTAGGCGACCTGGCGATGGTCTTCGCCGAGGATGCGCTCGAAGGCGTCGAGACCGTCATCCGGGTTGATCATGATGAAACCTCGGTCCGCGAGGTGCCGCCCGCGGCCCGCCTGGGACCAGGCGCCCCAGTTGATCCCGGTGCCGGCCAGGCCGTGGGCGCGACGGTGGGCGATGAGGGAGTCGAGATAGGCGTTGGCGGCGGCGTAGGCGCCTTGGCCCGGGGAGCCGATCAGGGAGGCGATGGAGGAGTAGACGACGAAGAAGTCCAGGTCCAGCCGGAGAGTGGCGTGGTGCAGGGCCCAGGCGCCCGCGGCCTTGCCACGCCAGACCCGTCGCAGGAGCTCGTCGTCGAGGTTGGTGAGAGTGGCGTCCTCGACCACGCCCGCGGCGTGGATGACGCCGCGCAGCACACCGCCCGAGCCGGAGGCCGCCGTGAGGGCCCGGTCGATGACGTCCGCCGCGGCGATGTCTCCGAGAACGAGGTCGACGCGGGTGCCGATGGCGCCGATGTTCTCCAGTTCCCGTGCGGTGTCGGGGGTGGGGCTGCCGCGGCCGACCAGGACGAGGTGACGGGCGCCGCGTTTGGCCAGGCGCCCGGCGGTCAGCAGGCCCAGTCCGCCGAGGCCGCCTGTGATCAGGTAACTGCCGTCGGGCCGGATGAGGGTGGTCTGTCTCCTCAGGGGTGAGGGAGCGGCCGGTCCCGGGCGGACGCGGGCGAGGTGGCGGACGCCGTCACGCCAGGCGACCTCGCGGATCGGCTGGCCGGCGGCGAGCAGGTCGGGCAGCACGGCTTCCAGGGGGGTGTCGCCGGAGATCTCCACGCTGCCGGCGTGCAGTTCGGGGTGTTCGAAGGCGGCGGATCGCAGCAGGCCGCGGACGCCCGCGGCGCTCGGCGTCTCACCGCCGCGCCACATCACCCACAGGTGAGTCGACGCCGTGCGGGTCGCGAGGTGCCGGAGCACCCCGAGGGTGCGGCGGACGGCGTTGAGAGCGGCGGCCGGCGGGCTCTGGGCGTCATGACGGTCGAGGATCAGCAGGACGTGACCGCGGGGCTGGGAGGTCTCGTCGTTCAGCGCCGCGGTGAGCGCCGCGTCGTCCACGGGCTGCTCGGGGAGATCCGGGTGCCGCTCGGGGAGATAGGGGAGCAGACGGCTGCCGGCTGTGTGTTCGCCGAGCATGCGGTGGAGCCGTTCACCCCAGAGGGTGTCGGCGGGAGCGATGACCAGCCATCGCTGACCGGTGGACTTCACGTCCGCCAGGGGTGGTTCGGGACGCCAGTCGAGGTGGGCCAGCCGGTCGGCGTAGCGCTGCTCGGGTGGGGTGATGTTGGTCAGACGCAGGCCACGCAGTTCGGCGACGACGGTGCCGTCGGCGGTGGTCAGGAGACCGGAGGCGTGGCAGGTCAGGTCGTCGGCCCGATGCACGGTGACTGAGGCCACACGGGCGTGCCCGGTGGGGCCGTACACGCTTATCCCGTCGAATCCGGCGACGACGACGGGGCCGGGGCTGACGGGGCAGTGCGCCAGCCAGGCGGCCACCGCGGTCTGGACGAACTCGTCGGCGAGTACCGGGTGCAGCCGTAGCGCGGCGGCGGAGACCCGGGCGCTGTCGTCTATGCGCAGTGAGGAGACGGCCCGGTCGCGGTCGGGATGGATCTGGACGCGGTCGATGGCCGCGAAGGCGGGGCCGTGGAAGACGTCGTGACGTTCACGGAAGTGCCGGTGCAGGTCGGCGGGGGGTGTGTCGGTCCACGCGTCGGTGGGACGGTGGAGCAGATCCGTTTCGGCGGGGGGCCTGTCGCCGGGAAGAGCCCGCACCGTGGCGTGAGCGTGGACGAGCAGGCCGTCGGCACTGCGGGTGATGATCTCCGCGCGTGCCTGCCGGTCGTCCCCCCGGATGAGACGGGTGGTGACCTGTGGCTCGGGGTCCAGGACCAGCGGGGTCACGACGCGCAGGTCGTCCAGGGCGACGCGGTCGGTGCCGAAGGCCTCGGCGCCGGCGGCGAGCAGCATCTCGGCGTAGCCGGTGCCGGGCAGTACGGGGGTGCCGGCGACCCGGTGGTCGGCCAGCCAGGGCAGCCGCCGGGGGCCGATGGGGGACTGCCACAGGTGGCGCCGCGGTTGGTCGGGGTCGTGGACGTGGCCGCCGAGCAGCGGGTGCTGGACGGCGGCGGGCAGGTGCGGGGCGACGAGCGCGTAGGGGGTGTCGGCGCCTCCGTGACGGGTGCGGTTCCACGCGGTGGTGGGCGCGTCGGCCAACCGCCCGTCACCGTAACGCGTGGTGAAGTCGATGCCGTCGAAGCCCGCGGCGTGCACGGCGGCCAGATGGGTGAGGAACGCCTCCTGGTCGTCGGTGTCCCGGCGCAGCGACCCCACGGTCACCACGTCTTCGACGCCTTCCTCTCGGGCGATGTCGAGGATGGGGCGGGAGGCGAGGGGGTGAGCGGTGCACTCGATGAACAGCCGGTGGCCGTCGCTCAGCGCGGCGGTCACGGCACGCTGGAAGTGCACGGTGTCACGCTGGTTGCGCACCCAGTACGAGGCGTCGAGCGGGCCGGGTGCGCGCGGGTCGTCCGTGACGGTGGTGTAGAAGGCGACGGCGCCGGGCCGGTGGGGGCGCACCTCCGTCAGGACGGCGTGCAGTTCGCCGATGACGGGATCGACCTGTGGCGAGTGCGAGGCGACGCCGACGTCGATCATGCGGGCCACCACGCCCCGCGCGTTCCAGTGCTCGACGAGGCCGCGGACCTGTGCCGCGTCCCCGGAGATCACCGTTGTGCGCGGGCCGGTGAGGACCCCCGGAAAGACCCCGTCGGCGCCGGCGGCGTCGATCGCGGCCTGGGTGTCGGCCGCGCCGAGCATCACCGAGGCCATCGCCCCGTGGGCGACGCGGGCCAGCAAGGTCGCGCGACGGCAGATCACCTTCACGCCGTCTTCGAGGCTGAGCGCGCCCGCGACGACCGACGCGGCCACTTCGCCGAGCGACTGGCCGATCACCGCGGCCGGCTCCACCCCCCACGAGCGCCACAGCGCGGCCAGCGCCACATGGATGCCGAACAGGGTGGGCTGGATCCGGTCGACACCGGCCGGGCCTTCCGGCTTCGTGATCATCTCCCGAAGCGAGAAGCCGGACTCCGCGCGGATCAGCGGCTCCAACTCGTCGATCACTTGAGCGAACACCGGCTCGTCGTTCAGCAGGCTCCGGCCCATTCCCGGGTACTGTGAGCCCTGTCCGGTGAAGACGAACACCGGCCCCGGGTGTCCCGGCGGCAGCACCGGTGTCCCGGTCGCCGTCCCCTCGGCTTCCCTGCCCTCGGCGAACGCCCGCGCCCGTCCGGCGAGTTGGTCCGTGGTGTCCGCGATCACCCCGAGGCGGTGGTCGGCGTGGCCGCGGCGCATCGCCAGGGTGTGCGCGGTGTCCGCCAAATCCGTCGACGCGCCGTCTCCCTCCACCCAGTCGGCGAGGCGGGAGGCGGAGGCGGCCAGTGATTCGGCCGAGTTGCCGGACAGCAGGAAAAGCCGCCGTGTGCCCGGAGCGGGCCTCCGTTTCGCGGCAGCCGGCCTTCGAGCGGTGGGGGCCGTTTCCACGACCACATGCGCGTTGGTGCCGCTGACACCGTAGGAACACACCGCGGCCAGCCGGGAGGCGCCCTTGACCGGCCAAGGGGTCGGCTCGGTGGGGACGAACAGCCGCGACCGCGTCTTCCGGTCGATTCCCGGATTCCACCGTGCGAAGTTCTGGTTGGGCGGGATCACGCCTCGGCGCAGGCACTCCACCGTCTTGATGAAGCCGGCGATGCCGGAGACCGGCTCCGAGTGCCCGATGTTCGTCTTCACCGACCCCAGGGCGCATCGGCCCCGGCCTCTGCCGTAGACGGCGTTTATCGAGGTGTACTCGATCGGGTCGCCCACCCCGGTGCCGGGTCCGTGCGCCTCGACCAGGCCGACCTCACCCGGGTCGATCTTCGCTCTCTCCACCGCCGCCCGAAACAGCTGCTGCTGCATCTCGGTGGACGGAGCGGTGAGCCGGGTCGACTGCCCGTCGTTGTTGACCGCGCTTCCGCGGATCACCGCGAGCACCCGGTCCTCGTCCCGCAGGGCGTCGGCGAGCCGCTTCAAAACCACGGCCCCGGCGCCCTCACCACGCACGTACCCGTCGGCACGTGGATCGAAGGCGTAGCAGGCACCGTGTCCCGACAGCAGCAGCGGCGCCTCCAGGTAGTGGGTCTGTGGGGCGAGCATCAGCAGCACGCCGCCGGCCAGCGCCATGTCGCACTCGCCCAGCGTTAAAGCCCCGCAGGCCACATCCAGCGCCACCAGGCCCGACGAGCAGTGTGTGCTCACCACCATCACCGGGCCACGCAGATCCATCGCGAAGGCGACGCGTCCCGCGGTGCCGGCCGTGTAGTTCCCGAACAGGTAAGGGCTGTTGGGGGCGTCCTCGACCGGGCGCGCCTCGCGGAAGAGATTGTCCTGAGCGTACGTCCCTATGTAGACACCGGTCCGTGAGCCGCGGACACGGCTCACGGGGATGCCGGCATGCTCCACCGCCTCCCAGGCGACCTCCATCATCACCCGTGACTGTGGATCCACCCACTCCCGCTCCGTGGGGGCCACCGACAACGCCTCCGGCTCCCAGGCCCACACGTCTCCTTCGAGAAAGCACCCGACGGCCGCCGGAGCCTCAAGCCGCGGGTCATGCAGGGCCGCCAGCCGTTTCGCGTCCCAGCGGTGGGGGGGTACGGGCCCCGCCGTCTGCCGCCCCTCGGCCGCCAGCCTCCACAGACCGCCCGGTGTCTGGACCCCGCCGGGAAATCTGCAGCCCATTCCGATCACCGCGATCGGTTCTGTTTCGGATGCCGACATCGCGAACTCCTATCCTGTATTCACCTCGTCGCGGCGGACGGGCACATGAGCCGTCACGCTTTCGGGACTGAGGGGTCCGAGGCGGCCTGATCGATCACGCGGTGGTCGATCCGGCAGAAACCTCGACCGGCACGAATATCGCACCCGCCCCATGACCCTTGCCGATAATGGTGAGAGAGAAATGAGTCTGCCCATCCAATCGGCGCGCGGACAAGGAAGATTTCCCTTACCGTTCCATTTGAGCCGGCCACGATTCAGCCCGCGATCGGCCTCAATGCGTTCACCATCGGCCAGGTCGTCGGGCATATTTCCCCGCCAGTCCGGCCGTGTGCCATCGCCCATTCGATCGCCGAAAGACCTGGAAAAAATTTAGTTGTACCCGCCCAAGGCCGCCGGGAGACGGTATCGGTTTTCGTTGATTTGCCCTGCAAATCCGGTGGGTCAAGCCTCTCCAATTTTTGTTGGACCCCTCAGGAAGAAAAGATGAGATGCTTGCCGTCTTGTCCAAGGCGGAGGAGAGCATACGGAGGAAAACATGAGGAACGACGGCGGATTCCTTATCGGGATCCCTGGTGAAGGCGTCGAAGAACCGAGACCGGCGACGGAATTCGTCTCCTGCCTCCGACAACGTCTTGAGGTTGAGGTTCCGGCCCGGCGGGTGGCGCCGTGAACGGCGAAATCCCCAACGTGATCCTCGTGGGCGGCCCCGCCGGCCTGCCCGACGACCAGCGCGTCCACCATGTCAAGCCCGGCGCCGAGAAGATCAAAATCCCCTGCGGCAACGGCTACGAACATTTCGTGCCGACTGACAGGACCATCGATGTGGACGGCCGTTCCCTGACCGTCTACGAATGGTCCGGGCGAACCCGGATCGCGGAGTAGAAAAGCGCCGTCGCACGTCGGGGAAAAACCCGCACGACATGGACAACGGGTATCATGTCCATCCCATTATCCTTGCCGGCAACCGCCGTACCACTTCGGCTGCGGCAGTCGGCCCGCATGCGGAGAGAGGAATTCTGCCGCCGGGAAAAGAACCGCCCGCGGATCACCGCTCCGGTTGCGCCAGGCGGGCGATATCCCGGACCTCCCTCCTGATCAGCGCGTTGTTCTGCATGTGCAGCAGCGATATGGCCTGTCGCGCCAGCAGGTCGTAGCGGAGTTCCTCCGGGCAGATGCGCACGGCCTTCTGCAGAGCGAAGACGGCGGCCGTCGCGTTGTGGACGCTCACGTGCGAAACGGCCAGCGCGATGAAGTGACGGGCCTGCCGCTCTCGCGCGAACAGGTGCTCGACCTCCAGACTCTCCCCCAGCTTGATGGCCTGGCCGTGCCGGCCGAGGTAGGCATGGATCCGTACGGCGTGCAGTTCCACATCGGTGGGACCGAAGGCGGAGTGCAGGTCGTTCCGGTCTGCTTCCAGCCGTTCCCCTCTCTCCCGCGCCCACTCCAGCATCTGCTCCGCGAGCAGCCGGTCACCCGCGGCGGCACAGGCCAGAGCCGCGGTCAGGTAGCAGGCTCCCGCGACCGAGACGGCCTGGGGCCCCTGTGTGTCGAGGGCATCGACCCGTTGGATCGTTTCCAGGCACAACTCGCGGGCCAGGGTGGCCCGGCCCAGCCGGATCAGCACCTCGGCCAGCCCGCCGTAGGCCACCGCCGTCATGAGCGGGTCGGTCGAGCGCCTGGCGTGAACCAGCGCGCGATCGGAGGCCAGCAGGGCGAGGTCGTGCTGGCCGCATTTGCGGAGGAAGGCCGAGAACAGCCGGTAGGTCTGCACGAGGTTGACCGCGGTGGCGGCCACGTCTTCCGGGGTGGCGTGATCGGCCGACGCCTCGGCCATCAGGAGCAGGCCGGGAAGGGCGCGGCGGGTCTCGGTGTAGCGCCGGGGGGAGCGCTGCCACAGGTCCCAGGCCATCGAAAGGTACCCGCACAACCGGTGGACACTCGGCACCTCCTCGGCCGGTGACCCGCGTAGACGCAGCAGGACGTTGACGATGTCGGAATACTCCGCTTCGGCGCGCGGTAGAGGTAGGTTGGTGGGGACGCTGAGGAATTCGGACAGCTCCTCCACCTCAAGAACTTCGGCGAGCTTGAGAAGGGTGGAGAGCCGATCGAGTTTCCGGTTTCCCTTCTCAATGAGCCTGAGCCATTCCTCGCTGCACCCGATGAGGTCGGCGAGGGCTCGTCGTGACAGTTTCCTGGCGCGGCGGGCGGCCTCGATGCGCTCTCCACTCACCAGATCGTCAGGCGGATTTCCCCTGCTTTTTTCGGCCATACGCCATCGCCCGTTCGACCGCAGAAAATCTGAGATTTTAATTGTGCCAACCTGGAACCGTCTGAACACTCTATCTGTGTCTTCAGGTTTGCCCCTCAAATCTGGTTGGTACCGTTTCCCAACTTTTTTTGGGGTTGATCGGACAGGTGACGGGACGCGACCGAGGTTGGAAGATTGGGCCGGCGTTCTCCCGGCATTCCCGCTCGGCGTGCCGGCCCCCGGCGGCGTCCACGAGCAGGCAACCGCCCTCGGGGGCGAACACCGCGGCCTGGGCGATGACCCGGAACCGTCCGTCGAGGTTGGTTCCGCCGATCCAGACGGTGGGCGCGGCCCGTCACCCAGCACGCGGTAGGTGATCTCGCGTCCTTCCCGTGTGACGCGGCCGGCCGTCTTGAACATGCCTCTCCCCGCGGATACGGCGCCGAGGGGGCTGATCCCGGGCCGAATCTGGAGCGAACAGGCGAAGTGTCATTGGACTGCTACCAGATCGCCACCGTCTCACAGTCGTGGGGCCGCGTCGACGCCCCTCCCCGCGCCGCGACAGCCACGCTTTCGCTCACTGAGCCGTTCCGGCGGGGGAGAGTTCAGTGCTTGCCGGGGCGGTCGCGGTCGCTCCGGTGGCGCAGCGCCCAGCGGATCAGCCAGCCGGTCAGGACGAGGCCGATCAGGACGGCGACCGGCGGGGCGACGCGTTTGAGCAGCGGGCGCCCGGCGATCTCCATGAGGTCGAGGGCCTCCTCGTCGGCGGTCCGGGAGGTCCGGGAGGTGCCGGCCGGGTGGATGTCGCGGCCACGGGCCTTCTCGGCCTCGGCGGTCTCCCGTGCCGGGGGGACGGAGCTGAGATGGCGGTGCGGCCCGCCCTGCCCGAAGGACTCGCCGAGAACCTCACCCCCGAAGTCCTCCGGAGCCTTCGAGATCGCCACACTTTCCGGGCTCGCCGGGGCTTTCGAGGGCTCCGGGGCCTTCGGCGCGGCCGAGCCCGCCGAGCCCTCCTGAACCGCCGAGCCCTCCTGAACCGCCGGGACCGCCGGTGACTCCGGGGCGCTCTCCACCGGCACGGCCGGTTCCGCGCCGCCGCCCTCCAGCAGCCGGGACAGGTTCACCGCGAACCTGTCGATCAGTTTGGCGCCCACCTCGGCCATGACACCCCGGCCGAACTGGGCCGGGCGGCCGGTCACGGTGAAGGAGGTCTCGACGGTGACCCGGGTGCCCGCCCCCTCGGGGCGCAGCCGGGCGAGGACCGCGGCGGCGGCCGTGCCCGCGCCCCGCGACTCCTTGCCGGAGGCCCGGACGGTCAGGGTGTGGGCGTCCTTGTCCACGTCCTCGAACGCCGCCTCGCCCCGGTAGGTGATCGTGATCGGCCCGACCTTCACCTTCATCCGGCCGGTCAGGGAGTCGCCCTCCACCGCCTCCAGGGTGGCTCCGGGCAGGCAGGGGGCGACCCGCTCGACGTCGAGCAGCGCCGACCACGCCTGCTCGACCGGCACCGGAACCGTGAACTCGTGCTCGAATCGCATCGCCATCGGTCCGCTCCTTGTCGGTCCACCGCCCACACGGCATCACCACCGCGCGTGTCGGCACTACCAGTCTGCCCGTCCCACCGGTGGAAAGACCACCTTCCCTCCGGCGGAGCCCCGGGGCTCCGCCGGAGGCGTGGGCTTCCGCCTCACGGAGGGGGAAGGCGGCTCGCGGCTCTGACCGCCCGACGGGTCAGCACCCGGGCCAGGTGGCGGCGGTAGTCGGGGGCGCCGTGCAGGTCACCGGGGGGCGAGGTGCCCTCGTCGGCCAGACCGCAGGCGTCCCCGGCCGGATCGGGTACGCCGTTGGAACCGGACGGTGCCGGGCGCACGCCGCGCAGCGCCGCCTCCACGGCCCGCGCCCGCACCGGCGCCGACCCCATGTTGGTCAGGGCGATCCGCGCCTCCCCGATGACCCCCTCGCTCAGCCGTACGGCCGCGGCCACGCCCACGATCGCCCAGGACTGGGCGGTCCGGTGGAACTTCTCGTAGTGGAAGCCCCAGCCGGGGCCGAGCTTGGGCACCCGGACGCCTACCAGTACCTCGCCGGGTTCGAGCGCCGGCTCCAGGTAGTCGACGAAGAACTCGGAGGCCGGGATCTCCCGCTCGCCGTCGCCGGATCTGGCGACGAACACGCAGTCCAGCGCCAGGGCCACGGCGGGCAGGTCCCCGGCGGGGTCGGCGTGGGCCAGCGATCCGCCGAAAGTGCCGCGGTGCCGTACGGCGGGGTCGGCCACGGTGGCGGTGGCCAGCGCGACCAGCGGGGCCTGCTCCCTGACCACCTCGGAGTGGCGCACCTCGTCATGGGTGGTCAGCGCGCCGATGAACACGTGGTCGCCCCGGTCCGCCACGCCGCGCAGCCCGGCCAGCCGCCCGATGTCCACCAGGGCGGTGGGGTAGGCGAGTCGCAGGCGCAGCAGCGGCAGCAGCGACTGGCCGCCGGCCAGCACCTTGACGTCGTCCCCTGAGGACGCGGCGTCGGCGAGCACCTGACAGGCCTCGTCCAAAGACGTGGGCCGGATGTAGTCGAACGGCGCGGGAATCATCGGGCATCTCCTTCGGATCCGGCCGTGACCGCCTCGGTGACCGTCCTCCAGACCCGTTCCGGGGTGCACGGCATCCGCACGTCGCGCACGCCGTACGGACGTAGCGCGTCCACGATCGCGTTGACCACCGCCGGGGTCGAGGCGATCGTGCCGGCCTCTCCGACGCCCTTGACGCCCAGCGGGTTGCTGGTCGCCGGGGTCTCGGTCCGGTCGGTGGTGAAGACCGGCAGGTCGGCCGCCGACGGGATCAGGTAGTCGGACATCGTCGTGGTGAGCAGGTTGCCCTCGGAGTCGTGGACCGCCTCCTCGAACAGGGCCTGCGCGATGCCCTGCGCGATGCCGCCGTGCACCTGCCCCTCGACGATCAGCGGGTTCACCACGGAGCCCACGTCGTCCACCGCGACGTAGGACCTGATCGTGGACCTGCCGGTCTCGGTGTCCACCTCGATCGCGCACAGGTGGGTGCCGTGCGGGAAGGAGAAGTTCTCCGGGTCGAAGGTCGTCTCCGCGTCCAGGCGGGGCTCGAATCCGTCGGGCAGGTCGTGCCCGGTGAAGGCGGCCAGCGCGAGCTCCTGGATGCTCTTCCCCTCGGCGGTCCCGCGCACCTTGAACGAGCCGCCGCTGAACTCGATGTCGTCGGCCGACGCCTCCAGCAGGTGCGCGGCGAGTTCCCTGGCCCTGTCCTTCACCTTCTCGCAGGCCGAGAGGACGGCGATGCCGCCCACGACCAGCGAACGGGACCCGTAGGTGTCCATGCCCTTGTGCGAGACGGCCGTGTCGCCGTGCAGCACCGAGATGTCCTCGAACGGCACGCCCAGCGCGTCGGCGGTGATCTGGCTCCAGGCCGTCTCGTGCCCCTGGCCGTGCGGGCTCGTCCCGGTGATCACCTCGACCTTGCCGGTGGGCAGCATCCGGACCGAGGCGTGCTCCCAGCCGCCCGCCCCGTAGCTGAGCGAGCCCAGCACGCGAGACGGGGCCAGCCCGCACATCTCGGTGTACGTCGAGACGCCGATGCCGAGCTGGACCGGGTCGTGCCGGGCGCGCCGTTCGGCCTGCTCGGCCCTGAGCCCGTCGTAGCCGAACAGCTCCAGCGCCCTGTCCGTGGCGGCCTCGTAGTTGCCGGAGTCGTAGGTCAGCCCGCAGACCGTGGTGTACGGGAACTCCTCGTGGGTGATCCAGTTGCGGCGCCGTACCTCGACGGGGTCCAGCCCGAGTTCGTGCGCGAGCTCGTCCACGGCCCGCTCGATGGCGAACGTGGCCTCCGGACGGCCCGCGCCCCGGTAGGCGTCGGTCGGCATCTTGGTGGTGAACACGCCCGTGCAGGTGAAGTCGTAGGCGTCCACCTTGTAGATGCCGCTGTACATGAACGCGCCGAGCAGCGGCACGCCCGGTGTGACCAGCATCAGGTAGGCGCCCATGTCGGCGAGCAGGTCGACCTCGACGCCCCTGATCCGCCCGTCCGGCTCGGCCGCGAGCCGGATCCGCTGGAGCTGGTCGCGGCCGTGGTGCACGGTCAGGTTGCCCTCGGAGCGGGACTCGGTCCACTTCACCGGCCTGCCCAGCCTCCTCGTCAGCAGGAGGGCGAGCACCTCCTCGGCGGTGACCTGGAGCTTGGACCCGAAACCGCCTCCCACGTCCGGGGCGATCACCCGGAGTCTGTGCTCGGGGATGCCGGTGGTCATGGCCAGCATCACGCGCAGCACGTGCGGGATCTGGGTCGAGGAGTACAGGGTGAAGGTCTCGCCGTCGGTGGTGGCCACGACAGCCCTGGGCTCCATCGCGGTCGGGATCAGCCGCTGCTGGACGTAGGCGCGGTCGATCACCACGGGGGCGTCGCGGAACGCCGCGTCGATGTCACCCCCGGCGAACTTCCAGGTGAAGGCCCGGTTTCCCGACTCGTGGACCGTGGGGGCGCCCTCGGTGAGCGCCTCGGTCATGTCGACCACCGCCTCCAGCGGCTCGTAGTCGATCTCGATCGCCTCCAGGGCGTCGGCCGCCCGATAGCGATCGGTGGCGACCACGCAGGCCACCGCCTCGCCGGCGTAGCGGACCTCGCCCACCGCCATGGGCGGATGGTCGGGGATGACGACGTCCTCGGTGACCGGCCACGCGCACGGCAGGCTGCCCTGCTCGTCGGCGAAGTCCCGGCCGCCGTAGGCGGCGACCACGCCGGGCAGGGCGCGTACGGCCGAGATGTCCACCCGGGTGATCCGGGCGTGCGCCATCGGGCTGCGCAGGAAGGCGACGTACAGCATGCCCGGAAGCTGGATGTTGTCGGTCCAGGTGGTCCGGCCGGTGACCAGCCGGGCGTCCTCCTTGCGCCTGCGCGCCCTGCCGACCTCCCGTGTGGCGGAGGGTCCATGGGCGGTGGAGGGCGTGTTCGCGGTGGAGGGGGGAGCGGGCCGCCCGTTCCCGTTGGCCCGCCCGGCGGCCGGGCCCGTGCCGAGGCGCTCGCTCATGACGTCCGTGCCTCCGCCCGCGTCCCCGTTCCTGTTGCCGTTCCCGTTCCCGTTCCCGCCCGCGTTCCCGTTCCCGTTCCCGCCCGCGTCCCCGTTCCCGTGCCCGTCTCCGTCGGGGTCTCCGGCCGTGCCTCCGCGCCCGCTCCGCGCCGTGCCATCTCCTGGGCGCCGCGCCGTACCGCCCGGACGATGTTGGTGTATCCGGTGCACCGGCAGAGGTTGCCTTCGAGCCCCTCGCGGACGGCCTCCTCCGACGGGTCCGGATCGTCCTTGAGCAGGTCGAGCGCGGCCATGATCATGCCGGGGGTGCAGTATCCGCACTGGAGGGCGTGCTCGGCGTGGAACGCCTCCTGCATGGGATGCCACTCGGCTCCGCGCGCCAGGCCCTCGACCGTGACGACCTCGCCCCCGTCGGCCTGTACGGCGAGCACGGAACAGCTTTTCGCGCTCCCGCCGTCGAGCGCCACCGTGCAGGCGCCGCAGTTGCCGGTGTCGCAGCCGACGGGTGTCCCGGTCTTACCGAGGCGGTCTCTCAGCAGGTGGACGAGGAGGAGACGCGGTTCGACCTCCTCCTCATAGGTGATTCCGTCCACCTTGATGGTGATTCGAGGCATCCGTCCTCCAGGTGCACCTGTGACGGCTCGGACAGGTGAGAGCCGACAGAAGTGAAGGTACGCCCCTGTCCTGCCCGGTCAAGGCCCCCGCGAAGCTCGGCCCTCAGGTTCTAACGAACGTCGCAAATCCCGATCTGCTCAGGGGCCTTCTCACATGTGTGCGGCCGGAGATACTCGAAACTCCAACCTTCTGATCCGTAGACCTAGGCATAGGGGCCGCCGGCTTTCACTGAAGTTCGTCTTCCCAGCTCATGGGCCTTGGTGAAAGCCAGCGGAAGTCAGCGAACATCGCCGCGTTGCACATCTGGCGGCCTCCGTCCCAGTCGTCGGCCAGAGCGGCCAGGGCGTGGACGCCGGCCAGCCGGACTGCGGCGGACTCGGCGCCGAGCTTGTCGCCGGCTTTGTCGAACCGCTCGGCGTACAGCTTGGTGTCCTCGCGGCGGGCGGCCTGGCGGGCGCGTTCGTTCTCCTCCCGGGCGCGGTGGTTCTCCTCTTCGGCCAGTCGCTGCTTGCGGTAGGCGACGACCAAGGCGACCGCACCGCCGATACCGCCGACCACGGCCAGGGAGATCTTGATGATGTCCAGCAGGGTCTTCAGGCCGTACTGCTTGCCGGTGGTCTCGGGCAGGCCGAGCCAGGCCAGCGCACCGCTCAGCAGCAGCGCGGCCAAGGCGCAGGCGGCGACCAGGGTCAGGGCCATCGCGGCGCCGATGTGCAGCAGCTTGACCGGCCGGTGCTCCGCGGTGCCGGGGCGGGGCGCGCGGGGCAGCCGGGAGAGGATGCGAGGGAGAAAACGCGGCATATTCTCACGATGCCCGGTTGATCACCGAGTCGGAGGGAAGATCGGCAAGCCCGTTTCCGGATCTTCGCCTGGTCCCCAGACGGAACCGCCGAACTGTCCGTTATCGACTACCCCGGGGAGTGGCCTACCCGTATCCGCTCGATCTTCGGCGAGTACTACGGCGACCTCTATTTCGATCAACCACATCGCCGGGATCCTCGGGATCCGCAAACAGTCGCTACACGAGCTGATGCGCAAGGGCCAGGCGCTCCTGGAGGCCCAGCGCGTACGGCTCGGCGTGGTCAGCCTGCGCGAGCGGCGCCGTGCCCGCCTGGTCGAAGCTGGCGCTCCGGAACGCCGCGCGGTCTGAGACGAAGTCGGCGCTCCACTTCGGAGAGCGCGGCGCCGACTTTCATGTACCGCCTGGATATCGGTGCAGAGGAGTAGGCGAAACCACCGACGCTGAAACTGTGCCGGGGGGCTACCGTGACGGCACCCACAGCGGCGAGGGACAACGGGGCCGCGCGGTCAGGCATCCCACGTACCCGGCCGCGCGGCGCCCTTCATGCTGAGGTCAGAGGTCTCCGCTGTGGATGCCCGCGAGGAAGTCGCTCCAGGCGGCCGGGGAGAAGGTCAGTGCCGGACCGGAGGGGTCTTTGCTGTCTCGGACGGCGACGAGGCCGGGCAGGTTCGTGGCCACCTCGACGCAGTTGTCGTTGCTGCTGCCGCTGAGGCTGGACTTGCGGAACTCGGCGCCGGACAGATCAGGGGAGATCATGCTCACTCCTCACCGCAGCGATGAGAACTGCGGATTCCTTGGGGGACAGGCAGGCGCTGGCAAGGCGCTCGAATGACAGCTTAAGGTTACGCACCTGATCAGTGGCCTCCACAAAGACGTCTCCGCCGGGACACCCCGTGTAACCCACATCTGGATCTTCGACGTCAAAGGACAGGACGGAGAACGCGCCGTCCAAGCCGATGTGCGAGCCTACGGTCAATGGCAGGATCTGAATAGTGATGTTTGGCCGCTCAGCAACGTGGAGCAGGTCATCGAGTTGGCGGGCCATGACGGAGGGTGGTCCCATCGGACGCCGCAGGGCGCCCTCGTCCACCAGTGCGTGAAACATCGGCGCGTTCGTTCCGAGGAGGCAGACCTTGCGGGTCATCCGAGCGTCCACCCGCCGCCTCATATCGGATTCATCCAGGTCGGGACGGCCGCCTCGGATGAGTTCGCGGGCATAGTCCTCGTGCTGAAGCAGACCAGGGATCAGCAGGGGCTCCCAGGTGCGTATGGCGGATGCATCTGCTTCCAGAACGACATACGAACCTCCGAGTACATCGTGGTAAGCCGTCCACCATCCGCGCACAGCGGCGTCCTTACAAAGCTGGATGAGCCCGGCCTTGGTGGCGGAGTCCGCGCCGAAGAGATCGCAGGCATGCCCGACATTCGCCGCGGTCAGCGCGATCCTCGCGTTCTCGATCCGGTTCACCTTGCTGACTGACCAGCCGAGTTGGACGGCCACCTCCGTCACGCTGAGGCCGGCATTTTCGCGGAGTCGCCGCAGTTCACGGCCCAGACGGCGGTGGCGAACGGTGGGGGACTTCATCGACATGATGGCATTCTGCCGTCACTTTCCTCAAAGTTCTATGAGCAAAACGCTTGCGCATGTGCGCATTGCATGTTGATGATGTGATCTAGCGCACCCCCGAAGGGACCACCATGGCGACCGCAGTTCCGCGACTACCCTCTGCGTCAGTCTTCGGTCTGCCGACTCTCGCTTTGATGCCATTTGTCTCGGTGGTGCACGAAAGTCCCGATCTGTGGAACGGTGTATACGAAACCCTGATCCCGCAGGTATGCAATCACCTTCCGCACGGTCGTGCGCGCGATACTGAACTCTTGAACCATCTGAACTTCAGAGGGAACGAGATGACGCGGTTGATACTCTCCCCGCTCGATCCTCCCCCGAAGAATCTCGACCACTTGGATCCATATGGGCCGGTCAGGCTCGAATTCGATCACACGACGAATGTAAACGGATGCCCACGCGCTAGATCATCTAGCTACGAGTGCAGACGTGTAGAGATAAGTATTCGAACACAAGATCGACCACTCTCGGCTGGATGTGAACAGGCCACATAAGGCGGACCCGCCCGGCGCTAGCGACGTCCGGACGGGCCCTTGATCAGGAAGTAGGTCCTGACCCATGACCAACCCTAGTGCTCCGGTCCTCGACCGGACCACGCCGATCCGGGACGGCTGCGGCTGCTTCGCCAACGCCGTACCGATGCCGATGGGGTGCGCCCTGTGCGGGCACGCGCCCTACGCGCACGGCTGTCTCGACCGGCCCGCCGATCACGAGTACGCGCAGCCGTCCGGCGCGCTGACGGAGATGCGGTTGGAGGCCCGCCGCCACGGCGGCCCGTGCATCCTCCCCGCCGTCGAGCCGCCCGTGGACGTGGCCCCGACCGAGGTGATCCCGCTGGTGCCCGCGCAGCGCCGCCCCGACCTGCCTGTGATCGCTCCGGCCGCGCCTGTCGTACGGCCGCCGCTGCCCAAGCGGACACCCCGCCCTGTCCGGCGTCCCGCGCCCCCGTTCAGGGCCACCGCCGCGCCGCCCCGGCGTGAGGACGGCCGGCGCCCCGCCCCCCGCGATATGCCTCCGGCCATCGACCGTGCTCCCAGGGCTGAGACCACCCCGCCTGCGCACCGGCCGCCGACCCCGTACGGCGCACCCCAGAGCCTTCTTCCCCACCCCATAAAACGGGCTCGCCGGACGCCGGCAGCGTCCAGACGAGCCCTCAACCGGACGATGGAGGTCCGATCAATGCACGATGCTAGTTCCAAAATGCCCGAGTCCGCGACGCCGGTGATCCCTGGCTGGCAGGTGTTCCTCAGCGACAGGGGCCGTTTCTGGGCCAGCCGATGGGAGCCGTTCTCCAAGGAGGCGTTCCACGCCGGGGCCGAGCGGACGGTGGACGCCGACACCTTCGAGGAGCTCCAGGCCGAGACCGCCCGCCAGGAGGAGACCGCGGCGGCCGGGAAGGTGACGTCATGAGGTGGCGCCGCGACCCCCACGACACCCACACCTCCGGCCGTCACCGCGCCGGGCAGGTCCGCACCGCCGTGGTGCATCGCCGCCTGTGGGACGGCCCCGCCCGCGCCCAGGCCGAACGACTCGCCCGCACCTGGCCGAGCTGGGTCGTGCTGTACGGCGTGGGCAGCCGACGCTTCTACGCCATCGCCACCTGGCAGATATCCGAGCCGCTGATGGTCGACGCCGTTAGCTCCGAGGAGCTGGAGAGGCGGATGTACGAGGCCGTTATGACCGTGACCGCCCGCCGCGAAGCTCCTCTCACCACCCCGACACCTCCGGCGCCCCCGACGCTCCTGGCGTCCTCTTCTTCCCTGAGCAGGCGCGGTAGCGCCCTTTCCCCGGCACCCGCCGCCGCGCCGCACCACTCCCGCCGCCTCTACCAGGGCGCGGCTTAGAACCGGTGCGGCGCGGCATCGTATCCCAGGGGACACCGTCGCGCCGTCCGTCGTGCGGCCCGGGTCGGAGGGGGCCCGGGTCGCACACCCCTCGCGCCCAGCCCTCCATCGCCCGCAGGACCTTCCAAACGCCCAGCCGCGCTCGCCGTACCCGCAGAGATCCTCGACCGCGTCCGCCAGTGGTCCCCCGACTCCCACCAGGAGATCTCCCATGAAAGCCATCAAGATTATCGGTGATGACGGCTCCACCCGCCTCACCCCTTTCCCACCCCTCCCGCTCCGCTTTGAGTCGCTGCGCCTCCTGGCCTTCGAATCGCTGCTGACCCCGGCCGAGGTCGCCCTGATGTTCCGGGTTGACCCCAAGACCGTCACCCGCTGGGCCAAGGAGGGCAGGCTCACGTCCATCCGCACGCCCGGCGGTCACCGCCGCTACCGCAAGAACGAGGTCCGCGCGCTACTGCGCGGGTCAGCAGGCTCTGCCACATGAGAACGAACAGACGGCGCCCAAGCCGAGGGCGCGATCCGACCGCAAAACTCCGGAGAAGCGATCCCTCCCTTTTCCCGCGCCACTGCTGAAGGCTGCGTACGGTGGCGCGGACATCGTCGATCGTCGAACCGAAGGGCCTCTGCCATGACCTGGCTCATGCTGGACCATCCCGCCTGGGACCTTGACGCCGGTGCCCCGGTCAGGGCTCTGCGCACTCCGGAAGGGGCATGGAGGCTTACCGGCTCACTCAACCGCACGGCCACGCTGATCCGCGGAGACGGCCCTGCGCCCGTCGTCGATTCCTACGACCCCGCGGTTCTGCTGGACGAGCGGCTGCCGGACGGGCTCGCCGCCGCCTTGCGCCGGCTGGGCCGTGTCGAGCGGGTCCGCAACCCCGATCTGTGGGAGGCGCTGGTGACCGGAATCGTCCGGCAGGTGATCCGCGCCGGGCAGGCCCGCAAGATGCACCGCGCGTTCCGGGCCGCCGCGGGTGACGCTGTCGGGGCCACATGGCTGGTCCCCACTCCCGAGCAGACGCTCGCGCTCAGCGTCGAGGACTTCGCCGCGCTCGGCATGGCCTTCAAGCGCCGACCACTCCAGGCCGCAGCCGCCGCCCACCTGGACCACCACGCCGAGTGGGCGCAGCTCGCCCCCGACGCGCTGGTCAAGGCCCTGCAATCGGTGCCACGCATCGGCCCGTGGACCGCCGGGGCCGCCGTCGCCGACTTCTCCGGCGACTTCTCCCTGTACCCGTACGCCGATCTGGCCGTCCGCACCTGGGCGGCGCTGGCCGACCCCTCCAACGCCTGGCCCACCGACGAGCCAGGGTTCGCCGCCAGGTGGCGGCGCCTGGCCGGGCCGCACCTATCCGTTCTCACCGTCCTCACACTCGCCTGGGGAGATCACCATGCACACGCTGATCAAGGGAGTACGCACCACTGACCCAAGCACCACACCTGCGCAGCTCGACCTGCTTCTCGTCAACGCCCCTCTGCGGGACTACTCCCTCCGGCCCCGCGTCAACGACTACACCCTGCCCGTGTTGGGCACGGCCTACATCGCCACCTACGCCGCTTCCCAAGGCTTCACGGTCGGTGTCCTGGACGCCGAGGCCGCAGGCCTGCCGATCGCCGACACCGTCAGCCTGATCAACCAGAGCGCGCCTCGCTGGGCCGGCTTCAACCTGCTGGCCCCCACCTACGAGATCAGCGCGGACATCGTCGCCGCCCTCGACCCGCACATCCGCGTCGTGGAGCTGCTGGCCGACCACCGCAACCGGACCGGCCTGCCCGGCGTCATGTGGCGTGACCCCGTCCTGGGCACGCCGGTCAGCGGCGGCCGTCCCGGCACCGGCTACCACCTGGCGCCGGACATCGACGCGCTGCCATTTGTCGATCGCGGCTACCTCGTCCATGACCCCTATCGGGCCGAGGACGACCGGATCGAGGCGAACATGGTCGGGGCGCGCGGCTGCCCCTACGACTGCTCGTTCTGCGGCGCGGCGGTCTCGGTGAACCCGGACGTGACGATCCGAGTGCGCGAACCGTCCGGCATTCTCGGCGAGATGCACCGGCTCCGCGACGACCAGGGCGTGACGGCGTTCCGGTTCGTCGACGACCTGTTCCTCGGTGCCCGCCGCGTGATCGACCGGATGACGGCTGCGTTCGCCGCCGAGAAGGTGAGCGAGTGGGCGGTGTGGGACGCCACCGGCCGGATCAACGTGCTGCACCGGGTGCCGGATGAGACGCTCGACCTGCTCGCCGCGTGCGGGCTGCGCGAGGTCGCCCTCGGCATCGAGTCCGGCTCGGAGCGGATGCTGGCCTACATCGACAAGCGCATCACCCAGGAGATGATCCTCAGCGTCGTCCAGCGCCTCACCATCCGCGGCATCAAGGTGAAGGGCTACCGGTCTGCGGGCTAGTGCTCCGGCCTTCAGGCCGGGGGTGAAGGCCCGCGCGGGAGTGCCCGCCAGGGCGCGAGCGTGCCCTGGCCTTCGGTGTTTCGCCGCTGTTCCCACCATGTGTAGGGCACGAGAACGGCGAAGGGGTGGCCGTTGCGCTCGATGACGGTGGGTTCGCCGAGGTGGTGGGCGGCGTTGACGCGGTCGCCGAGGTGTTCGCGGATCTCGCGGATTCCCATACGTTCAGTCACAGGTCGAAGGCACACTGATTACCGTGCAGCTTCGTTTCAACTACCGCCTCCGCCCCTCGCCGGGTCAGCGCCTGGCGCTGGCCAAAGCGTTCGGATGCGCGCGGACGGTGTTCAACGACGGGCTGCGCCTCAGGCGGGACGCCCACGCGGCCGGGTTGCCGTACATCTCCGACGGGGAGCTGTCCAAGCGGGTCGTCACCGAGGCGAAGCGAACCCCGGAGCGTGCCTGGCTGGGCGAGGTCTCAGCGGTCGTCCTTCAGCAGGCGCTCGCCGACCTGAACGCCGCCTACCGCACCTTCTTCTCCTCCCTGTCCGGCAGGCGGAAAGGCCCGAAGGTCGCCCCGCCCCGGTTCCGGTCGCGCAAGGACAACCGGCAGGCCGTCCGCTTCACCAAGAACGCCAAGTTCAAGGTCACCCCCGGCGGGAGGCTGCGCCTGCCGAAGATCGGGGACGTGGAGGTCCGCTGGTCGCGGGACCTGCCGTCCGAGCCGTCCAGCGTGACGGTGATCAAGGACGCGGCGGGCCGGTACTTCGCGTCGTTCGTCATCGAGACGGCCGGCGAGCCGTTGCCGCCGACACCGGCCGAGGTCGGCATCGACCTGGGCCTCACCCACTTCGCGGTCATGTCGGATGGCCGGAAGGTCGACAACCCGCGCTTCCTACGCCGCACGGCCAAGAGGCTCCGTAAGGCGCAGAAGGCGCTGAGCCGCACGCAGAAGGGCTCGGCGAACCGCAAGAAAGCCGTCGTGAAGGTCGCCCAGGCGCACGCCGGGGTGGCCGACGCGCGCCGCGACTTCGCGCACAAGCTCTCCACGCGACTGATCCGCGACAACCAAGCGGTGTACGTGGAGAACCTGGCGGTGTCGGGTCTGGCGCGCACGAAACTGGCCAAAAGCGTGCACGACGCGGGCTGGTCGCGGTTCGTCGGCATGCTGGAGTACAAGGCGAAACGGCACGGCCGCACCTTCGCCAGGATCGACCG
>NZ_JBEXUG010000007.1:0-229325 GCF_040614315.1 Streptosporangium sp. NPDC006007 | reverse complement strand
GTGCGGCCCGGGTCCCCTCCGGCCCGGGCCGCACGGCGGTGGGTGCGGCGCCCCCTTGGGAGGCGGTGACCGCCGCACCGGCTTTTTAGGCCGCGTCCCGGTAGGGGCGGCGGGGGTGGTGCGGCGCGGCGGCTGCTGCCGGGGAAGGAACGCCGCCGCGCCTGCTCGGGGAAGGTGAGGACGCCAAGGGGGCCGGAGGTATCGGGGGTGCCGACGCAATCGGGGCGGCCGGAGGGGCCGAAGCGGTCGGGGCGGCTGGGGGTGCCGACCTGGTCGGAGGGGCCGGGGGTGCCGGGGCGGCCGGGTTGGCCGGGGGTGCCGACGTGGTCGAGGCGGTGAGGGGGGTCTCGCGGCGGGTGGTCACGGCCATGACCGCCTCATACATCCGCCTCTCCAACTCCTCGGACGTGGCGGCCTCGACCATCAGCGGTTCGGACGTCGCCCAGGCGGCCAGGGCGTAGAAGCGGCGGCTGCCCACGCCGTACAGGACGGTCCAGCTCGGCCAGGCCTGGGCGAGTCGTTCGGCCTCGGCGCGGGCGCGCACGTCCCAGAGGTGGTGGGGGACGGTGGTGCGGGCCTGGCCGGTGCGGTGGCGTCCGGGGGTGGGGGAGTCGCGGCGCCACATCACGACATCACCTGCCCGGCCGTCGTCCCCGCCGTCCCCGCCGTCCCCGCCGTCCCCGCCGTCCCCGCCGTCCCCGCCGTCCCCGCCGTCGCGGCCGGTTCGGCCGGTTCGGTCGGTCCGGTTGTCACGGCCGGTCTCGGCGTCTTCCTGACCTGCCCGGACCGCCCGTCCTGCCTGCTCTGTCCGGTCTGTTCGGTGGCCTGCCGAGCGGCGGCCTCCTGCTGGTCGACCTCGGCCCTCAGCTGGTCGAAGGTGTCGGCGTCCACCGTGCGGAACGGCGGGGCGTACCACTCCGAGTCGTTGGGGAAGGGGAGCACGCGGCTGGCCCAGAAGCGCCCGGCGTCGCTGAGGATCACCCGCCAGCCGGGGATCACGGGATCGGGGGCGGCGGATCTAAGGTGTTCCATGGATCGGACCTCCGTTGTCCGGTTGAGGGTCCGGCCGGCGCTCGTGACGTCCGGCCGGACCCGGTCTGTGAGATGTGGGAGAAATGTCTGGGTCGCGCCGTATGAGACGGGCGATCGGCGCGTGAGCCGAGGGAACGGTGTGGTTCCGGCATTACGAGAGCTGCGGACGACCCCTCGGGGGCGGTACGGCGTGGGCAGCCGTCCGTCATCGCGTCGAGGTGGTGCGCCGGTGGCGGGCCGGGATGTGGACGCCGGGCGCCGGATGGGGCGGGGCGTCCGTCTGGGCAGCGGCGGTGGTACGGCGGGAAGGGCGGTCGGGGTGGGCGCGGTCGTGGTGACCGGAGACGGTTCCGGGCGGCGCTGGGCGGGCACCAGTGGGATCACCTCATCGGGGGTCACGACGGCGGGCGGTCCGTAGGCGGGCAGTGCCCGGCCCAGGCCGAGTCGGTGGCGTGCTTCCAGGCGTTCGGCCATTAGCGCGCCGGACGGCTGTGCGTAGTCATGGCCGGGTGTGGCCTGGTCGCAGCCGTGGGCGTAGGGCGGATGGCCGCAGGCGGCGCAACCCATGGGCATCGGCGGAGTGGTGACAAAGCAGCCGCAGCCATCTTTGCTTGCCGTCTGCCGATCGAGGATCGGAGCACTAGAGTTGGTCACGGTCAGGAGTGCCTTCCTGGTCAAGGGCCCGTCCGGTCGTTCCAAGCGCCGGGCGGGTCCGGCTTTTGTCGGACATGCGCTATGGTTCACCATGGCGAACCCGAGTTAACCCTGGGTATCTTCGGTTCGTTGCGGGGATCTACGGTGATCTGCGTGGCGATCGAATGGCGCGCTAACCAGCCGCGATGGGTTCAGATTGCGGCCATCATCAAACAGCGCATCAACCAGGGTGTCTACGCTCTTGACGAGCAAGTCCCGAGCGAGCACCAGATCGTCCAGGAGTTCGGTGTCGCTCGCGGTACGGCTCGCAAGGTGCTGGTGCGTCTGCGTGAAGAAGGAGTCGTCTACGCCGTCCGGGGGCTGGGTAATTTCGTGGCGAACCCGGCCATAGATGATCAATGATGACTGCGGTGCTGCTCGCGCACCTTCGTCTCATCGTCACCCCCTGTGAGTGGTGGAATACTCTCACAGTGTGACGTGCAAGTTACATGATCACAAGTACCTTGCATATCTTTACTCGACGTGCTGCGCTGTTGATCGGGCAGACTTGGCGGCATGGCTTCTACAGGTCCTACTGTGCGACATCGCCGTCTCGGTCGTGAGCTGCGGCGACTTCGTGAGAACGTGAGTCTCACGCTGGATGACGTGGCCACGCAGCTCCGCTGGTCCACCGCCAAGGTGAGCCGCATCGAGAATGCCCGGACCATGCCCAGCGGTACGGATATCGCCAACGCCTGTGATCTGTACGGAGTGGACTCGTCCACGAAGGCGGAACTGATCCAACTTGGCCGCGATGCCGGCCAACGCGGTTGGTGGACCGCTTACAACGACGTCTTCGCCAGCGCCTATGTCGGCTTGGAGGCGGAAGCGTCGATCATCCGTACTTGGGAGCCGCTTCTGATCCCTGGTCTGCTCCAGAGTGAGGATTACGCCCGCGAAATTATCCAAGCGGGGCGCCCTGATCTGACCGATGCGGAGCTGGAGCGGCGAGTAGACGCCCGGATGTCACGCAAGATCAACCTTCTCGGTGCTCACGCTCCCATACTCCACGCCATCCTCGATGAATGCGCCTTGCACCGGGTGGTTGGCTCCTTTGGGGTCATGGCACGTCAGCTGGATAACATCCTCCAGGTTGTGGACTGGCCCAACATCACGGTCCAGGTTCTACAGCTTCGGGTCGGTGCTCATGCCGGTTTGGAGGGCGCGTTCTCTGTGCTCAGCTTTGATGACGAGGATCCGGATGTGGGCTACATCGGTTGCCCAGGCGGGGACATCTACGTGGAGGCGACCGATCAGGTGCGGCACTTTAAACTGACATTTGAGCGTCTTGCCAGCGCGTCCCTGCCCCCCGACGAGTCCGCAGCGTTCATCGCCGCGGCAAGGAGCGAGCATGACTGACTTCCCCGACCTTTCCAGCGCCGAATTCCACAAGTCCAGCCTCAGCGGCAGCGGTGACAACTGCGTGGAGGTGGCCACAAACCTTCCCGGTGTCGTTGCTGTCCGTGACAGTAAGGATCCGTCTGGTTCGGTGTTGGTTTTCGCTCCGGCTGTCTGGCGTGATTTCCTCAGGGGTGTCCGCGCCGGAGATCTCTGAGCCGCGATCTCACGTGACAGGCGGGGCCAGGGGTTGCCAGGCGACGAACCACGTACAGAACCTTATGCTGGCGTCTGAGTGCCTTGTCGGCGCATGCCCGTCCCCCGAGGAGTCCGCAGTGCTCGCAGCTGCGGTGAGGAGTGAGCGTGATTTCCCCTGACCTGTCCGGCGCCAAGTTCCGCAAGTCCAGCTTCAGCGGTGGCACCACGGACAACTGCGTGGAGGTGGCGACGAACCTTCCGGGTGTCGTTGCTGTCCGTGACAGTAAGGATCCGTCTGGTTCGGTGTTGGTTTTCGCTCCGGCTGTCTGGCGTGATTTCCTCAGGGGTGTCCGCGCCGGAGATCTCTGAGCCGCGATCGCGTGGTAGACGTATGGGCCGCCGTCGGTCGTTCGGAGGCGCCCCCGGTCTGCCCCCAGGCGTGCAGTACATGATCGGCGGCTTTCGCCTGCCCTGACGGGGCGCGGGCGCCGAGGTGAGACTCACACGTGGTTGGCATGCTTGTCCGGCGGAGGTCTGGCTGCGCGTCGAGGCGCAGCCAGATTGGCTCCTGGCCAGGTGCTCCGTTCCTTTTCGCCGTGTTTCCAGGGGTTCTGCGGCCACCTGGCTCACGGCGATGCGGACTCGACCCGGCTCGCGGGCATTACGTCGCGAGGCCCGCGACCATCAGGTGCATGTCGTTGGGGAACTGTTCCAACCAGGTGATCTCCAGGCCGTTGCGGACCATCAGGCTCTCGTACTCGGCCCTGGTGCGCTCATGGCCGCCACTGAAGAGGCTGAGCATGCGCACGTCCAGAACCGTGGCCATGTGGGGCGGGCCGAACCGTGCCGGGGAGGTCGGGCGGAGCAGGTCGACACACCACACCTGGGCCGGTCCGTCGGTGGCCTCCATGGCTTTCCGCACGTTCTGCAGGATCAGCCCGGCGTCGTCGTCGGACCAGTTGTGCACGACGCCGGCCAGCAGATACAGGTCCGCACCGGGGGGAACGTAGTCGAGGAAGTCGTCGCCGACGACCTCACACCGGTCCCGCAGGCCGAGCGCGGCGAGGTGCTCGGCGGCTGTCTCCACGAGGTCCGGGCGGTCCAGCAGGATGCCCGTGCAGTGCGGATGGGTCTGGAGGATCTTCGCCAGGATGGTGCCGTGGCCGCCGCCGATGTCCACCACGGTGTGCACCCGCTCAAAGTCCAGGTCGGCGATCGCCGCCGCGACGGGCGCGGTGCGGGTCCGCATGAACCGGTGGAACAGGGCGCGGGTGCCGGGATTGTCCGCCAGATACTCGTAGGTGGGCTGCGGCAGGGCGGGTCGGCCGGTGCGGACGGTTTCCGGCAGGACACGGATCGCCTCCAGCCACCGTGGCTCGGCGGCCATCATTACCGCCGGCAGCATGGAGTCCGCCAGATCGCCGCGCAGTGTCCGCCCCTCCTGGGTGAGGGCGTAGGTATCGGGCTGGTCGGTGGCGCGCAGCAGTCCGAGTGAGGTCGCGGCGCGCAGGATCCGGTGGAGGGGGTCCGCGTCCGCCTCGCACAGGCGGGCCAGCTCCGCCACATCGCGCGGCCCGTCCGCCAGGTGGTCGGCGACGCCGAGGTCGGTCAGGCTGAGCAGGACGCCGAAGGAGACCACACCGTTGACGATCTGCTGGACGTGCGCGCCGGGACGTTCGCCTGAGAAGGGGGGGAGGGACCGTTCCCGGGATGCTCGCTGCGGAGATGAGTGGGTGCCGGTCACGACGCCCCGTTCGTCGGGGTGGTTGTGGCGGGGGGCAGCAGGAGCGGTGCGACGTTCAGGGGCTGGTCGAGGTAGTGGAATTCGAGCATCTGATCGGTGACCCGCTGCAACCTGGTCGCGCTGAGGGTGAGGGGGAACTGGCCGAGGGTGATGACCTTCGCGATGTTCGGCGCGATCTGCGTGTAGGACGGGATGGTGGTCACGACCGCCGCGCGGTCGGAGGCCGCGATCTGCTGGCCGGCGGCCATCGCGCGCTGGAAGGCGCTGACGGTCCTCGGGTTCTTCTTCGCGAATTCGGAGGTGACGGCCCATCCGGCGATGGGGAAGCCCGCGGTTGGGCCGCTGGCCATGTCCGCCAGGGTTTTGGCGCCGTCGGTGGTCTTGGCCGCGGTGATGAACGGTTCGGTCATCCACGCAGCCTGTACGGTTCCGGCGGCGAGGGCTCCGGGCATGTTCGGCAGCGGCATCTCGACCAGGCGAACGTCTTTGGCGGTCATGCCGTGGATGCGCAGCGCGACTTCCAGGGTGAGGGTGCAGATGCTGTGGAGGGTGGCCACCGCGATCGTCTTGTCTCGCAGGTCGGCGAGGGTTTTCGCCGTGCTGGCCGCGGGGGTCATCAGCAGGAAGGTGTTGGCGTCGGCCTGGTAGGAGTCGGCGACGATTCGCAGGTCCACCACTCCTTTGCCTTGGGCGGTGAACGCGGACACGTAGTTGATGAGGGCGACGTCCAGCTGGCCGTTCTTGAGCAGGGGGAGGGCCGGGCCGGTGCCCTGGATGGTCTCCGTGCGCACCGAGTGGAATCCCTCGCGGGCGAAGAACCCCCGGGATTTGGCGATGTGGAAGGCCACGGCGTCGGGGATGGGCAGAGTGCCGAGAACGAGGTCGGGTTTTTCCGGCCCGTTCTTCGTGGAGGACGATGATTGGCCACCGCTACACGCTGTACTTATCACCGTGGATAACAGAATAAGTGCTGCGAGTAACTGAACGCGGGATCGCATAAGACGGCTCCGAGGGGGGTTGGGCGCGGCACGCACAGGCCGGGCACACGGATGTGGGGAGTGCGGAAAGGTGTCAGGTGCGGTGGGTTGCGGGCGGCCGAGGATCCGGGCCGGTCGGCCGGTCCTGCCGAAGGCGGGTCAGGTCCACGGCCGTGGCCGGATCCCACGCCGGGCCCTGAAGCCGCTCGTAGGCGGAGTCATCCACGCGGATCTTCAGCGCCTGGGCGGCGTCGGGCGATAGATCGATCATCCACGGGGGGCGGTCATCGGCCTGGGAGTGGTCGGGGAAGGGGCTCACCCGGGGGTGGCTGTCCGGCGTGTCGTCGAGCTCGATCGCGGCCGGCACGGTCGGGGCGGGGTGGGTTGCGCGGTCGCCGTGGTGGGTACGCGTCTGCCGGAGATCCGATTGGGCGGGGCCGGCGCTGCGAGCTTCGATCGACACACAGACTCCCTCCGGCCGAAAACGCAGGGCCACGTACTTGTCTCGGGCGGATAAACCCGACCGTGTCATAATCGGTGCAACTCCTGGGAGCGCACAGCACGTTATTCACACCAAGTCATTTGGTTTGAATGGTGTGAACTAATCGGAACATCGAAGTTGGGAGGGTTCTTATGGCTCGTCCCCCCGGCGAGGTTGACCCTTCTGCGTCACTTAGCCACTTGTTTGGTGCGAACCTCCGCCACTGGCGTCTTTTGAGGGAAATGTCCCTTGAAACAGCTGGTGAGCGTATTCGGACCGCCGGTGCGGTGATCGGTCGGTGGGAACGTGGAGAGCGCCTGCCACCTCGTGACGCGGTTGGCCGGCTTGACAAGGCGTACAGGGCCGAGGGTGTTCTTATCGCGCTGTACGGTTTTCTGCGGAAGGGCGACAGTGGAAGAAATGCTGACTCAGAGCAGCGGGTTAGGAGTACTCTCGTAAGTGCCGCGTTGCCTCAGAATGGCGGAGATAACGACATGGAGCGCCGTACTATCATGCAGCTCCTCGCCGCACTTGGTACCGGAGCCACCCTTCCGTTGGATGCTCTGGAAACGCTGCGCGCCACCTTCGACCGGGCGGTTGATTCGGCTGGAGAGCACGCGCTGGAGGACTGGGAGCAGATTGCCCATCAGCATGCCTACGACATCCGGGTGGAGCCGCCGACCGCGCTGATCGGCAAGCTCGCCGTCGATGTGGCCGACGTGCGCCAGGCACTGGAAACCCGTCCCGACATCGACCGTAACGGGCTGCAGCGCGTCGGCGCCCAGCTCGCCGCCATCATGGCGATGGCCCTGGCCGAGACCGGCGAGTTCTGGGAGTCGCGCCGCTGGTGGCGTACGGCCCGCATCGCCGCCGACGCCTCCGGTGACCTTGACCTGCGGGTGTGGGTGCGGGGACGGAACGCCCTCATCGAGACGGGGGCGCCTCGGCCGGCCATCGTGAGTGTGCTGCGACTGGCCTCGGAGGCCGAGCATCTGGCCGGGGATCGGCCGAGCGTCGGAGTCGCGGAGGCGTGGTTCGGCAGATCCGTGGCGCTGGCGGTGACGCCCGCCTCCGCTGGGGGCAACCCTGCCCCGGGCGATGTGCTGGGGCGCTACGACGACATCGCATCGAGGCTGCCCGCCGAGGTGACCGGTGAACACACCGCCATCTGGGGATGGCCCGCGGAACGTCACACGAGCTCGCGCGCCACGCTGGCCGTCCTCCTGGGAGTGCCCACGGCGCACGACGAGGTGGCCCGCCAGATAGCGGCGGACGGGCCCGGCGCCGACCCCCGCTCGGTGGCGACCGGGGTGATGAAGAAAAGTGTGTGCCTGATCAACGCGAGCGAGGCCCCGCAAGGACTCACCGATGCCGTCAACGCGTACACGAGGCTGCCGTCCGAGCATCGCACCACGTCCATCACCTGGTGGGCCCGGCAGGTGATGCTCACGGCCCCCGAGCAGACCCGATCACTGCCCGCCGCCGAGGAACTCCGCGCGCTCACCGCCTGAAACACCCCAGATCTCATGCCGGCCCTACTCGCGGAGGTGTTCGCCGATGCTCGCCCGGAGCCTTTCAGGCTTCGGGGTCTTGGATCTCGATGATGTGCAGCGGTTCGTCCAGCGCCTGGGAGGGCCGATTCCATTTGGCCGAGTCGAGGGTGAGGATCGGGCAGATCGCGACATCGGCGATGGCGGCGACGTGTGCGTCGTACGGATCGAGGCCCGTCCTGGAGATGACGTCGGCCAGGGCGATGCTCTGCTCGACGCCGTTGAGCGGTGCCACGGTGACGGACTCCATGAGCTCCAGGCCCGCGAGGAGGTCGGCGGCCTCTTCGGTGCGAGCGTCGAGGGACGCCCCCACCATGGCGAGTGCCGGAACGACCATGGGTCGGTTGCGAGCGTCGTATGCCTGGACGAGGCCGATGATGTCGCCGTCACCACGGGCGACTTCGGTCAGAACGCTGGTGTCGAGGATGAGGGGAGCGGGGGTGTGGTCGTTCACTGGGCGAGTTGTCCTTCGATGTGCTCCATCATGCGGGCGACGCGGTCAGGGTTGGCCTGGGCGGCTCGGGCCTTCCAGGCGGCGCGGACCCGGCGGTCACGGCGAATCCGCTCGGTGAGGGCATCGTTGAAGACGGCGGAGACGGACGGGGCTTCGCCTGCCTCGACGAGCTGTTCGGCGTAGGCGCTGAGGTGAGGGTCCACGGTGATTGTGATCCGTGTCTTCTTCTCGCTCATACTCAGATCATACTTGTGAGGGCGTCCGCCGAACCTCCTCTGCGGCAAAGACCTCAGCTATCCTCGTACGGCTGCGCGGGGTGGTGTGGACCTGGACCACATGGCCGAGAGTCGCTCAGCCGGAGGGCAGACCCTCCACAATCGGAGAGGTGGCCGGGGTGGTGGGTTTTTCAGGGGCGGGTCTGGGATAGCCAGGTGAAGGCGCCCAGGCCGTCGGGGGTGATGAGTTCGGCCTCCTCCGAGGCCCGGACCAGGGCCTGGAGGTAGCCTCGCGGGTCGGTGTGGGCGCGTTCGACGGGTGGGCGGGTTCCGGTGACGCCGAGGGCGCGGAGGGCTTCCCGCTGGGTGGTCAGGGTCGTGTTCACGGCGCCGGCGCGTTCTCCGGCCGCCGCGCAGGAGTCCAGGGCGACGTGGGCGGTGATGTCGCACGATCCGTCCGGCACGGGGGCGACGATTCCGCCGTCGCGGTAGCCGGTCAGCGTGCCGTACGGCGGGCGGCCGTCCAGCCGGTGGGCGTAGTCGATCGCTATCGCGCGGCCCCGGACCAGCCGTACGATCACCGATGCCCACGCCTCGTCACGCGGTCTGCCGATCTCGGCCCGCTCGCCTGCCGCCCGCATCGGCCACCAGCGGTCCAGCCAGGCCAGGTCGGCCTCCTGGGGCCTGTCGCCGAGCTTTTCCCTGCCGTCGGACGGGTCGGCCAGGACCAGCCGGGGGCCGTCGGCGGTCTGTTCGGCGACGTCCGCCGGCACGTTGTCCAGCCACTCGTTGGCGATCACGAGTCCGTGGATCCCGTCCGGTACGACCGAGGCCCAGGCGATCTCCTCGGGCAGCCCGGCGGGCCGGGGGGCGAGGTCCACCGCGGTCACCCGCAGGCGCGTGCGGAGGCCGGGCGGCGCGGCGGCGAGCACTCCGGCCGCCAGGCCGCCCTCGCCCGCGCCGACGTCCACCAGGTCGATCCTCGGGGGGCCGCCCAGCTCGGCGTCCACCGCGGCGAGTTCGCGCGCCACGGCCCCGGCGAGGACGGTGGAGGCGCCGATCGAGGTCCGGAAGTGACCTGAGGGCCGCTCTCGCAGATAGAAGCCGTTCTTGCCGTAGAGCGCCCGCTCTGTCGCGGCGCGCCAGGTGAGCCACACGTCCACAGACGTTACCGGTGGCGCCGCCGGGCCGTTGCCGGGGAGAGGGTTTTCCGCTTTCGGGCGGGAGAGGAGGCCCGTGGTAACGACCTTGTGGCCTCGCGGGGACGTCCCGGAGGCCCCGGGGGCGGCTGTCATTACTGACAGGTTGCTCAGCCGGTCGGATGCCGCCGCTTTCGGACACCTGCCTTGACGCAGTCGGGAGGGTCAGGCCCGTTACGCTGGTCAACTGGGCACGGAGCCCCCATGTGGTCGAAGGACGGGACGTCATGGACGCAGTCGATCGCCCGGCACGGCTGGCCGTCGGAGTGGTTGGGGCAGGCCGGGTGGGTTCGGCGCTCGGGGTCGCGCTCACGCGGGCGGGCCATCGGGTGGTCGCCGCGAGCGGGGTCTCCGACTCCTCCAGGGAGCGGGCGATCGAACGGCTCGGCCTGACGCCGACCGGTCCGCAGGACGTGGTGGCCAAGTCGGATCTCATCCTTTTGACGGTCCCCGACGACGTGCTGCCCGACCTGGTCTCGGGTCTGGTCGGCACCGGTGCCGACCTGCGGGGCAAGCTGGTGGCCCACACCAGCGGCGCGTACGGTCTGGCGGTGCTGAACCCGGCGATCAAGGAGGGCGCGCTGCCCCTGGCGCTGCATCCGGTGATGACCTTCACCGGCAGGGATGACGACCTGCGCCGTCTGGTCGGCATCTCCTACGGTGTCACCGCGCCCGATCCCCTCCGCCCGGTGGCCGAGGCCCTGGTCATCGAGATGGAGGGCGAGCCGGTCTGGATCGAGGACGACGACCGGCCGCTCTATCACGCGGCTCTGGCGGGTGCGGCGAACCACATGGTGACGCTGGTCGCCGAGTCGTCCGAGCTGCTGGGGCGGATCGGCGTGGATCAGCCGGGCCGGATGCTCGGCCCGCTGCTCGGCGCGGCCCTGGAGAACGTGCTGCGGCTCGGGATCGCCGGGCTGACCGGCCCGGTGGTCCGTGGTGACGCCGGTACGGTCCGCAAGCACGTGGACGCGCTGATCTTGGCGGCACCCGAGGCGGCGGACGCCTACGTGGCCCTCGCTAGGCTCACGGCGGACCGGGCGCTGGCGGCCGGGCTGCTCAAGCCCGAGGCCGCCGAGCGCCTCCTGGACGCCCTGGGAGGAAACATATGGACGTGATCGTGGCGGCCGACCGGATCGGGCTGGTCAAGGCGAGGCGGACTCTGGGAGTCGGCGGTTTCCCCAAAGACGCCACGCTGGCGCTGGTGCCGACCATGGGCGCGTTGCACGAGGGGCACCGGTCGCTGATCCGGCTGGCCCGTGAGCGGGCCGACCATGTGGTCGTGAGTGTCTTCGTGAACCCCCTGCAGTTCGGTCCGGACGAGGACTTCTCCCGCTATCCCCGGACGTTCGAGGTCGACCTGGAGATCTGCGCGGCCGAGGGGGTGAGCCTGGTGTTCGCCCCCTCCGCCGGGGACATGTACCCTCCGGACCGGCAGGTCGGCGTGTCGGCGGGGAAGATGGGCACGATCGTCGAGGGGGCGTTCCGTCCCGGGCATCTCGACGGTGTGCTGACCGTGGTGCTCAAGCTGTTCAACCTGGTCCAGCCGGATGTGGCGGTCTTCGGGCAGAAGGACGCCCAGCAGCTGGCGATGATCCGCCGGATGGTCGCCGACCTCGATCTGCCGGTCTCCATCGTGGGGGCGCCCACGATCCGCGAGGCGGACGGCCTGGCGTTGTCCAGCCGGAACCGCTATCTGTCCACGCACGACCGGCACATGGCCCTGGCCCTGTCACGGGCACTGTTCACCGGGGCCGGTCGGCGGACGCCGGAGGAGATCCGCCGGGCGGCGCGCGCCGTACTGGAGGGTGAGCCGGAGATCGCTCTCGACTACCTGGTCCTGGTGGACCCGGCGACCTTCGCCGAGGTCGGTGAGGACTATCGGGGTGAGGCGGTCCTGGCCGTGGCCGCACGGGTGGGGTCCACCAGACTGATCGACAATGTGACGGTCGACCTGCGGTGAGAACGGCTGGAACGTCGGATATATTTTCGCCCAGGCGTGTACGCCACAGGGCGGCGCGACCGTGCGAAAGGTGATTGAAGCGTGCTCCGCACCATGCTCACATCCAAGATCCATCGCGCCACCGTCACCCAGGCCGACCTGCACTATGTGGGGTCGCTGACGATCGACGAGGATCTGCTGGACGCGGCGGATCTACTCCCCGGCGAACAGGTCCACGTGGTGGACATCGACAACGGTTCCAGGCTGGTGACCTACACGATCGCGGGCCCGCGAGGCTCCGGGATCATCGGTGTCAACGGCGCCGCGGCCAAGCTCGTCCAGCCGGGCGACCTGGTGATCATCATCGCGTACGGCCAGCTCGACGACGCCGAGGCCCGGACCTTCCAGCCCCGGATCGTCCACGTCGACGCCGGCAACCGGATCGCCGACCTCGGCCATGACCCCGCCGCGGCCCTTCCCGGCCTTCTCCGTGGCGACGAGCTCCGCCGGGTGCCGGACTGTCAGAGGTAGGACGGGCCTCGCCCGGCGCCGGGTGCTCCCGGAGCCCGGCGGATCCGGCCGGGTGGTGGACACCCGCCGGCCGGCCGATGTCATGTGCCGCTCCCGTGGGCCGACCGGCGTCGCGTTCCGGTCCCGCTCACCGGCCGGCGCCGTGCGCCGCTCCCGTGGACCGACCGGGGTCGTGCGCCGCTCCCGCTCACCGGCCGGCGTCGCGTGGTCCCGTGGGGCGGCCGGACGGAGGTGGGCGCCCTCTCACCGGTCGGTCCGTGCGCGGCCCACCCCGGGGAACAGTCCTTCCGGAGCGCACGTTATCGTCACATTGACGAGATAAAGAGCCTCTAACCATCCCCACAAGGAGGCGGCAATGACGATTCCAGCCATCCCCCTGAGGCTGACCGCCCCACCTCCGGGCTGGACGGTCGACGCGGACGTCGTCGTGGTCGGCTCCGGTGTCGCGGGATTGACCACGGCGCTGCGCCATGCCCGCCTCGACCCCGGGGCCAGGGTCCTGGTCGTCACCAAGGACGTGCTCTCCTCGGGTTCCACCCGCTGGGCGCAGGGCGGCATCGCCGCCGTGCTCGACCCCCGGGACACCCCTGCCGAGCACCTGTCCGACACCCTCGTCGCGGGGGCCGGTCTCTGCGACGAGGAGGCCGTCCGGGTCCTGGTCACCGAGGGGCCGGGGGCGCTGCGCGAGCTGATGGCGACGGGGGCCAGGTTCGACACCGACGCCTCGGGTGAGCTCCAGCTCACCAGGGAGGGCGGTCACCGGCGCAACCGCATCGTGCACGCCGGCGGCGACGCCACCGGGGCCGAGGTGCAGCGGGCGCTCATCCAGGCCGTCCGGGAGTCGGCGATCCAGGTGATCGAGCACGCGCTCGTGCTCGATCTGCTCAAGGACGCCGAGGGCCGGGCCGCCGGAGTGACCCTGCACGTCATGGGCGAGGGCGAACGCGACGGGGTGGGCGCGGTCAGGGCCGGGGCCGTGGTGCTGGCCACCGGCGGCATGGGCCAGGTCTACGCCGCCACCACCAACCCGGCCGTCTCCACCGGCGACGGCGTGGCGCTCGCGCTGCGGGCCGGCGCCGTCGTCAGGGACCTGGAGTTCGTCCAGTTCCACCCGACCGTGTTCTGGCTCGGTGAGGACTCCGTCGGCCAGCAGCCGCTGATCTCCGAGGCGGTCAGGGGCGAGGGCGCGGTGCTCGTCGACGCCGAGGGTGTCCGCTTCATGCGGGACGTCCACGAGCTCGCCGACCTCGCGCCCCGCGACGTGGTGGCCAAGGCGATCATGCGGCGGATGCGTGAGACCGGAGCCGACCACGTGTATCTCGACGCCCGCCACTTCGGCGCGGAGAAGTGGCGCACCCGGTTCCCGACGATTCACGCCGTCTGCCGGGAGCACGGCGTCGACCCGGTCACCGCGCTCATCCCGGTCGTCCCCGCCGCCCACTACGCCAGCGGCGGCGTCCGGACCGACCTGCGTGGCCGTACCAGCGTGCCGGGCCTGTACGCCTGCGGTGAGGTGGCCTGCACCGGTGTGCACGGCGCCAACCGGCTGGCCTCGAACTCGCTGCTCGAAGGTCTGGTCTTCGCCGAGCGGATCGCCGCCGACATCCACGCCGAGCGGCGGGGCTCCGGCGCACCGGTGGCCGACGAGCGGCCGAGTGGCCTGGTGGACCCCAGGGCGCGACCCAGGATCCAGGGGCACATGAGCCGGGGCGCGAGCGTGCTGCGCAACCGGAAGTCCCTGACCGAGGTGGCCAGGGCGCTGCTGGACGTCCGGTGGACCCCGGTGGCGGTCCAGCCGTGCACCGAGTCGTGGGAGACCACGAACCTGCTGACGATCGCCTCGGCGCTGGTGGCCGTGGCCCGCACCCGCGAGGAGACCCGCGGGTCACACTGGCGCGAGGACTTCTCCGAGCGAAACGATGCCTGGTGGCTGGGCCACCTCGACCTGACCCTGACGGCGGAGGGAACAACCATGACATACGTCCCGCACGCGAGCGGCGCGGACGGCCTGCCGTCCCGGGTGCAGGCGGACCTGGTCGAGGCCGGTCTCGACCCGGCCGCGGTGACGGCGCTCTTCGCGACCGCGGTGGCCGAGGACGTCCAGGAGGCGGGCGACGTCACCAGCGTCTCCACCATCCCGGCGGGCCGGACCGACACCGCCGACGTGGTGGCCCGCGCCGACGGGGTGGTCGCCGGGCTGGCCCTCGCCGAGGGCCTCTTCTCCTACGTCAGTGAGGGCCGCCTGGCCGTCGAGCGCCGGGCCAAGGACGGCGAGCGCGTCGCGAGGGGCGACGTGCTGATGACCGTCACCGGTCCCACCAGGGACCTGCTGACCGCCGAGCGGACGGCGCTCAACCTGCTCACCCACCTGTCCGGCATCGCCACCCTCACCGGCCGCTGGGTGCGGGCCGTGGCGGGCACCGGGGCACGGGTCAGGGACAGCCGGAAGACGCTGCCCGGCCTGCGGGCCCTGGAGAAGTACGCCGTGCGCTGCGGCGGCGGGGTCAACCACCGCATGTCCCTCTCGGACGCCGCGTTGATCAAGGACAACCACGTGGTGGCCGCCGGCGGGGTGGCGGAGGCGTTCCGCGCGGTCCGGGACGCCCACCCCGGCCTGCCGATCGAGGTCGAGGTCGACCGGATCGACCAGATCGAGCCGGTGCTCGCCGAGGGCGCCGAGGAGATCCTGCTGGACAACTTCACCGTGGAGGAGCTGACGCTGGCCGTACGGCTGGTGAGCGGCAGGGCGCGGCTGGAGTCCAGCGGGGGGTTGACCCTGGAGTCGGCTCGTGATGTAGCTGAAACAGGCGTTGACTATCTTGCCGTTGGTGCGCTCACGCACTCGGCACCCGCTCTTGACATCGCGCTGGACCTTCGGGGGAATTGATGCTGCTTGCCATCGATGTCGGTAACACCCACACCGTTCTCGGCCTGTTCGAGGGCGAGGACGTCATCGAGCACTGGCGCATCGCCACCGACGCCCGGCGCACGGCGGACGAGATCGCCGTCGTGCTGCAGGGGCTGCTCGGGCAGTCGCCGCTGCTCAAGGGGGCTGACGTCGGCGGTATCGCGCTCTGCTCCACGGTGCCGTCGGTGCTCAACGAGATGCGCGAGATGTGCCGCCGCTACTACGGCGACGTCACCGCGGTGATCGTCGAGCCCGGCGTCCGCACCGGGGTCCCGGTCAGGATGGACAACCCCAAGGAGGTCGGCAGCGATCGGATCGTCAACGCGCTGGCCGCCATCCAGCTGTACGGCGGGCCGTGCGTCATCGTCGACTTCGGCACCGCGACCTCCTTCGACGCGGTCTCCACCAAGGGGGAGTACATCGGCGCGGTGACCGCCCCCGGCATCGAGATCTCGGTGGACGCCCTGGCCGCGGCCGGGGCGCAGCTCCACAAGGTGGAGCTGATCCGGCCCCGCTCGGTGATCGCCAAGAACACGGTCGAGGCGCTCCAGGCGGGCATCATCTACGGTTTCGCCGGTCAGGTGGACGGGATCGTCGACCGCATGGCGGCCGAGCTGGCCGACGACCCGGACGACGTCACCGTGGTCGCCACCGGCAGCGCGGCGCCGCTGGTGGTCGGCGAGGCGCGCTCGATCGACGTGCACGAGCCGTGGCTCACGCTGATCGGCCTTCGGCTGATCTATCAGCGCAACACCCCTTAGCCGGACATCGGTAACCTTGCTCTGTGACCGATGAAGTGACCAACCCCGCCGAGGATCTGCCCGAGCAGATGCGCGTGCGCCGGGAGAAGCTCGACCGCCTCCGCTCCGAGGGCGTCGACCCCTACCCGGTGAACTTTCCGCGTACCGCGACCAACGATGAGATCCGCGAAAAATACGCGGATCTCGCCGCTGACACCGCGACCGGCGACAGAGTGGGTGTCACCGGACGGGTCATGCTGTCGCGGACCGGGGGCAAGCTCTGCTTCGCCACCATCCGCGACGGCTCGGCCGACCTGCAGGTCATGATCTCCCTGGACCGGGTGGGCGAGGAGTCCCTGGCCGCCTGGAAGCGCGACGTGGACCTCGGCGACCACGTCGGCATCGAGGGAGAGGTCATCACCTCCCGCAGGGGGGAGCTGTCCATCCTCGCCGACCGCTGGGCGATCACCTCCAAGTGCCTGCGCCCGCTGCCGGAGAAGCACGCCGGCCTGACCGACCCCGAGGCGCGGGTCCGCCTGCGCTACGTGGACCTCATCGTCAACGACGAGGCGCGCAAGATGGCCCACACCCGCAGCGCGGTGGTGCGGGCGATCCGTGACTTCTGGCACGGTGAGGGCTATCTGGAGGTCGAGACGCCGATGCTCCAGCCGGTCCACGGCGGTGCGACGGCCCGGCCGTTCAAGACCCACATCAACGCCTACGACATGGATCTCTACCTCCGGATCGCGATCGAGCTCTACCTCAAGCGGCTCGTGGTGGGCGGCATCGAGAAGGTTTTCGAGATCAACCGCAACTTCCGCAACGAGGGCGCGGACGCCACCCACAACCCCGAGTTCACGATGCTTGAGGCGTATGGGACGTATCTCGACTACAACGACATGGCCGACCTGACCCAGCGCATGATCCAGAACGCGGTCGTGGCCGCGCTCGGCCACTCCGTGGTGACCCATCAGGGCCACCAGATCGACCTGGGGCCGGCCGAGTGGCCGAGGATCACCCTGTACGGGTCGGTCTCGGAGGCGCTGGGCGAGGAGGTCACCACCGAGACGCCGCTGGAGAAGGTCCGCAAGCTCGCGGACGCGCGGGAGATCCGCTGGGACCCCAAGTGGGGCCAGGGCAAGCTCGTCCAGGAGATCTTCGAGGCGCTCGTCGAGCACACCCTCATCCAGCCCACGTTCGTCATGGACTACCCGCTGGAGACCTCACCGCTGACCCGCCAGCACCGGGACAACCCGCTCCTCACCGAGAAGTGGGACCTGATCGGCTTCGGCACCGAGCTGGGCACCGCCTACTCGGAGCTGGTCGACCCGGTCGAGCAGCGCCGCCGCCTCACCGAGCAGTCCCTGCTGGCCGCGGGCGGCGACGCCGAGGCCATGCAGCTCGACGAGGACTTCCTCGCCGCCCTGGAGTACGCCATGCCACCCACGGGGGGTATGGGGCTCGGCGTGGACCGCCTGGTCATGGCCTTCACCGGCAAGAACATCCGCGAGACCATCCTGTTCCCGTTGGTCAAGCCCGCGGGCTGAGCGGCCCAAGGACGTGTCGGCCCGCGGGGGTGTGTTTTCGGACATGCCCCCGCGGGCCCTGCTTTCGGCTGTCCGTTTTCAGATACGCCCTTCCCCTCGGTACGGAGGTCGCCGGTGAGCGGCGGCCGTGCCGCCCGTCGGTGGACGGCGATTGCGCGGAGGGGCGTCGGCGGCCGGTCAGAGGGTCGGATAATTCCAGTCGAGGCGGCGTATGGCATGGAAACGCCATTTCGCTGGTGTTCCCGTCTTGTACTGATTGGCTAGTTTCGCCAGATATGTGCCGGATGCCGTAAAAATCGACTCACTTCTCTCTCATTGCGAGCCGATTCCCCCGGATCTGTCAAGGGGGTGGGTCAGGCCTCTGTGAGAGGGTGCGCCAGGTGAGGTCGTTCTTTCTGGTGGAATGTGAGAGGAGGGCGGTGGCCGTGTGACCGCCGGTGGAGGCGGTCCCGCCGCGGGGGGCCCTGGCGAAACCTTGTTCTGCGAAGACTCCGTCTGTCAGGGGACGGCGGGGCGCCCGGGGGAGCCGGCCTTGGCGCGGCCATGACTTAACCGTAAAGGCGCCGACATATCATGAGTACTTCACGTAGCACACGCTATGTCAACAGCGCGTACTACCTCTATGAAGAGTGGAACTTGACGACCTTTGAACAAGCCGTTTACCGTTCCTGACGGGCGGCATTGATTCCAGACGACTCACGCCTGAGTTCCAGCGCGGGGGGAGCGACTCCAGATGGCATATCCAGAGGTGGACTCCCGCCGCGGCGACGGTCTTCTGGGCATGGGTGAGATCGGTCTGAGCGACGAGGATCTCGTGCTGCTGGCAGAGCTCGCCAAGGGCGTCACCGTGGACCGGGTGGGGCGCCGACTCGACATCAGCGGCCGGACGGTCCGGCGCAGGCTCCGCGGGATCTGCGACCGCATCGGGGTGGCCACGGCGATCGAGGCCGTGGCCTGGGCCGCCCGCCGGCGACTGATCTGAACCCCGCCTCCCGGCCCGCTCCGGCCTTGGAGGCGACACCCCTACACCATGCCCCGTTTTGTCCCCGCGGTCGCCCCAGGGGCTCTCTCAGCCCGCCCCAGGGTGGTTCTCAGCCCGCGCTCGGCGCGCGACCGGTCCCGCACCCGACCCGCGTCCGGGTGTTCGCGGCCGGTCCACGCCGGGTTCGCGCCCGGTCCGCGGCGGGGTGTTCGCGCCCGGTCCGCGCCGTGGTCCGCGCCGGGTTCGCGCTCAGTCCGCGATACGCACACCACCTGCGAAGGGGCGGTTGTCGATCGTCGCGATGTGGATGACGTCACCGGTCTGGGGGGCGTGGACCATCAGGCCCGCGCCGATGTAGATCCCCACGTGGTGCAGGTCGCTGTAGAAGAAGACCAGGTCCCCGGGGCGCAGGTCGTCCCTGGAGACGTGGGTGCCCGCCGTCCACTGGTTGCCCGTGTAGTGCGGCAGGCTGATGCCGACCTTCTGGTAGGCCCACATCACCAGGCCCGAGCAGTCGAAGGAGTTCGGTCCCTCGGCGCCCCACACATACGGCTTGAGCTGCTGGGTGAGGGCCCACCGGGCGGCCTCGGCGGCCTTGCCGTCGCCCGCGATCGGCACGTCGATCTTCACCCGGTTGCCCCGGGTGCTGCTCGCCCGGGACCGCACCTGCCGGAACAGGCTGCTCTCGACCTTGGCGACCAGGCGCTCGATCGTGGTGCGCCTGTCGCCGATCTGGTTGAGCAGGTCCTTGACCTCGCTGGTCCGGGCCTTGGCGCTCACCTGCGCGCTCTCCGCGGCCTTGATCGCCCGGCCGACCTGGGCGACCTCCTCGCTCTGCTGCTGCTGGAGCGCGTAGTTCGTGGTGGCCTGGTCGAGGAAGGCGTCGGGGTCGGAGGACTGGCTGAAGGTGAGCCCCGGGCCCAGCCCCCCCGCCATGTAGCTGCTCTGCGCGAGCAGGGTGGCCTTGGTACGCCGCGACTCCAGCTCCGACTCGCTGACGGCGAGGGTCTTCTCGGCGCTCTCGGCGGCGCGCTGGGCCTGCTTGAGCTTGACCCGCTCGCCGTTGTACTGCTCGGTGAGCGTCTCGATCTCGGTGTGCAGCTTCTCGGCCTGCTTGGCGAGCTGGCGGAGGCTGGGCTGCGGGTCGGCGGTGGCCGCCACGAGAGGGGTGCCGAGGGTGAGGGAGGCGAACGCCGTCCCGATGACCGCGAACCGGAACGACAGTCCGCGCGCCGCCTGTTCTCGGCCGCGGGCGTGCCTGCCCGCACGTCGTGCCCCACGGTCGCGCATGCGCTTCACCAACAGGCTCCTCTCTTGGCCGCCTACCGGGTTAGCTGACGGGTTCGGGCCGGAGGCAGCCCTACCGGATGCCGGTGGCACCTCGGATTCACCCCGGGGGACGTCGGGAGGGTGGGTCCCCGGTTCCCCAGTCGGGGGATTCGGCGGGTCAGCTCTTTACGTTGCTGACATCGAGGACGGACATTAGTGCAATTGGAGGTTCATGCTCAACCAGAACTGCAAAGTTGGTAGAGCTTTCACAACTGAAATGTCACGGTCGGGTCACATCATTGCATGATCGATGTGCGTGCCACGTCGGCCCCGCGTCCCTTCTGGCGGAGGTGACAGGGGTCTTCGCAGGTCCGTGCCTGTGAGACGGGGGGATTCGGTCCGTCGGCGGAGATCTCGGCTCACCGTGGTAAGCGGGCTACGGTGCGCCATCCAACGGCTCCTGGACAGGGGTTAAGGCTGAGCCGTAAATAGGTGGTGACGAGGACGTACGCTGATCGGTCATGGAGCAGGTTGCGGAGCGGTCCCCGACGCGGGCCGTACGCCACACCGGAGACGCGGGACGACGGGCGGGGGCCGTGGACGGGGGAGTGGACGCGGATCGGGGGTCGCCGAGCCGGCGGGAGGCCGGGGCGGACGCCATCGCGATCACGGTCCGGCGTGCCCGCACCCCGGACGTGCGCGGCATCCGGCGGCTTGTCGACACCTACGCCGGGGCCGGTCCTCGCCTGCTGGAGAAGGCCACGGTCACCCTGTACGAGGACGTCCAGGAGTTCTGGGTGGCCGACAGGGACGGGGTCGTGGTGGGTTGCGGGGCGCTCCACGTCCTGTGGGAGGACCTCGCCGAGATCCGCACGGTCGCCGTCGATCCCGGCTGCCGGGGCCTGGGCGTCGGCCACCGGATCGTCTCCGAGCTCGTCCGCGCCGCCGGCGAGCTGGGCCTGCGCCGGGTCTTCTGTCTCACCTTCGAGGTTGATTTCTTCGCCCGGCACGGATTTCAGGAGATCCAGGGCACCCCCATCTCGCCGGAGGTCTACGCCGAACTTCTCGCCTCCTATGACGAGGGGGTCGCCGAGTTCCTTGAGTTGGAGCACGTCAAGCCCAATACCCTGGGCAACACCCGAATGCTGCTGTACCTGACACCACGGACCGGCTAGCTTTCCTCGGGTATTGGCTGATGCAAAAGGTGACTGTTGATACCTATCTCGATACCTTGTGCTCCAGAAGCATGTGAGTCGGCCATGTGCCACATGCGCAGTCGAAGTGAGGTGACGCGGTGAGCACCGGACAGCCACCGTATCCGCAGGATGATCCCGACCGCTCACCGTCGGGGCATCCGCAATACGGACACAATGGAGGTCGACCCCCTGGTGAACCCGATCCCGATGTGACAGTTGTGGGATATCGATCGGAGGCCTCACCGTCGAACACGGGACCGGGGCAGACCCAGCCGGGTTACGGCCAGGCGGCCTACGGCCAGCAGCCGGGGACCGGCGCCTACGGTCAGCAGCCCGGTTATGGTCAGCAGTCTGATTACGGGCAACAGTCTGATTACGGTCAGCAGGCCTCCCAGCCCGGTTACGGCCAGCAGGCGGCCTACGGCCAGCAGCCCGGCTACGGTCAGCAGGCCCCGCAGGAGCAGCCGGGTTACGGCCAGGCGGCCTACGGCCAGCAGCCGGGGACCGGCGCCTATGGACAGCAGCCCGGTTACGGTCAGCAGCCTGATTACGGGCAACAGTCTGATTACGGTCAGCAGGCCTCCCAGCCCGGTTACGGTCAGCAGCCCGGGTACGGCCAGCAGCCGGGGACCGGCGCCTACGGTCAGCAGCCCGGTTACGGCCAGCAGCCCGACTACGGTCAGCAGGCCTCCCAGCCCGGTTACGGTCAGCAGCCCGGGTACGGCCAGCAGCCGGGCTATGGCCAGCAGCCCGGTTACGGTCAGGCCGCCCCCTACTCCCAGGGGTACGGACCTCAGGGGGAGATGCCCCCCGGCGCCCCGGCACCGCTCGCGGAGTGGTGGCAGCGTCTGGTGGCCCGTCTCATCGACTTCATCATCCTGGCGATCCCGACATTCATTGTCTCCAAGGTGATGACCGCGATCCTGGTCACCCAGCCGGACTTCGACCTCGAAACCGGCAAGTTCACCGCCGGGGGCGGATTCGTCCTCGCGGCCGTGCTCACCGGGATCGTCGGCGGCCTGATCTACACCGCCTACGAGTTCCTGATGGTCCGGCAGAGTGGCCAGACCGTCGGCAAGATGGTCATGGGTATCAAGGTCGTGGCGGTCGGCGGCGCGCCGCAGCCGGGCGGGCTCTCCCCCGACCTCGCGCTCAAGCGGGCAGGTGTGCTCTTCGGTCCGATCATGGTGAACGGGATCCCGGTCATCGGGTGGATCGCCTTCATCTTCTTCCTGGTGAACGTGCTCTGGCAGCTGTGGGACCAGCCGCTGCGGCAGTGTCTGCACGACAAGGTCGCCACGACGGTGGTCGTCAAGACCAAGTAGTCGCCTGAATATCGGGGCCGGCGGATGAACCGCCGGCCCCGTTTTCATACGTGGGCGGGTTCATACGCGGGCGGGAAACCCGGCCCGGTAACGGTGCCCCCTCCAGGCGCGATGGAAGCGCAAACCCATTCGCGGCGGGGAGAGGAGCGTTATGGCCGTCCACCGGCCTCCCCTGGCGACAATCCCCCTGGATCTGCGGTGTCGTGGCCCGGTGAGCCGTACGCCGCGCCGGCTCTCCTGCCCCGCGGAACCCATCCGCCCGGCCATATGGGACCGTCGGCCGTCTCGCTCTATGGGATGCCAATGGGAGGGCACTCGCCGCGCGGAGTTCCCGTCTCACTCGCCGAATGGGCGCCGCCTTGCGGACGCCCGCGCCGTCGTCGGCGTCATCTTGGCGCGGTCCGCCGGAAACTTCGTGCGGTCCGCCGGATTGTCGTGCCGGACTTCTCCTTCCACTTCCGGGCGGCACGTGAAGACCTTCTTGCCGATCCCGGCTCCACCCCCATGGCGTTGCCAAGGTTGTTGCGCGGCCCGATCCTGTTTGGTGGTTATACGGTCTACGACTATGTCCTGGATGCGGAGAGGGAAGTACTCTTGGGAAGAAAACGATGAAGGTCTGCCTTGTTCCGTCCGGCGGTGCTGTACCGCCACCCCCTGTCCGATGAACCGGGCAGCTCTCTATCCGGACGTTCTTCACGCCGGAGGCATTACCGCGGCGAACCCGCCGGTGATGATCTTCAGCTCTGCGGCAGACCTGTCCCGCCTCCCCCGCAACCACCCCTCACCAGGGGTTTCTCGGCCCAGGGGAGGGTAGTCTGGTGGTCATCAGGCCGGAGTGAGATTGATTTTTCGGCGGAGCGATCACCACGATGATCGCCCTGTCGGTTTTTTCCCTGCGGCTTTACGGAGTGCAACCGGTAAGACGGCTGGAGAGAAGCATTAAGGTAGTCAGCGGTCGACATGGCCGCCCCAGTGACACCTCTGGCCCGCAGGTGACGCTATGGTCATCTGTGGACGGATCCGGACTGATCGAGCGAGCGCCGTGCGCGGCCCGGGATGCCGCCGCCAGAAATTCCATGGTCCCCGGAAAGTTGCCCACGGTGCGGAGCGAGGACGAATGAGCGACGTATTGTCCGCGTTGATACCCCCGGTGGTCGTCGGCGGGGCCTTCATCTACGGAGTTGTCAAGCTTCTTCGCAGTGAAGCCGCAGGCCGCCGCCCGACAAAACGGCGGGATCCGTCTGAGTCGCAGAACAGCTGATCCACTCCCCCCCTCCGGAGGTCGGCAAGAATCGCCGGGCTCCCGGAATTGCCGCTCTCCGATTGCGGGTATATGTTTAGCTAGCGAATGAAACAATACTCCGCGAAAGGATTGCGTAGATGGCCAAGCAGATCCAGGAGATTCTCATCGACGACCTCGATGGGGGCGAGGCCAATGAGACTGTCGCCTTCGCGATTGACGGCACGAGCTATGAGATTGATCTCAGTGAAGTAAACGCGAAGAAGCTCCGCGACTCCCTGTCGCCTTTCGTGCAGAGCGCTCGCCGTTCGGGTGCGCTCGCCCCTCGTCGTCGCCGTGCAGGTGGCGCGCGGGCACTCACGAGAGAGAAGAGCGCCGACATCCGGGCGTGGGCCAAGTCCCACGGTCTTAATGTCAGCGAGCGCGGTCGAATCGCCTCCAAGATCGTCGAGCAGTACGAAGCGGCTCACTAGATCGTTGAATCATGCGGTTATGGCGGCCACGGTGGGGTCCGGTGGCGGCCATGACCGCATGACGCGTTTGGGTGGTCGATAAACGTCGTTCGCTTGCGGCGTATCGGGAACACCGCACCCCCCGCAGGTAGTTGGATGGAGGGTGAACGCCCTGCTCTCGGGGAACGTCTACTGCATAGAGCGGTCGCCGGGGCGGGGCTACCATGCGGGATGACAGGGCCCGGATATCCCGGACCTGCCTGACCGCTCTGTGAGGAGCGACGAGATGTTCGAGAGGTTCACCGACCGCGCGCGGCGGGTTGTCGTCCTGGCCCAAGAAGAGGCCCGGATGCTCAACCACAACTACATCGGTACGGAGCACATTCTTCTTGGCTTGATCCATGAAGGTGAAGGCGTTGCCGCCAAGGCTCTGGAGAGCCTCGGCATCAGTCTTGAGGGTGTGCGTCAGCAGGTCGAGGAGATCATCGGCCAAGGACAGTCTGCGCCGTCGGGGCACATTCCCTTCACCCCACGCGCCAAGAAGGTCCTTGAGCTGTCGCTCCGCGAGGCCTTGCAACTGGGGCACAACTACATCGGCACCGAGCACATCCTGCTCGGCCTCATCCGTGAGGGCGAGGGCGTCGCCGCCCAGGTGCTGGTGAAGCTGGGCGCGGATCTCAACCGCGTACGGCAGCAGGTCATCCAGTTGCTCCACGGCTACCAGGGCAAGGAGCCGGCCGCCTCGGGCGGCCCGCAGGAGGCCGCGCCGTCGACCTCCCTTGTGCTGGACCAGTTCGGCCGCAACCTGACCCAGGCCGCCCGTGAGGGCAAGCTCGACCCGGTCATCGGCCGGGAGAAGGAGATCGAGCGGGTCATGCAGGTCCTCTCCCGGAGGACCAAGAACAACCCCGTCCTGGTGGGCGAGCCCGGCGTCGGCAAGACCGCCGTCGTCGAGGGTCTCTCCCAGAAGATCGTCAAGGGCGAGGTCCCGGAGACGCTCAAGGACAAGCAGCTCTACACCCTGGATCTGGGCGCGCTGGTGGCGGGCTCCCGCTACCGGGGTGACTTCGAGGAGCGCCTGAAGAAGGTCCTCAAGGAGATCCGCACCCGCGGCGACATCATCCTGTTCATCGACGAGCTGCACACGCTCGTCGGCGCGGGCGCCGCCGAGGGCGCCATCGACGCCGCCAGCATCCTCAAGCCGATGCTGGCCCGCGGCGAGCTGCAGACCATCGGAGCCACCACGCTCGACGAGTACCGCAAGCACCTGGAGAAGGACGCCGCGCTGGAGCGCCGCTTCCAGCCGATCCAGGTGGCCGAGCCCAGCCTCAGCCACACGATCGAGATCCTCAAGGGCCTGCGCGACCGTTACGAGGCCCACCACCGGGTCTCCATCACCGACGGCGCCCTCGTGGCCGCCGCTCAGCTCGCCGACCGTTACATCAGCGACCGGTTCCTGCCGGACAAGGCGATCGACCTCATCGACGAGGCCGGCTCGCGCATGCGCATCCGCCGGATGACCGCGCCGCCGGACCTGCGCGAGTACGACGAGAAGATCGCCAACGTGCGGCGCGACAAGGAGTCCGCGATCGATGCGCAGGACTTCGAGAAGGCCGCGGCCCTGCGCGACCAGGAGAAGCAGCTCCAGCTCAAGCGGGAACGCCGCGAGAAGGAGTGGAAGGCCGGCGACATGGACGTCGTGGCCGAGGTCACCGAGGAGCTCATCGCCGAGGTCCTGGCCACCGCCACCGGCATCCCGGTCTTCAAGCTCACCGAGGAGGAGTCCCAGCGGCTGCTCCGCATGGAGGACGAGCTGCACAAGCGGATCATCGGCCAGGACGACGCCATCAAGGGGCTGTCCCGCTCGATCCGCCGTACCCGCGCCGGTCTGAAGGACCCGCGCCGCCCGGGTGGCTCGTTCATCTTCGCCGGCCCGTCCGGTGTCGGTAAGACCGAGCTGTCCAAGGCGCTGGCCGAGTTCCTGTTCGGGGACGAGGACGCGCTGATCATGCTGGACATGTCCGAGTTCATGGAGAAGCACACCGTCTCCCGGCTCTTCGGCTCTCCTCCCGGCTACGTCGGATACGAGGAGGGTGGCCAGCTGACCGAGAAGGTGCGGCGCAAGCCGTTCTCCGTGGTCCTCTTCGACGAGATCGAGAAGGCCCACCCGGACATCTTCAACTCCCTGCTGCAGATCCTGGAGGACGGTCGCCTGACCGACGCCCAGGGCCGGGTGGTGGACTTCAAGAACACCGTCATCATCATGACGACCAACCTCGGCACCCGGGACATCTCCAAGGGCATCGGGGTGGGCTTCGCGAAGGCCAACGACGCCGAGTCGAACTACGACCGGATGAAGGCCAAGGTCCAGGAGGAGCTCAAGCAGCACTTCCGGCCCGAGTTCCTCAACCGTGTCGACGACATCGTGGTCTTCCACCAGCTCACGCCGAAGGAGATCATCCAGATCGTGGACCTGATGCTCGCCCAGGTGGCGCTGCGTCTGAAGGACCGCGACATGGGCATGGAGCTCACCCAGGAGGCCAAGCAGCTGCTGGCCGACCGGGGCTACGACCCGGTGATGGGTGCCCGGCCGCTCCGCCGGACGATCCAGCGCGAGCTGGAGGACATGCTGTCGGAGAAGATCCTGTACGGCGAGATCCGTCCCGGCCAGATCGTCAAGATCGCGGTCGAGGGGGAGGGCGACGACGCGAAGTTCACCTTCGCCGGTGAGCCCGCGCCCTCCGACCAGGTCCCGGACTCGGCCGCCGCCATCGCGGAGCCGATCCAGAACTAGGTCACACGTCAGCACCGGAGCAGACCCCGCCGTGAGCACGTCACGGCGGGGTCTGCCCGTCTGTTCCCGCTGTTGTCCCGGAGAGCCGGGGTTGACCCCGAAGAAGGCGTCACGCCACTTTGTTCGTCAAGAAGGTGCCTCGCCACCAAAGGTAGTACTACACTCTGTAGAGTGAGTCTGCCCAACAGCTCACCCAAGCGATCCACACGTTGTACCGATTGCGGTGAGATCGGTCTGGAAGTCAGCCCAGCGGCGTAGCGAGGAATCAGCTCCGGGAGTGACGCGGAGAGCGGCGCCACGCGGGATGCTCGGCGGACCGAGCCGGATCCCCGGCCAGAGATCCGTCACCCACGACACCACGACACCACGGCCGTCGGCGCAGAGCAGTCAGGGTCGCTTGCACCGAAGTACCCACCTGCCCTTGGAGGAATCGGATGCGTTTGCGACACCAGGACGGGACCCTCGTTCACCTGTCCTACAACGCCGGCGTCCACCCCGCCGAGGATCTGGAGAACCTGATCGCGCATCTGACCCGGTACGCCGTCCCGGTGCGCAAACGTCTCGGAGTGGCGCGGATGGGTGTCGGCCTCTGGCTCTCCCCGAGTGTCGCCGACCACCTCACCGCCGACCGGATAGAGCTGGTGCGGCTGCGCCGCTCCCTGGAGGAGCGCGGCCTGGAGGTCGTCGGCCTCAACGGCGCGGGCGGGCGCAACCAGGAGACCCCCGGCCCCGACTGGGCCAAGCCCGAGCGTTACCGCTACACGATGGCGCTGGCCAGGATCCTGGCCTTCCTGCTGCCGGACGACGTCCGGTTCGGCAGCATCTCCACCATCCCGATCGGCTGGCGCCGAGACTGGCCCGCCGACCTGCACGACATAGCCTCCCGCAGGTTGGAGCGTCTCTCCCGCGAACTGCGCGGCCTCCACAGCGTCACCGGCAAGACGATCAGGGTCGGCTTCGAGCCCTGGCCCGGGTGCGTGCTGGAGACCACGAAGCAGGCGCTGGAGCGGGTCGGCGGCATCGACTCCGAGCACCTCGGGGTCTGCCTCGACGCCTGCCACCTCTCGGACGGTACGGAGGAGCCGGGGGCGGCCCTGCGCGGCCTGGCGGCGGCCGGTGCCCCCGTCGTCAAGCTCGGCCGTGTCCACAACCACCTCGACGACGGCCGCCGGGAACTCCCCAGCACCCGTTCGGTGCTGGAGGACACCCTCACGGCCATGTTCTCCGGCGCGGTGAACGGCACCGCCCACGTCGAGGTCGAGGCACATGAGCTGGCCGTACCGGCCAGGGCCAAGGGGCCGGGCGCACTGGTCAACATGATCGCCGAGGAGCTCGACTGGGCCCGGACCAACCTCACCGCGCTCGGCCTGCGCCTGGCCGCCTGAGCGTCCGCCCGACCCTCCGCCTCTCCGGCTACCCGGTCACCTGACCGTTTCGCCTGCCGGGCCGCCTGGCCGCCCACCGGCCGTTTTCCCGCCTGATCATTTACCCGGCCGCCCGGACTGCCGGGCGGAGGGTCAGGCGGGCAGGCGGTAGGTGCCGTCGTCGAGGACCTCGGCCAGGCCGTCGGCGACGAGGCCGTCGAGCGCGCGCTCCCGCTGCGGGGCGCTGTCCCAGACCACGTCGAGGGCCTCCTTCGGGACCGGGCCGTGGGCCTGGCGCAGGACGGCCAGGAGACGGCCACGGCACTGACGGTCGGTACCCGCGTAGGACTGGCCCCTGCGGGCCGGGCCCTCATGGGCGGGGCTGCCGGCCAGGCGCCAGGCGCACAGCTCGCCGATCGGGCAGCCGGCGCAGCGGGGGGCTCGGGCCGTACAGACCAGGGCGCCCAGCTCCATGACGGCGACCGCCCAGACGGGGGCGTCGTCGGCGCCGGGCAGCAGCGAGGCGGCGAGCCCGCGCTCGGCGGGTGTGGTGGCCTTCGGGGGATACTCCTCGCCCCGTACGGCCCGCGCCAGCACCCGGCGGACGTTGGTGTCCAGAACGGCGTGGCGTCCCCGGAAGGCGAAACTGGCCACCGCGGCCGCGGTGTACTCGCCGACGCCGGGCAACGTCAGCAGGACGGCGTGATCGCCGGGAACCTCGCCGTCGTGCTCGTCGGTGATCGTCCGGGCGCAGGCGTGCAGGTTGAGGGCGCGGCGAGGATAGCCGAGCCGGCCCCAGTGGCGTACGGCCTCGCCGGGGGACTCCTTGGCGAGGGCGGCGGGCGTCGGCCAGCGCTCCAGCCACTCGGTCCAGACGGGCAGCACCCGGACCACCGGGGTCTGCTGCAGCATGATCTCGCTGACCAGGATCGACCAGGGGGAGGCGTCGGGAGTGCGCCACGGGAGATCGCGGGCATTCTCGGCATACCACTTGAGAATGGGGTCCAGTAGGCGGTTCGACTCGGGCACCTTCCGACGATAGTGCCGCTCCGGCCCCGCCTCGGCTTCTTCCCCCGACCTCGTCCGTTGAAACGGGCCCCGACAGCGGCGGGTCGCCCCTCACGGCCCGAGGGAAATCCTCATACTGTCCGTATGGATCCGGACACTTTCCGTAGCGATATAGGGGTGGACGTCTACTGGCGGCGTCGGATGGCCGCGCTCGTCGGTGTGCTCGTAGTGGTCGCCGTCGTCGCCTGGGCCTGTTCGGCGAGCGGGCCGGGGAGCGAGTCGAAGGGGGAGAGCCTGGCCGGCAGGTCGCCCACGCCGGATCCGATCCTGGCCCTCCTGCCTGCGGCGACGCCCACCCCCTCGCCCGCCCCGACGGCCCCCACGGCTCCGGCTGCCCCCGGTTCCGCCCCCTCGGCCATGCCCTCCGTGACGGCCAAACCGGTGGTACGGCCCAGGCGTCCCGGCGACGCCTGCCTCCCGTCCGACCTCGTGCTGGACATGCAGGGGCTCGGAGAGGTCTACGCCGGAGGCGATCGGCCCCGGTTCGTTCTCACCCTGGTGAACGTCGGCAAGGTGATGTGCACGACCGACGTCGGCTCGCGGGCGCTGGAGGTCCGCATCACCTCCGGCGCGGATCGCGTCTGGTCGTCCGCCGACTGCGTCAGTGGTGAGACCGAGGACATCCGCAGGCTTGACCAGGGCATCCCGTACGTGCGGCAGATCGAGTGGGACCGGCGCCGCTCCGGCGGCGACTGCGCGGCCAAGCGCGCCGCCGCCAAGACCGGCACCTACGTGGCCGCGGTCCACACCTCCCGGCTCAAGAGCCGCAAGGCCGTCTTCCACCTCCGTTAGGGGTGGGGGACGGGGGTGTCCCGGTCAGACGTAGCGTTCAAGAATGGAGGACTCGGCCAGCCGGGAGAGGCCCTCGCGGATGTGACGCGCCCTGGCCTCGCCGACCCCGCCGACCTCCTGGAGGTCGCCGATGCTGGCGGCCAGGAGTTTCTGCAGGCTGCCGAACTGGTCGACCAGGCGGTCGACCACCGTGCCCGGCAGGCGCGGGACCTTGGCCAGCAGGCGGTAACCCCGTGGGCTCACGGGGTTCTCCAGGGCCTCGCCGCCCGACTGGCCCAGGACCCGGGCGACCACCGACAGGTCGAGCAGGTCGTCGGAGGAGAGCTGGTCGAGGTCGTGCAGCGCCCCGGCGGATCCGCGCGGGCGACGGCCCCCGGCCGGGAGGTAGTCGCGGACGATCAGCTCGCGGTCGCTCTCGGTGCCGGCCACCAGCTCGTTGAGCTGGAGGGAGAGGAGCCGGCCGTCGGTGCCGAGCTCCACCACGTATCCGGCGATCTCATCGGAGATGCGGCGCACCATCTCCAGCCGCTGGGCGACCACCGCGACGTCGCGGACGGTCACCAGATCCTCGATCTCCAGCGCCGACAGCGTGCCGGACACCTCGTCCAGCCGCAGCTTGTAGCGCTCCAGCGTGGCCAGGGCCTGGTTGGCCTTGGAGAGGATCACCGCCGACTCCTCCAGCACATAGCGGATGCCGTCCAGGTAGAGGGCGATTATCCGCATGGACTTGCTCAGGGAGATGACGGGGAAGGCCGTTTGCACGGCCACGCGCTGGGCGGTGCGGTGCCGGGTGCCGGACTCGTCGGTGGGGATGGACGGATCGGGCATCAGGTGCACCGCCGCCCGCACGATCTTGAGATCGTGCGAGTTCAGCACGATGGCGCCGTCCATCTTGGCCAGCTCGCGCAGCCGTGTCGCGGAGAACTCGACGTCCAGCTCGAACCCGCCGCTGCAGATCTCCTCGACCACGTCGTCGTAACCCAGCACGATCAGGCCGCCGGTGTGACCGCGCAGGATGCGCTCCAAGCCGTCGCGGAGCGCGGTGCCCGGGGCGACCGCGGCCAGGACGCCTCTGCGGCGTTCGTCGAGCCCTTGCTCGTCAAGGCCTCTGTAGGTTGCTGCCACATGACCCCCGTGGTCTGCGTCTCACACTCAGCTTACCGGTGAAAGCGCTGCGGAGTCTGGAATCGTCCGATGGTCAAACCTATGTGACATGGGTGAGCGCGTCCCAGACGTTTTCCGCTTCGACGACGTCGAATCCCGGCATGAAGTTGGCGTTCCGGCCGCCGACGGGGACCAGGGAGCGGTCGGCGCCGCGTTTCTTCCCGGAGTCGAGGGAGCCCGACGGGACCAGGGCCCGGGTGAAGCCCAGCCGCGCGGCCTCCGACAGGCGGCGGCGCACGTCGCGCACCGGGCGCAGCTCACCGGCGAGGCCGACCTCGCCCAGAACCACCAGCCCCCGGGGCAGCGGCTTGTCCCCGGCCGCGCTGGCCACCGCCAGCATCACCGACAGGTCCACCGCCGGATCGCTGAGCTTGATGCCGCCCACGGTCGCGGTGAAAACGTCGCATCCGCCGAGCTTGGCGTTGAGCCGCCGCTCCAGCACGGCCAGCACCATCGTCACCCGGTAGGTGTCGAGCCCGGACGAGGAGCGGCGTGGCTGCTGGGCCTCGGTCCGCGCGACCAGGGCCTGAACCTCGGCCGGCAGTGGACGGGTGCCCTCCAGCGTGACGGTGACGCAGGTGCCGGGCACGGGCTCGGCGCGGTGCGAGACGAACAGGCCGCTGGCGTCGGCGATGCCCTCGATGCCCCCCTCGTGCAGGTCGAAGCAGCCGACCTCGTCGACGGGACCGTACCGGTTCTTGATCGCTCGGACCATGCGGAGCCGGGAGTGCCGGTCGCCCTCGAAGTGGAGCACGACGTCCACCAGGTGCTCAAGCGTCCGGGGGCCGGCGATCGAGCCGTCCTTGGTGACGTGGCCGACCAGCACCGTGGACATGCCGCGCTCCTTGGCCAGCCGGATCAGGTTTCCGGCGACCTCCCTGACCTGGGTGACGCCGCCGGGCACGCCGGTCGCCTGGGCGGAGCCGATCGTCTGCACCGAGTCGACGATCAGCAACTCCGGCTGGACCTTCTCGACGTGGGCCACCAGCGCGCTCAGATCGGTCTCGGCCGCGAGGTAGAGGCGGTCCTGGATCGCGCCGATCCGGTCGGCCCTGACCCGCACCTGGGCCGCCGACTCCTCGCCGGTGATGTAGAGAACGGTCCGCTGCCGTGCGATCTTGGCCGCGGCCTCCAGCAGGAGTGTGGACTTGCCGATGCCGGGCTCGCCGGCCAGCAGCACCACCGCGCCGGGGACCAGGCCGCCCCCGAGCACGCGGTCGAGCTCGCCCACCCCGGTGCCGCGCGCGTGCGCCACCTCGGCCTTGACCTCGCCGATCGGGACGGCCGGAGCCGACACCGGCCCGGCGGAGGTCACCGTGACGCCGCCGCGCGCGCTCTCCTCCTCGACCGTGCCCCAGGTCTGGCACTCGCCGCAGCGCCCCACCCATTTGGCGGTCTGCCAACCGCACTCACCACAGCGATAGCCGACCTTCTTAGCCATGGCCGCACGTTACAGGTGTTGACCGACAGGTTTCACCCCGGTACGGCGCGCGCCGCACCGGGATGAGGCCCGCGCGGGGCTTCGAGCGGGCCTTGAGCGGGCTTCGAGGGGGCTTCGAGCGGGTTTTGAGTGGAACGGGACAGGGGGCGGCTCAGATGTGGCCTTCGAGGTCGGCCAGGAGCAGGCGCTTCGGCTTGGCGCCCCTGACCTGCCCGACCACCTCGCCGCCCTTGTAGAGGTTGAGCGTCGGCAGGCCTAGGATCCCGTACCTGGCGGAGATCTCGGGGTGGTCGTCGGCGTTGAGCCTGGCGATCGTGACGCGGTCGCCGTACTCGGCCTCGATCTCCTCCAGGACCGGCGTGATCATCCGGCAGGGCCCGCACCACTCGGCCCAGAATTCGACCAGGACCGGCCTGTCGTTGCCGAGCACCTGCTCGGCGAAGTTCTCGGTGGTCAAAGTGATCATGAATCTTCCCTTCTCCGCAGTACGCATCCGGGGCAGGCGGCGGACAGCTGCCCCGCCACCTCGGCTCTGCGGGCCAGCAGCGTGCGGATCTCGTCGTCGATCTCGGCCAGCTTGCGCCGGTAGACCGCCACCGAATCCGGGCAGGACCCGCCCGACTCGTGCCCGGCTCGCAGGCACGCCACGAACGGCCGCGCGTCCTCCAGGGTGAAGCCGACGGCGAGCAGCGCCCTGACCTCGATGACGAGCCTGAGGTCCGCCTCGCCGTACTCCCGATAGCCGTTCGCCGCCCGCCGGGCCACGATCAGCCCCTGCTGCTCGTAGTAACGCAGCGCCCTGGGGCTGACCCCGGCCCGCCTGGCGAGTTCCCCGATCCGCATCCGGTCCTCCTTGTGACAGCACGGTAGGCGTTGACACCGGCGTCAAGGTCAAGCCCGAGAATCATCGGAGCCGCGGTCCGGTGTTCCGGCGGGCCACCGCGGGGCGGGGCGCCGGGTCAGAATCGCCTCCACCGCAGCACGTTGGGGTAGGCGATCTCCAGGCCGGGGGTCTCGGCGATGGCCCGCTCGGCGATCGCCGGGGTGAACTCGATACGCAGCACCGCCTCCAGGTCGGCCCGGCGTTCGAAGGCCATGCGCAGGTCGAGGGGCTGGGTCTGCCAGCCCTGGCGGGTCCAGAAGGTCTCCACCGACCTGGCCGAGTAGGACGGGACGGACTGGCTGAACCAGCGGCCGAACGCGCCGCGGGTGGCGTCCAGGTCGATCACGAAGGCCGCGCCGCCGCGCCGTACCACCCGGGACAGCTCGGCCAGCCCCGGCTCGCATCCGGGGCCGAAGAAGTAGGCCCAGCGGGCGACGGCCAGGTCCACCGAGGAGTCGCCGACCGGCAGGGCCTGGGCGGTGGCCCGGCGCACCTCGACGTTGGGCAGGGCGTGGCAGCGGCGCCTGGCCAGCCGGACGAGGTCGTCGTGCGGCTCGACGCCGATCACCCTGGCGGCCGTGGCGGACACGGGCGGCAGGTGGTAGCCCGTGCCGCAGCCGATGTCCAGGACGGTCGCGGCGGTCCACGGCCTGACGGCGGCGATCGCCGCCTCCACCCGGCCCTCGGGGTCCACCGCCCGGTTCTCCAGCTCGTAGATCTGGGGGGTGTGCCAGATGTTGGGGCTGGGGATGGCGCCTTGCGCGAACCGCGACATGCCCCAACGGTAGCGACACGTCCGTGCCGCCCTCACGCGATGGTCCGTGTGACGTCCGGGTGAGGGATCGCGCGATGATCCGTGTGATGTCCGACGCATCAGCGGGCCGGACGCCACCGCGGGCCGGGCGCGCTTAGGCTGGGCAACGTGAGCGAGTTGGTCAACGGCATCGGCGGCACCCGCTCACGCGAACTCCGGGGCGGAGGCGAGGAAGCCGTATGAGCGTTACCCGAGTGCCCAGCGCGAAGATCGCACTGTCCACCGCTTCGGTGTATCCGGAGCGCACACCGGACGCGTTCGAGCTGGCCGCGCGCCTGGGATACGACGGTGTGGAGATCATGGTCGGCGCCGACCCGGTGAGCCAGGACATCGACGTGCTGGAGCGGCTGTCGGATCACTATCAGCTGCCGGTGCTGGCCATCCACGCGCCGTGCCTGCTGGTCACCCAGCGGGTCTGGGGCAAGGACCCGTGGGCCAAGCTCCAGCGGGCCCAGCGGGCCGCCGAGCGGCTCGGGGCCAGGACGGTCGTGGTGCATCCGCCGTTCCGCTGGCAGCGCGAGTACGCGCGCGAGTTCGAGATCGGCCTGTCCAGGATGCGCGAGGAGACCGACGTGATCTTCGCGGTGGAGAACATGTTCCCGCTGAGGGCGCGGGGCAACGAGGTGGTGCCGTACTCCCCGGACTGGAACCCGGTCGACCACGACTTCCCCCATGTGACGCTGGACCTGTCGCACACGGCCGTGTCCGGTTCCGACGCGCTGGAGATGTTCGGCAAGCTCGGCGACCGGCTGGCCCACCTGCACCTGGCCGACGGCGTCGGGATAGCGAACAAGGACGAGCACCTGGTCCCCGGCCGGGGCAACCAGCCGTGCGCGCCCATTCTGGAGCGCCTGGCGGGCAGCGGTTACGGCGGGCTGGTCGTGCTGGAGATCAACACGCGTAAGGCCGCCGGCCGTACCGAGCGGATCGACGATCTCGCCGAGGCGCTGGCCTTCGCGCGTCTGTACCTCGCCACCTCCTCAAGAGCGTGATCGGGCAGTCGGTGACGGGCGAGAGCGGGCCGGTGACGGAGGGCGCGGAGGGCAGGAGGCGTCCCGGGCGCAGGCCGGGGACGGCGGACACCCGCGGTGAGATCCTCGCGGCGGCGCGGGAGACCTTCTCCGCCAAGGGGTTCGACCGGGCGACCGTCCGGGGCATCGCCAGGCTGGCGGGGGTGGACCCGGCGCTGGTCCACCACTACTTCGCGAGCAAGGAGGGCATGTTCGTCGCGGCGATGGAGCTGCCGGTCGACCCCGGCGAGGTCGTCTCCGAGCTTCTCTCCGGGCCGCGTGAGGAGGTCGGTGAGCGGCTGGCCAGGCTCATCTTGACGATGACCTCGCGGGCCGAGGCCCGTCAGCCGGTGCTGGCGCTGATCCGCACCGCGATGACCAACGAGCGGATGGTCGCGGTGATCCGGGAGTTCATGACGCACGCGCTGCTGAACCGGGTCGCCGAGGCGCTCGGGGTCTCACCGGTCCGGATGGAGCTGGCCTTCGCGCAGATGTTCGGCGTGGTCCTGGTCCGCTACGTGCTCGAACTGGAGCCGCTCGCCTCGCTCGACGTGGAGGATCTGGTCGTGCTGCTCGCGCCCACGATCCAGCGTTATCTCGACGGGACGCCGTGACGCGGAAGCGGGCGCCCCGGGGAGTATGGAGCATTGTTCTGGGCACTGTGATGACCGTATGGTGACACCGGTCACCACGGCTCGCTGACCGAAATTATGTTACTAGCGGGTAAGGTCTGTGGGGACCCGCCGTCACCGTGGTCGAGGCGCGGTCGTACGCTGTCAGCCAACGCCGTCTGTGGGAGGACACGTGCTCTGGGTAGCGGTCATCGGGCTGGTCATGACAGTCGTCGCGCTCGCGCTCGCCGCGCGCCGCGTGCTGTTTCTCTACAAGCTCGCCACTGTCGGGCCATCCGCGCCCGAGCGGATCGAATATGCCAGAGACAACATGGGCGCCGAGATCAAAGCCCAGCTGGTCGAGGTTTTCGGTCAGCGGAAACTGCTCAAATGGACGCCTTCCGGCACCGCGCACTTCTTCGTCATGTGGGCCTTCTTCATCCTGGCGACGGTCTACCTGGAGGCGTACGGCGCGCTGATCCAGGGCGCGATCACCGGCACGCCCGACTTCCACCTCCCGATCGTCGGGACCTGGGCGATTCTGGGCTTCCTGCAGGACTTCATCGCGGTCGCGGCCCTGCTCGGCCTGGTCGCGTTCGCGGTCATCAGGATCAAGAACTCGCCGGCCAGGCTGGGCCGGGGCTCCCGCTTCTCCGGATCGCACCTGGGCGGCGCCTGGCTCGTCCTCTTCATGATCTTCAATGTGATCTGGACGATGTTCCTCTTCCGGGGCGCGGCGTTCAACACCGGCAACCTCCCCTACCGCTCGGGGGCGTTCGCGTCCGAGGCCGTCGCCGCCGCGCTGCGGCCCCTGGGGACCTCGGGCAACGAGATCCTGGAGCACGTCGGGCTGCTGCTGCACATCGGCGTCATGCTGGTGTTCCTCGTGATCGTGGTGAACTCCAAGCACCTGCACATCTTCACCGCGCCGCTGAACGTGCTGTTCTCCCGCCGCCCCGACGGCAACGGCGCCGCCCAGCCGATGCGCATCGACGGCAAGGTCGTCGACTTCGAGGACGAGGACCTCGACGGCGACAGGCTGGGCCGCGGCAAGATCGAGGAGACCACCTGGAAGGGCTTCCTCGACTTCTACACCTGCACCGAGTGCGGTCGCTGCCAGTCGCAGTGCCCCGCCTGGAACACCGACAAGCCGCTGTCGCCGAAGATGCTGATCCTGGACCAGCGCGACCACGCCTTCAAGATCGCGCCGTATCTGGCGGCCACCACCGAGCAGCGCGCGGACCTGCACGAGGACGTGCTGGCCCTGCTGGACAAGCCACTGGTCGGCGAGGACGGCGTCATCCACCCGGACGTGCTCTGGTCCTGCACCAACTGCGGTGCCTGCGTCGAGCAGTGCCCGGTGGACATCGAGCACATCGACCACATCCTCGACATGCGCCGCTACCAGGTGATGGTGGAGTCGAACTTCCCGTCCGAGGCCGGCGTCATGGTCAAGAACCTGGAGAACAAGGGCAACCCGTGGGGCATGTCCGAGATGAAGCGGGCCGACTGGATCGAGGAGCTCGCCGGCCGCGCCGACGACCCCATCGAGATCCCGCTCGTCGACGAGAAGATGCCCGAGGACACCGAGTACCTCTTCTGGGTCGGCTGCGCCGGGGCCCTGGAGGACCGGGCGAAGAAGACCACCAAGGCCGTCGCCGAGCTGCTGCACATCGCGGGCGTGAAGTTCGCGGTGCTCGGCCCGATGGAGGCGTGCACCGGTGACCCGGCCCGCCGCCTGGGCATGGAGTTCCTCTTCGAGATGCTGGCCAGGCAGAACATCGAGACGCTGAACGAGGCCGGGGTCAAGAAGATCGTCGCGACCTGCCCGCACTGCTTCAACACCCTGGCCAACGAGTATCCGCAGCTCGGCGGCGCCTACGAGGTCATCCACCACACCCAGTTGCTGGCCAAGCTGGTGGAGGAGGACAGGCTGATCCCGGTCACCCCGATCGAGGAGAAGATCACCTACCACGACCCGTGTTTCCTCGGGCGCCACAACAAGGTGTACTCCCAGCCGCGCGACATCATGGCCAAGGTGCCCGGTGTGCGGACCCAGGAGATGCACCGTCACAAGGACCGGGGCTTCTGCTGCGGCGCCGGCGGCGCCCGGATGTGGATGGAGGAACGGCTCGGCAAGCGCATCAACACCGAGCGGGTGGACGAGGCGCTGACCACCGATCCCGACACCATCTCCACCGCGTGCCCGTTCTGTCTGGTCATGCTGGGCGACTCGATCAGCGAGAAGAAGAACGCGGGAGAGGCCAAGGAGACGCTGGAGGTCGTGGACGTCTCCCAGCTTCTGATCAAGTCCGTCAAGGGCCGGCTCGCCGAGTCCTCCGGCTCCCCGGTCTGACCCCGGATTTCCCCCCCGTCGGGTACGGCCCGCGCCCGCAGGCCGTACCTGACACTCGGTCAAGTTTCCGCGAAAAGGACAGAAGGTCCGAAACTCTTCCTTCTGATTACGGAAAAATCACGGTAACCTCAACGTCGCGTAGCTCATTTGACGGGGAGGGGGGCTGCGGTGCATGTCGTCGTAACCGATGCCGAGGTCACTCTGGCCGATGTACTGTCCCTCCGCCTGGCCATCGGCGAGCCGCTCACCACCGGCACCGAGCTGGTTCTGCGCCAGCGGGGGACGTCCGTGGAGCACCGCGTTCCGCTGGGGGCCACCGGGACGGAGGCGCGGGACGCGACACTGGCGGTCTCACTCTCCCCGCTGACGCTCAGTCCCGGCCGCTGGGACGCCTACCTGAGACGCGACGGGGCCCGCGCCCGGCTGCGCAGCGTCGACCCGGGCTTCTCCCTCGACCACCTCGACGCCTACGCGCTGAGCCGGCGCGTACTCGCCTACCGGGCCTACCGGACCCGCAACGGTTTCCTGGCCCTCAAGGTCGACCAGGCCGAGCCGGTCGCCGAGGTCCGCGCGGTCTGGTTCCGTGAGGGCCGCTTCGAGGTCACCGGGCTGCTGGCCTTCACCGGCCTGGACGACGACGAGTCCCGGCACCGGGCACGGCTCGCGCTCCGCCGCAGAGGCCCGGACGCCGAGCTGCGCTCGGCCGCCACGGTCCAGGGGGTGCGCTTCCACGCCGCCCTCTCCCTGTGCGACGTGCTCGCCGCGGCGCCCGAGCAGCCGGGAACCTGGGAGCCGACGCTGGAGGTGGACGGCCTGGCGGCGCCTCTCCGCCTGGGCTCCCGGCTGGACGACGTGAACGGCAAGCGGCGCCGCCTGCAGTATCCGGCGGCGCGGATCGACGGGGTGCCGATCCGGCCCTGCTACACCGCCGACGACGAGCTCAGGATCGAGGTCGGAGGATGAGGATCTGCCTGCTCGTCCCCTCGATCTACGGCATGCGCGGCGACGTCAGGTCGGTCGTCAACCTCGCGGGGGAGCTGGCGGAACGTCACGACGTGGAGATCCTCAGTGTCCGCCGCCACCGGGAGAGGCCGTTCTTCCCGGTGGCGCCCCAGGTGACGCTCTCCTGGGTGATCGACGCGCTGCCCGGGGTACGGCACCTGTTCCCGCAGGGCCAGATGCGCACCGAGGTCGCCCTCTGGCGGCGGCTGCGCGCGCTCAGGGCCGACGTGGTCATCGGCACCAGGCCGGGCCTGAGCGTCCAGGTGGCCAGGCACGCGCCGCGCGAGATCGTGCGGATCGCCCGGGAGTGGGGCCGCCCGCCGATGCCGGGGCCGATCGTGAAGTTCTACCCCCGGCTGGACGCGGTGGTCGCCGCGACGGAGCGGAGCCGGCGTGAGTGGGGCCTTCTCCTGGACGGCGGGGCCGACGTCAGCCTGATCCCGGACGCGCTGCCCGCCGGGCCGTGGCCGCGCTCGCGGATGGACAACCGCATCGTCGCCGCGGGCGGGCGCCTGGTGTCGGCGAGGGCCTACGACCGCCTGATCCGCGCCTTCGCCGTGGTGGCCGGCAAGCGGCCCGACTGGCGGCTGCGCCTGTACGGCGGAGGCCCGGAGGAGAGGCGCCTGCGCGGCCTGGTCCAGGAGCTCGACCTGCACAACCACGTCTACTTCATGGGCACCACCTCCGATCTGACCGGCGAGTTCGCCAAGGCGTCGATCGTGGCGGTGACCTCCAGGGCCGAGACGTCGGGGACGGCGGTGATCGAGGCGATGGCCAGCGGGGTGCCGGTGATCGGGTTCGACAGCCCGTGCGGTCCCGGCGAGTTCGTGACCGACGGCCGCAGCGGGGTCCTGGTCGCCGAGGGGGACGGCGAGATCGAGGCGTACGCCTCCGCGCTGCTCGCGCTGATCGGCGACGAGCGGCGGCGCAGGGCGCTGGCGGCCGGCGCGCTGAGGGCCGCGGCGGCCCACCGGGCGTCGGCGGTGGCCGACCGGTGGGAGAAACTGATCGTGACCACGTCCCGCTGCGTCTGACCCGGGTACCGTTGGGACATGCATGGGTACAGCGGGGACAAGCAGGCTTATCTGACGCGGTTGCGGCGGGTTGAGGGGCAGATCAGGGGCCTGCAGCGGATGGTTGACGAGGATGCCTACTGCATCGACGTGCTGACACAGGTGTCGGCCGCCACCCGGGCGCTTCAGGCGGTGGCGCTCGGCCTCCTGGAGGACCACATCGCGCACTGTGTCGCGGACGCCGTCTCCTCCGGCGGCCCGGAGGCGCAGGAGAAGATCAAGGAAGCCTCGGCGGCGATCGCTCGCCTTGTCCGGTCGTGACTAGTCACCGGACTATCTTTCCGAGCCACGTCCCGGACCCCGCCGAGGAGTCCGGGACTAGGCGGTTCAGTCGGTTTTTTCAACGGCCTCAGCAGATCGCCGAAGCACTTAACCCGAGCGCGTTGTCGAGCTCCGCCAAGGTGAGCGGCCGTTCGCTGATGGCGACGGCGGTAAGCACCTCGGCATAGAGTGCGATCTCGTCCAACGCGACACGGTCGTGGACCCTGGAGTCCAGATCGTCGTGCCCCACCGCGTCGTCCTTCCTTCCGCAGCCCACACCCACTTCGAGGTTACGGCGGAAGGTCTTTGCTGCCCATGGCCCATCGGGACCATTCCTTCCGAGCACCCCCCTGACCTCGTAGGGACCCTTTCCCGCACCCGAGATCACAATTCGGAAAATTGTCTGATGCATATGAGGTTGGAGCGGTATAAGAGCCCGAAGGAAAATAACTGAATTTGTGGTTTGTTTGTGCTGATGTTGGTCAGAAGTGGCGGGGGAAGGTGCCCGACACACCGGGCACCGGATCGTCTCGCTCGTGGGTCAGCCGGTGCACCACCGCCGAGGCGGTGGTGAAGCCCCGCTCCGGCACCGCGGTCCCGGTGAGGCGGCACCACGCCAGCCCCGTGGCGTAGGCGGCGCCCAGCAGGGCCGCGGCGCCGGCCCGGTCCGGCGGGTGCAGCGCCGAGGGCAGCCTGCCGGAGCGCGGCCAGCACCCCCGGAGCGGGTGGGACGACTCGGCGAGCACCACGTGCAGGATGTGGCGCAGCTCGGGGTCCAGCCACGGGTAGAGCGGGTGGGCCGTCCCGGCGCCGAACGGCGACAGGTCGGCGGCGAGCAGCGAGGCCGCCACCGCCCGGGGGTCGGCGCCCTTCGGGACGAGGAACCCCAGCGTCTCGACCAGGTCGTAGACCGCGTGCTGGAAGTGCTCCCCCGGAGAGGAGTCCGGCAGCGTCACGTGCGGCGGGCGGCGTGACAGCCACGCCTGCCGTACCGCGTCGTCGCCGAGGTGGGCGACGGAGGAGTCGGGGCCGGTCCGGCGGAGCAACGGCTCCACCATGCTCACCAGGGCGTCGGCCCGGGGACGGAACCGCGGATCGCCCCTGATCACCCCCGCGGTGTCGGCCATCAGCGCGACCAGCCGCAGACCCGCCTCGGGGTGCCCGGCCCTGACCCGCTCGCCGTACAGCGCGGCCAGGTCCTCCAGCGAGGCCGGGGGCAGCCAGCGGACCCACTCGTCACCGGGGAGCGGGCGGGCCAGGAACTCGCCGAACATCGACAGCAGGACCTCGTTGCCGTCGAAGGCCGGCGCGTAGGCGCACCACATGAGCGTGCCCCAGATCGCGGCGACCGGGCTGGCCACCTCCCCGGCGAAGGTCTCGGTGAACGGGCCGGTGAGCGGGAAGTCCTCCCTGCGCCTGCCGCGCTGGGAGGCGATCAGCTCGCGGACCCGCTCGGTGATCGTGAGGGGCACGTCCGGGCCGACGAACCCCTGGACCGACCCCCGGTCGGAGGTGAAGTCGTGCACGCCGGGGACCAGGTGCTGCGGGACCATCGAGGTGACCTGGACGACGTGCGCGGCCGCACGCGTCCCGGGATCGGCCGGTGGGGCCGTCAGGTGCCAGCGGCCGTCGGCCGGGTCCTGGCGGTACCACCGCGCGTGCGTGCCGAACAGCCAGCGTCCGCCGTCGGGGGTGACCAGGGTGCGCAGCGCGACGGCCTGAGCGCGCGCGGGCAGCGGGAGCGCCGCCCACCGGGGGTCGGCGACCATGACACGCGCATCCCTCTCGATGGCGTCGAACCCGTCCCACTGCCGCACGGCGGTCATGTTACCCACGGCTCCGCCGCGCGTCAGCGGCCCGGGGGATCACAGCGGGGGGCGCGGGTCCTCACCCCCGGGTGACGACGGCCGCGGCCCGGTGCCGCTCGGCCTTGGCCGTGTAACCGTCGGGGGTACGGGCGAAGGAGGCGCGGTCGTCGTCGGTGAGCTCGCGGACGACCTTTCCCGGGACGCCCGTGACGAGCACCCCGGCCGGGATCTTCTTGCCGGGACCGACCAGGGCGCCCGCCGCGATCAGTGAGCCCGCGCCGATCCTGGCCCCGCCGAGCACGATCGCGCCGATGCCGATCAGCGCGCCGGTCTCCACGTGCGCGCCGTGCACCATGGCCTTGTGACCGAGGCTGACCCGCTCCTCAAGGACGGCGGGCTCGCCGGGGTCGGCGTGCAGGCAGCACAGATCCTGGATGTTGCACTCCTCGCCGACCTCGATGAGCTCGTCGTCACCCCGCAGGACCGACCCGTACCAGACGTTCGCGGCCCGGCCCAGCCGTACTTTGCCGACGACCACGGCGCCCGGGGCGATGTAGGCGGTCGGATGGATGCGGGGGATCGCGTCACCGTCGAGGGAGGCGATGTACGGTACGGCGTTCATGGATTGATGGTACGGGGCGGTCATCTGTCCGATATTTCGGCAAGCCCCTGGCGCGTTCCGGTTGCGGTCTTGGGCGGTAAGCAGGAAAGTCGTCTCCTGACGTCTCCTTTCCCGCCACACAACCTCCACGGGCAGTGCCATGACAAACCAGCACGAGAGCTTTCCCGATCTGATGCATGAGGACTCGTTCGAGGTCGTCATGCGCGGCTACAGCCGTCGCCAGGTCCACGACTACATGAACCGTACCCGCAACCAGGTCCGCGATCTGGAGGAACGGCTCACGCGGGCCATCGACCAGGTCGAGCAGAGTCGTATGGAGTTGTCCGAGGCCCGGCGGCGGCTCTCCGACGCTCCGCAAGACTACGACGAACTCGGTCAGCGGCTCAGCCAGATTCTGAAGCTGGGTGAGGAGGAGGCCGCGGCCAAGCGGCAGGTCGCCGACGACGAGGCGACCAAACTCCGCGACGACGCCGGGGCCGAGGCCGAGCGGCTGGTGACCTCGGCGCAGGAGCGGGCCGAGGGCATACTGACCGCGGCGCAGCAGGAGGCCGAGCGCAGGGTCGCCGAGGCCACCGAGTCGGCCGAGCAGATGCTCTCCCAGGCCGGCGGGGACGCGGAGGAGACCCTCAACGCCGCCCGCACCGAGTCCGAGGAGACCCTGCGCGCCGCCAGGACCGAGGCCGACCGGGTGCTCACCTCCGCCAGGAACGAGGCGGAGCGGACGGTCGAGGGCGCTCGGGCCGAGGCCGATTCCACCCTGGGCAGTGCCCGCGCCGAGGCGCACGCCATGCTGACGTCGGCCCAGCAGCGCTCCTCGACCCTGGACGAGACGACCGGCCGCCGGGTCTCCTATCTCACCGACACCCACCACGAGGTCATGCGCCGCCTCAACGAGATGAGCGCGGTGCTGGGCGACCTGCTCCACCGGGAGGGCTCCGCCGGGCCGCTGATCGACGAGAACGCCGTGCTTCCCCCGGCCCCGGCCCCCGTCCAGCCGGCGCCCACCGCCTCCGAGGGCGAGCCGGAGACCGAGGCCGAGGCCGGAACCGGGGAGGCGACCGACATTCACGCCGGTGCCACGGTCGACGTCGAGCCCGACGTCGAGGCCGTCCGAGTGATCGTGGACGAGGACGAGCCCCGCGACGGCGACTTCGCCGGTGGTCGCCGAGCCGAGGGCTTCGATGACATCGAGGCGGCGGGCCCGGCGGTCAAGGGGAACGAGGAGTACGCGGGCCGTAAGTGATCTCTGGGTTGTCCCCGGTCCCGTAGGCGATCGGGGCCGGGGACACCCTCGGGCCCCGTCCGGGGCACTCGCCCGCCGGCCGTGTTCCGGTTATATGCCACGGCCTCGTGATGTCGGAGATCAAGCGGAAGCCTCCGCCCCCGATCGGGTCGGAGGCTTCCGCGATTGGGTGCCCAGTGCCGGAGCCGCGAGATTCGCTGACCCGGGCACCGGGCGGTTCTCTCAGGGATCCTCTCGGCCGGAGAGGTCCTGTTGATCGTGTAACTGCTCCCGCAGTCTTTTCGGGTCGTCCGCGTCGATGGTCATGGCGCAGCCGAGGTCGCGCTGGGCGGAGCTCAGCGGGTGGTGGCGAGTGGCCCACCACCGACCCGCGTCGCTCCGCCAGATCGTCCAGTCGGGAAACTCCCGGGCGATTTCCGCTAGATGCCGGTCAAATGACATCCCTGCACCTTCCCCGCGCCCAGGCCCTTGCGACGTTCCATCTCTGACGGTGAGCCACTTCTCTAGAGAAATCAATGATCGTGAAGGACAGGTCAACCTATCGCTTGACGGACAGGCTTGATCTATGAGTCGAAGTCGTAGTGGAGTACGTAGGCGGCGGCGTCGAGGATCATCTCGTTGACCTCGACCGGGACCCAGTCCTCGGTGTAGGCGATCCGGCAGATCACCATGACCGGGGTGCCCGCCGGCAGATCCAGCTGAACGGTCTCATGGGGGTGCGGCATGCGGGCCCGCACCTCCTCGGTGAAGTGCGCCGGTGTGTGGCCGAGATCGCCCAGGCGCGCGTAGACGCCCCCGGGGCCGGTGTCCTCCCCGATGATCGGGGTGTCCTCCACCAGAGCCGCGGGAAAGTGGGAGACGGCCAGCTGGACCGGCCTGCCGTCCACCGAGTAGCGCCGTCGCCGCACCCACACCTCCACGCTGTTCAGGACCCGCGCCACGGCCTCCTCCGCGGCCTCCCTGTCGATGGTGATCTCGTCCACGGTGTAGGGGCGGCCTGTGGTGTCGGAGTCCCAGATCGCCTGCCCCCGTCCCCACTGCTGCCGTGAGAGTCGCCGCGAGCCGTGCCGCCTGATCGGCCGGAACTGCCGGACGTAGACTCCCGAGCCACGCCTGGGCACGGCCAGGCCTTCGTTGATGAGCACGGACAGGGCCTGTCTGGCGGTCGCACGGGCTATGCCGTACTCGGCCATCAGGGCGTTCTCGCCCGGAAGCCGGTCCCCGTCTCGCAGTTCACCGGACAGAATCGCTTCGCGGAGTCCGTCGGCGATGCGTCGATAGATCGGGGGCTCGGGAGGAACCGGGGATTGCTGCACGTTTTATCACCCTCTGTCACCAACCGGGTTTGGCGTCTCCAGAGAACTTGCCCCGTCTTGTCCACGATCGCACAGATGCAGGGGTTGGTCCCGTGCTTCTTTTGAGAGGATCGTGCCCGTGTGGCGAGCTGCGGGAGGTTTCCCGATCCGTTAACGGCGCACGGTCGCCGCCGGGGCGCGCCCGGCCCACCACCTCCGCGTGACCGCCGCGGCCAGGACGGCACCCGCCGTGTTCACCAGTACGTCGTCGACGGAGCTCACCCGGCCGAGACTCAGGCCGTACTGGAGGAGCTCGACGGTGAGCGACGCGCCGGCGGCCACGCCCGCGATCCCGGCGAACGAGGCGAGGCGCGCCGAGCGCACCGGGAGCATGGCGCCGAGCGCGGCGAAGACCAGGAGATTGCCGCCGATCTGCACGAACGCCGTCTCGGCGGACCCGCGCAGCAGCGTGGACAGGTCTCCGAACGGGATGAGGCTGACGGTGCCGAAGACCGTTCCCGGGGTGAGGGTCATCCAGATCCAGGGAGCGGTCCCGGCCACCATGACGACATCGGCGACGGCCGTACGGACCGGGAGGGGGTGGCCGTCGCGGGCGCGGCGGCGGGCGAGAAGACGGGCGGCGACGACGGCCGCCGGGACCGCCAGTACGGCCATCACGATGACATATCCCCATATCCGCCACACCTGTTGCATGGGGCCATGATGCCGGGGCGGGAGGGCTTCCGGGGGTACGGGAAGATCACCTTCAGGCAAGGGCCGTCCGCGCCCCGGATCCCTCCGCGTGACCCGTCCGCGCCCCGGATTCGTCCCCCCAGGGGCGCCCGTGTCCCCGGGCCCCTCCCCGCCCCAGGGGCGCCTGTTCCAAGGGGCGCCGGTGTTCGGGGTCCGGCGGAGGCTCAGCGGACGTGCTGCCTGAGGAACTCCACGGTCCGCCGCCAGGCCATCGGCGCGGCCTGGGGGTCGTGGAACCGCGGGGCCTCGTGGTTGAGGAAGGCGTGGCCGGCCCGCTCGGCGACGTACACCTCCACGTTCGGCCGTCCGGCCGCGGCCCGCTCCACCCGGGCGACCTGATCGCGCGGGATGAAGGGGTCCGAGCCGCCGAACACCAGCAGCAGCGGACAGGTGATCTCGTCCATCAGGCCCGTGGCCCCGGGGACGGCGGAGCCGTAGAACGACAGCACCGCGTCCGCCTCGACGGTGGCCGCCAGGAGGTAGCCGATCGAGCCGCCCAGGCAGAACCCGACCACCCCGGCTCCGCCGCGCGCCTCGGGCAGCGCGCGCAGGCGGGCCAGCGCCATGGCCGAGTCGGCGACCCCCTGGGGGAGGTCGAACGCGGCGGCGGTCCTCATCGACGCGGCCACCCCGTCCTCGTCGTGGCCGGACACCCAGTTGGGCTGGATCCGCCAGAACAGGTCCGGCGCGCCGACCACGTATCCGAGCCCCGCCAGGTCCTCGGCGACGCTCCTGATGTACGCCCCGACGCCGAAGATCTCCTGAATCAGCAGCACGACCGGGCCGCCGCCGCTCTCGGGCAGCCAAAGGTGCAGGTCGAACGAGCCGTCGGCGACGGTGACCGTATCGGTACGGGCTTTCATGGGAACTCTCCTGCCGGCTGACCGGGTCGAACGAACAGTGAACCGCATACCCACCCCGCCGGGTCAGATGCCTCGGGTGAGGGCTCGGGAGATGCCCAGGGCCGCGGCCTTGACCGCAGGGGCCAGGCGGGTGGGCTGGAAGCGGGCCAGGGGGACGGAGACCGACAGGGCGCCGACCGCGACGCCGTTGCCGAAGACCGGGGCCGCGATGCAGGCGCCGCCCAGCTGGGCCTCCTCACGCTCGTAGGCCAGGCCCGAGGCCTGGATCTGGCCGATGGCCTCCTCAAGGCGCTGCGGGTCCACGATCGAGTGGGGGGTCAGCCGGCGCAGGGGGCGGCCGAGCACCTCGTCGATCAGCTCGGGCCCCGAGTAGGCCAGCATGGCCTTGCCGAGCCCCGTGCAGGACAGCGGGAGGCGACCGCCGACCCGGGAGGGCAGGGCGAACGCCTCCTGACCACGGATCTTCTCCACGTAGACCACGTCCAGGCCGTCGCGCACACCCAGATGCACGGTTTCGTGGGTGGCTTCGTAGAGATCGTGCATGAAGGGCAGCGCCGCGTGTCTCAGGTCGCGTTCCAGGGGCACGATGGAACCGAGTTCGAACAGCCGGCGGCCGAGATAGTAGCCGTCCTCGCGGCGGGTGATCGCGCCGATCTCGGTGAGCTCGGTGAGGAGCCGGAAGGCGGTGGTCTTGGGCAGATGGCATCGCCCGGCGACCTGGGTCAGCCGGAGGGGGCCTCCCGTGGGGCGGAACGCGTCCAGGACCAGCCAGGATTTCTCCAGCATCGAGAGGCGATCGGGGTTCCGTGTCACGGAACACATTGTTGCCGACAATCGTCTTGACCTCTATACCCGTAGACAGTGACCCAGCGGGGGTCTTTTCCGAGGAGAAGTCTTGTCTGACCAGGTGACCCACTTCATCGGTGGGGTACCGGCCGCCGAGGGGGCGACGTTCGCCGTCCACGATCCGGTGACCGGACGGCCGGTCCGCCTGGTCCACGAGGCGGACCGCTCCGTCGTCGACCGGGCGGTCGACGCGGCCCGCGCCGCCCTGCCGGGCTGGGCGGCGCTGCCGGTGGCCGAGCGGGCCGGCTGGATGCGCCGGCTCGCCGACGCGATCGAGGAGCGGTTCGAGGACCTGGTGGCCGCGGAGATCGCGGACACCGGCAAGTCGATCACGCAGACCCGGACGCTCGACATCCCGCGCGGCGCGGCCAACTTCCGGTCCTTCGCCGAGATCGCCGCCCAGCGTCCGGAGAGCGCGTTCCATCTGACAGACGTGCTGAGCTACACCGTGCGCAAGCCGCTCGGCGTGGTCGCGGTGATCGTGCCGTGGAACCTGCCGTTCCTGCTGGCCACCTGGAAGATCGGCCCCGCGCTCGTCGCGGGCAACACCGTCGTGGTCAAACCCTCCGAGCACACGCCGGGCTCGGTCGCCGTGCTGGCGGACATCGCCGCCGCGATCGGCCTGCCACCGGGCGTCCTCAACGTGGTGCACGGGTTCGGCGGCGGCTCCACCGGTCAGTTCCTGGTCGAGCACCCGGGGGTGGACGCGGTCACCTTCACCGGCGAGAGCCGTACCGGATCGACGATCATGAAGAGCGTGGCCGACCGGGTCAAGCCGGTCTCGTTCGAGCTGGGCGGCAAGAACGCGGGGCTGGTCTTCGCCGACGCCGACCTGGACGCGGCCGTCGAGGGGAGCGTCCGGTCGGTCTTCACCAACGGCGGCCAGGTCTGCCTGTGCACCGAGCGGCTCTACGCGCAGCGGCCGGTCTTCGAGGAGTTCGTCACCCGGCTGGCCGAGCGGGCCGGGGAGCTGAGGTTCGGCCGCCCCGCCGACGAGGACACCACGATGATGCCGATGATCTCCGCGGAGCACCGGGACAAGGTGCTCTCCTACTACCGGCTGGCCGCCGAGGAGGGGGCGGAGATCAGGGCCGGGGGCGGCGTGCCGAGCTTCGGCGACGACCGGGACGGCGGTTACTACGTCGAGCCGACCGTGCTGACCGGGCTGCCGCGGACCTCCAGGGTGAACCGGGAGGAGATCTTCGGGCCGATCTGCCACGTGGCCCCGTTCGACACCGAGGCCGAGGCCGTCGAGCTGGCCAACGACAGCGAGTACGGCCTGGCGGCGACGGTGTGGACCTCGCGGCTCAGCAGGGCCCACCGGGTCGCCCAGTCGCTCCAGGCTGGCCTGGTCTGGGTGAACACCTGGTACCTGAGGGACCTGCGCACCCCGTTCGGCGGAGTGAAACTGTCGGGCATCGGCCGGGAGGGCGGCACCCACTCGCTGGACTTCTACTCCGAACCCACCACGATCACGATCAGGCTGGAGCCGGAACATGACTGAGCGGAGCGAGACGGCCGACGCGCTCGTCGAGGCGGCCGACCGGCTGCTGGAGGCGGCGCGCGACGGCAAGCCCTGCGCGCCGGTGAGGGAGATGCTGCCGCTCGGGACCGCCGAGACCGGCTACGCCGTACAGGAGATCAACACCAGGCGGGCGCTGCACGACGGGCGGCGGCTGGTGGGGCGGAAGATAGGCCTGACCTCCCCGGCGGTCCAGCGCCAGCTCGGCGTGGACCAGCCGGACTTCGGCATGCTCTTCGCGGACATGGCCCACCCCGACGGCCTGCCCATCCCGGCCGGCGGCCTCCTGCAGCCCAAGGCCGAGGCGGAGATCGCCCTGGTCCTCAAGGCGGACCTGGTGGGAGGGCCGTTCACGGTGGCCGACGTCATCCGGGCGGTCGACTTCGTGCTGCCGGCGATCGAGATCGTGGACAGCCGGATCGCCGGGTGGGACATCACGCTGCTGGACACCGTCGCCGACAACGCCTCCAGCGGGGCGTTCGTGCTCGGCAACACCCCGGTCGGGCTGCGCGGCCTGGACCTGCGCCTGGCCGGGATGACCATGAACCGGGGCGGCCGGGAGGTCTCCACCGGGGCGGGCGCGGCCTGCCTGGGCCATCCGCTCAACGCCGCCGTCTGGCTGGCCAACGCGCTGGGCGGCAGGGACTTCCCGCTGCTGGCCGGCGACGTCGTGCTGACCGGGGCGCTCGGGCCGATGGTCCCCGTCGAACCCGGTGACGTCTTCGAGGCCCACATCGACGGCGTCGGCTCGGTAAGGGCGGTCTTCTCATGACCTCGGCAAAGGTGGTCTTCTCATGACCCTGGTAGGGGTGGTCCTCGCATGACGGTGAACGAGGCCGGCGCGGCCGGCGAACGGACGGATCCGCCCGCGGAGCGGGCGCGGAGCGGCGGACGGCCGATGAGGATCGCCATCATCGGCTCCGGGAACATCGGCACCGACCTGATGTTCAAGGCCCTGCTCTCCAAGCGGGTGGAGGTCGTCGCCCTGGCGGGCATCGACCCCGACTCCGACGGTCTGGCCCGCGCCCGGCGGCGCGGGGTGGCGACCACCCACGAGGGGGTCGAGGGCCTGGTGGCGCTGCCCGGCTTCGCCGAGGTGGACGTCGTCCTCGACGCGACCTCCGCCAAGGCGCACCCGCACAACGACCGGGTGCTCCGGGCGCACGGCAAGCGGGTCATCGACCTGACCCCCGCCGCCGTCGGTCCCTACGTGGTGCCCCCGGTGAACCTGGACGCCCACCTCGGCGAGCCGAACCTCAACATGGTCACCTGCGGCGGGCAGGCGACGATCCCGATCGTGGCGGCCGTGGCCTCCCGGACCCCCGTCAGGTACGCCGAGATCGTCGCCTCGATCGCCTCCAGATCCGCGGGCCCCGGCACCCGCGCCAACATCGACGAGTTCACCGAGACGACCTCCCGGGCCATCGAGAAGGTCGGCGGGGCCGCGCTGGGCAAGGCGATCATCGTGCTCAACCCGGCCGAGCCGCCGTTGATCATGCGGGACACGGTCTACTGCCTCGTCGACGAGTGCGACGAGGCCGAGGTGGCGCGGGCCGTACGGTCCATGGTGGACAGGGTCCGCGACTACGTGCCCGGTTACCGGCTCAAGCAGGACGTGCAGTTCGACCGGATCCCGGTGGGGGAGCCGCTGCCCACCGGCGAGCGGAACGGGGGGACCAAGGTGAGCGTCTTCCTGGAGGTCGAGGGCGCCGCCCACTATCTGCCCGCGTACGCGGGAAACCTGGACATCATGACCTCGGCCGCGCTGCGCACCGCCGAGCGGCTGGCGGAGGTGAACGCGTGAGACTCTACGTCCAGGATGTGACGTTGCGGGACGGCATGCACGCCATCCGGCACCGCTACACCACGGCCCAGGCCGCCCAGATCGCCGCGGCGCTGGACGCCGCGGGTGTGGCGGCCATCGAGATCGCCCACGGTGACGGCCTCGCCGGGGGCAGCTTCAACTACGGCCCGGGCGCGCACACCGACGACGAATGGATCGAGGCGGTCGCCGGGGCCGTACGGCGGGCGAGGCTGACGACCCTGCTGCTCCCCGGGATCGGCACCATCCACGACCTCAGGCGTGCCCACGCGCTCGGCGTGAGCTCGGTCCGGATCGCCACGCACTGCACCGAGGCCGACATCTCGGCCCAGCACATCGCCACCGCCCGCGAGCTGGGCATGGACGTGGCCGGGTTCCTGATGATGTCCCACATGGCCCCCGCCGGGGAACTGGCGCGGCAGGCCAAGCTCATGGAGTCGTACGGCGCGCACTGCGTCTACGTGACCGACTCCGGCGGCAGGCTGACCATGGACGGGATGCGGGACCGGGTCAGAGCCTACCGATCGGTGCTCGACGAGGACACGGAGATCGGCGTCCACGCCCACCACAACCTGGGTCTGGGCGTGGCCAACTCGGTCGTGGCGGTGGAGAACGGCACCTACCGGGTGGACGCCTCCCTCGCCGGGATGGGCGCGGGGGCGGGCAACTGCCCGATCGAGGTGTTCGTCGCGGTGGCCGACCTGATGGGCTGGGAGCACGGCTGCGACCTGCACGCCCTGATGGACGCGGCCGACGACCTGGTCCGGCCGCTGCAGGACCGTCCGGTCCGGGTGGACAGGGAGACTCTGACGCTCGGCTACGCCGGGGTCTACTCCAGCTTCCTGCGCCACGCCGAGGCGGCGTCGGCGCGCTACGGCGTCGACACCCGGACCATCCTGACCGAGGTGGGCCGCCGCCGGATGGTCGGCGGCCAGGAGGACATGATCGTGGACATCGCGCTGGACCTCCTCCGCGCGGAGGAGGGGTCGTGACCGACGTTCGCCGTCTCGCCGCGGTGCTCGACGAGGCCGCGCGTACGGCCCGCGCGGTGCCGCAGCCGCAGCCGGAGCCGGGCTACGACGTGGCCGCCGCCTACCGGGTTCAGGACGAGCTGCTCCGGCTCCGCCTGGACCGGGGGGACCGGCTGGCCGGGGTGAAGCTGGGCCTCACCAGCGAGGGCAAGCGCCGTCAGATGGGCGTGCACGACGTGATCTTCGGCCGGGTGCCGGAGTCGTCGGCCGTGCTCGACGGCTCACACGCCGACGTCTCGGGATACATCCACCCCCGGGTCGAGCCGGAGGTCGTCTACCTGATCGGCCGCCGCGTCGAGAGCGTCGCCGACGCCCTGGCGCCCGGCGCCGTCGCGGCGGTGGCCCCCGGCATCGAGATCATCGACTCCCGCTACCGGGACTTCCGGTTCTCGCTGCCGGACGTGATCGCCGACAACACCTCGGCCGCCGGATACGCGATCGGTCCCTGGCGGTCCTACGATTCCGCCCGGTGGAACCTCGGCGTCGTCTTCGAGATCGACGGCCGCCCCGTCCAGGTCGGCTCGACCGCCGCGATCCTGGGCGATCCGCGCCGGGCCGTGGTGGAGGCCGCGCGGCTGGCCGTACAGGTGGGGGTGGTTTTGGAGCCCGGGTGGATCCTGCTCGCAGGTGCCGCCACGCCCGCCGAGCCGCTCAGCCCCGGGGCCCATGTCCGGGTGGAGATCCAGCATCTGGGCTCGGTCTCGTTCACCGCCAAGGGCGTCGGCGGGGACACCGCCGCGGAAGCGGGGGACGCCGGGAAAGCGGGGAAGGCCGGGAAAGCGGGAAAGGCCGGGAAGACCGGCGCAGGCACGACCGGGGGCGCCGGGACGGGCGTCGCCGCGGGGACATCGGGGAGGACATCATGACCGGGGGGCTCGTCGTCACGGGCAAGGCCACACCGCGCGGGAGATTTCCGCACGTCAAGCGGGCCGGAGACTTCATCTACGTGTCCGGCACCAGCTCCCGCCGGCCGGACAACACGATCATCGGCGCCGAGGCCGACGAGTTCGGCACGGTCAAACTCGACATCGCCCAGCAGACCCGGGCCGTGATCGAGAACATCGCCGACATCCTTCGGGCGGCGGGGGCCGAGCTGAGCGACCTCGTGCAGCTCACCACCTACCTGGTCACCATGAACGACTTCGGTGGCTACAACGCGGTCTACGCGGAGTACTTCGACGAGACGGGCCCGACCAGGACCACCGTCGCCGTTCACCAACTGCCCCATCCACACCTGCTCATCGAGATCCAGGCCGTGGCCTGCAGACCGGAGGAGCGCCAGTGATACCCCCCATCGACTTCACCAAGTGGATCGACGAGCACGCCCACCTGCTCAAGCCCCCGGTGGGTAACAAGGTCATCTTCGAGGACTCCAACGACCTCATCGTGATGGTGGTCGGCGGGCCGAACGCGCGGACCGACTTCCACGTCGACCCGTACGAGGAGCTCTTCTACCAGGTCCGCGGCAACATGCACGTCAACGTCATGACCACGGAGGGACCGGAGACCGTCCACATCCGCGAGGGGGAGATGTGGCTGCTCCCGCCGAACCTGCCGCACTCGCCGCAGCGTCCCGAGGAGGGTTCGGTCGGCTTCCTGGTGGAGCGGATCAGGCGGGAGGGCGTGCTGGAGAAGTTCCGGTGGTACTGCCAGGAGTGCGACGCGGTGGTCCACGAGGTGGAACTCCAGGTCCGTGACATCGTGGCCGACCTGCCGCCGATCTTCCAGTCCTTCTACGACGACGAGAAGGCCCGCACCTGCGACAACTGCGGGGCGTTCCACCCAGGCAAGGGATAACCATTGATCATCGACGCCCACACCCACTACGTCCCGAAGGGCTGGCCGGACCTCGGCTGGGCGCAGGCGCCGAGGCTCCGGGTGGAGTCCGAGCGGGAGGCCATGATCCTGCTCGGTGACCGGGAGTTCCGCCGGATCGCCGACGACTGCTGGAACCCGTCGGTCCGCCTCGACCAGATGGACGCCGACGGGGTGGACGTCCAGGTCGTCTCGCCGACGCCGGTGTTCTTCTCCTACCAGCGCCCGGCGGCGCAGGCGGTCGGGGTCGCCAGGATCCTCAACGACCTGGCCCTGGAGATCTGCGCGTCCGAGCGGCTGGTGCCGTTCTGCCAGGTGCCGCTCCAGGACCCGGACCTGGCCTGCGCCGAGCTGGACCGGTGCCTGGCGGCGGGGCACGCGGGCGTCGAGATCGGCAACCACGTCGGGGACCGCGACCTCGACGACGAGGGGATCGTCCAGTTCCTCCAGCACTGCGCGGCCGTGGGCGCGCCCGTCTTCGTCCACCCGTGGGACATGCCGGAGAGCCCCCGCCTGCAGCGCTGGATGGCCCAGTGGCTGGTCGGCATGCCCGCCGAGACCCACCTGTCGGTGCTCGCCCTGATCCTGGGCGGCGTCTTCGACCGGATCTCCGACGACCTGCGCGTCTGCTTCGCCCACGGCGGCGGCTCGTTCGCCTTCTGGCTCGGCCGCTTCGAGAACGCCTGGCACCGCCGCAACGACGTGGTCGGGACCTCGGAGTTCCCGCCCTCGGCCTACCTGGAGCGGTTCAGCGTGGACTCGATCGTGTTCGACGAGCGGGCGCTGCGGCTGCTGGTGGACACCATGGGGGAGGACCGGGTCATGCTCGGCTCGGACTTCCCCTACCCGCTGGGTGAGTCGCCGGTCGGCTCCCTGATCGGAAACGCCGGGTTCCTGTCCGACACCGCCCGCGCCAAGCTGCTCGGCGGGAACGCCGCCCGATTCCTCGGCCGGTGACCCGTGCCGCCGTCCGGTACGGCGGGGCGGCACCGGGTTCCGTGTCCCGGAACCTCTGATGTCCCGACCTCCGCCGATGCCCGATGATGGAGAGGTCGGTAAGGCCCTAACCCGGAGATGATTCGTGACCCTCAGCCGTGCGGACTGCGTCGCCCTCGACGACGCCGATCCCCTGAAGCGTTTCAGGGACGAGTTCGTCCTCCCCGACGGAACGATCTACCTGGTCGGCAACTCGCTCGGCGCGCCGCCCAGAACCGCCGCGGCGGCGACGGCGGACGTCGTCCGGGAGTGGGAGCGGCGGCTGGTCGGCGGCTGGAACTCCGGCTGGTTCGACCTGCCGCTGACCGTCGGTGACCGCCTGGCCCCGCTGATCGGTGTCGGTCCCGGCCAGGTCGCGGTGGGGGAGAGCACCTCGATCACCGTCGTCAAGGCCGTCTCGGCGGCCCTGAGCCTGCGCCCGGAACGCCGGGTGGTCGTCTCCGATCCGACCAACTTCCCGACCGACCGCTACATGGTCGAGGGCCTGGTCAAGGCGCTGGGCGGCTACCAGGTCCGCGACATCGGGGACCTCGGCGACGCGCTCTCCGACGACGTGGCGTGCGTGCTGCTGTCGGAGGTGGACTACCGGACCGGGGACCGCTACGACACCGCCGAGGTGACCGCTCGGGTCCAGGCGGCGGGCGCGCTGATGATCTGGGACCTCTGCCACAGCGTGGGCGCCTTCCCGGTGGACATGTCGGCGGCCGACTTCGCGATCGGATGCACCTACAAGTATCTCAACGGCGGCCCCGGGTCCCCCGCGTTCGTCTACGTCCACCCCCGGCACCAGGCCGGCGCCGAGCAACTGCTGACCGGCTGGTACAGCCACGCGGCGCCGTTCGCCTTCGAGCCCGGCTACCGGCCGGCCGAGGGCATCCAGCGCTTCACCGTGAGCACCCCGCACGTGCTTTCATACGCCCCGCTCAACGCCGCGCTGGACATGTGGGAGCAGGTGGACATGACCCAGGTCCGGGCCAAGAGCGTGGCGCTGACCTCGCTCTTCATCGACCTGGTGGAGGAGCTCTGCGCGCCCCACGGCCTCACCCTCGTCTCCTCCCGCGATCCGGAGCGCCGGGGCAGCCAGGTCAGTTTCTCCCACCCCGACGGCTACCCGATCGTGCGTGCCCTGACCGACCGGGGTGTCCACGGCGACTTCCGGGCCCCGGACATCCTGCGTTTCGGCTTCGCCCCGCTCTACATCGGCTTCGCCGACGTCCACGACGCGGCCGTCACCCTGGCGGAGGTCCTGGAGAAGGAGCACTGGCGCGACGAGCGCTACCGGCGGCGCCTGGCCGTCACCTGACGGCAGGCGGTCCGCGGGACGCCTGCCGCACCGGCTTTCGCCCCGCGGACCGGACCGCGTCAGGTCAGTGCTGCCACTTGCTGTATCTGCGCACGAGAACCGCGGTCCTGGCCCGGCTGATCACTTCGATCTTCCTGCTGCGGGTCTCCTTGTCCACGTCGATCTTTATGCACTTCATCCAGACCCGGCGGGGCCCCAGCGGCGCGTCGAACCCGACATCCTCGGTGTCGTGTCCGTACTTGTCCTCGTTGAGACCGATGCCCAGCGCCGTACTGTGCCGCCTCACGCCCGCGTCGTTGAGGACCTTGGAGAAGACGACCGCGTCGGTCGCCTTCTTGGGACAGCGCACGATCAGCCGGACGTCACTGTCCTGGCGGGGGCGTCCCGGGGAGATCCGGAGCGAGGTGAAGAACTGGTCGTCCTTGATCTTGCCGGCGTTGACCGGCTCGACGGCCACGGCCAGCGGGTCTTCCGGGTCGGGGGCGGCCGCCACGGCGGTACCGCCCGTCCCCAGAATGAGAAGGGCGAGTGCCCCCGACCCCATAAGCAAACGCATGTACTCCTCCTGCCGGGCGGCTGCCCGATCGTTGGCGACGTGCCGTCATCGGGCGACGGGCACGCAGATGACGTCGGAGGGTTGGCGAGCGAAGGTGACCCGTACGCAATCAACCCACCGCGTCCAGGGGGGAGTCGTCTTAGTATGCGCACTACGTCACAGCAGAAGAGCGGACGCCACGCCGACTTGGTGCTCATCCCGTTCAGTGGTGTTCGCAGGTTTCGTTCCTGAAAGTCCCCCGGCTCGGCCGGAATCCTCGGCGGGTGGTTCCGACGTCACGGCGGTGCCGGTGGCCGGCCGCGCTGGACGAGCCGCCTCCGGCCCGCCCGTGCGGAGTCGATGACGGCCGGTCCTTCGGCGGCGAGCCGGCGGGGCGTTGCACGGGCCGCCTCCGGCCCGCCCGTGCGGAGGAACACGGCGCTAGCCGGGAGCGTCGAGCAGGGCGACCAGCCTCCTGGGCGCGACGGCCCGATAGCTCTCCTCGACCCAGTCGAGGAGCACCTCCGTCTCCGGGAGCTCGCCCAGCAGCGGGATCGTCACCCACCCCGCCTTGCCGAGCCCGTATCCCGAGGGCCTGATCCCCTCCAGGGCCAGCGCGTGGCCGTTCGACCGGGGCAGCTTGACCCCGACGTTCGGGCTCCACTTCTCCGTCGGTCGCTCGACACCGAGGAAGAGGAAGATCTTCTTGTTGACCTTGACCACCGTCTCGCCCCACGGATGGTCCTCATACGTCTCCGGCAGACGCAGCGCGAACTCAAGCAGCGTCTGCCGGACCTCATGCCACTTCTCCGGGCTTCCCGCGTTCCCCGGGCTCTCCGCGTTCACGTTCTCCACGAGGCCCATTGTGCGCCGGGGCACCGACAGTCACGGCACGCCAGCGGCCGAGCACCCGGTCGACGGCCGTCCGGATCCGGTCCCTGGCCTCGGCCCTGGGCACCCCCGACATCAGCAGCCGGTCGTAGTCGGTGTCGAGATGGCGCACCGAGGCGACCACGGCCAGGGTGATCGCCTCGGTGCCGAACACCCTGGCCGCGGCGGTACGGCCCACCCGGCCGCTGCCCCGCTGCCCGGCGTGCCGGGCGATCTCCTCGGCCCGCTCGGGCGGGCAGCCGGGAAACAGCCGGACGATCTCCCGGGCCATCCCCGCCTGGAACTCCACATCCTCCCCGGCCCGCCGTTCCCGGTCACGCTCCCTGCGGCGCAGCCGTACCTCCTCGTCGGCCAGGCACCGCTCCTCGGCCAGCGCCAGCGCGGTCTCCTCGACCAGGATGCCCAGCCGCTCATAGCGTTTGCGCCGTGAGTTGAACCTGACCACCACGGCGGCCAGCCCGCTCTCCTTCTTGGCGCGGCGGCTGAGCGCCGCGTCGCCCGCTGGCAGGAAGACCAGATGGTCCAGGTCCGCGCAGGTCAGGCAGTACGGCCCGGCGTTCTCCATGATCAGATAGGGGCCCGAGTCGCCGCAGCCCGCGCACTCCCAGGGCTGCTGCGGCTCCACCGCCACCAGGTCGGGTGCCTTGCTCTGCCGTTCGGCCAGCTGCCGCCGCCGCGCCTCGCTCATGTCGGGTGAGATCCAGTGGACCCGGAAGGCGCCGTCGTCCCCGTCGGTGAGGAAGCGCAGCTCCCCCCGGTCCCGGCCGCCGGAGACGTAGGCGGTCTCGCCCGGCGTCAACCCCTTGGCCAGAGCCCAGCCCCGGAGCACGGCCACCGCGGCGGCCATCTTGGCGCCGTCCACCGCCGCGAGCTCCTCCAGCGTGGCGGCCCGGCCCTGCCGCCAGGTGTCCACATGCCTGGCGTGCAGCCAGCGGACCCCGGTCAGCACGTCGAGCGCGGTGACGAACTTACGCTGCGCGAGCGCGGCCTCCGCCGCCTCCACGATCCGCCGCTCCATTTTGCTCACCCCGCCAGCCTGCCGTACTGGAGCCTCTTCAGGGGGGGACGTTCCGCGCTTCCGTCCCGGCCAGGTCGATCACGGGCCTCACGCGGCGCCCAAAGGCCGGCACCGGGCCGGACGGAGCCTTTGATCCGGCCGCGTGTTCAGGCGGCTTCGGCACCGTGGCCGGTGGCGATCGTGTCAATGTGGCGCGCGAGTTCGAAATCCTTGGCCGTGAGGCGGTTTCCGGCGTCGTGAGTGGTGATCGCGAAGCGGATCCGCTGCCAGGTGATGTGAATGTCAGGATGGTGGCCGATCTCACGGGCCTTGGCCGCGACGTACATCGCCATGTGCACACACTCGTGGTATGAGTGGGCGAATGTCCGGGTAATGGCCTGACCCTCGCGCTCCCATCCCGGTAGCCCGGCCAGATGGGCCACGATCTGTTCCTCGGACAGCGGCTGAGGGGTCATCGGCACCTCCATATCAATGGGGTCAGACGAATTGAGAGAGGATCTCATCCAACTCCCGGCCGGGCGCAGTACCTGCCCAGGCAGTCGCGCGGCGGGGAATGGCTCGGAGCTCCTGACGCAGCCTCGCCGACCCGGTGCCCTCGACGATCGCCGCCGTGGCTGACGCGATCTGGACAACCCGTTCCGGTTCGGGGATCGAGGCAAGAGCACCGGCCTGGCGCGCCCAGAACACTCCATTGTCGCGCCGTGCCGCCTCCGGCACCGTGCCGAGAATCCGGTCCCAGAGCGCGACCGCCTCCCGGTAGGCGCCCAGCCGGAGATAGGCGGTCGCTCGCTGGACATCGATATATCCGGGGGTACGGCGGCAGGCGTTGCCCCAGGGGTGTTCGTCGTCGACCTGATCCACAAGCTCGGCCGCCTGGTCCAGCAACCGGTCCACCAGGTCCTTGTTCTTGACCGGCAGCATCGAGTTGCCGTGCGCTTGGTGGACCAGCGCAAGTATTCGAACTTTCGGGCACAGCTTGCCCTTGTCGTTCGAGGCAGCCTCTGCGTAGTCGACAACGGTGCGCCCCTCGCCCACATCGATCGCGAGCATCGCTTTGTTGGTGAGGGCGTAGCTGATGAGCTGCGGATCCTGAGACCGATGAGCCATGTCCAGGGTCAGTGCCCGCCAGAACCCGGACCGGTTGAGGTCACCAGCGTCCTGGTACAGCCAGCCGAGCAGTGCCGCGTATGCGACACCAGCGCCCAGTAGGCCACGACGCACCGGCGTGTCGGCCGCATGGGCGAGTTCCTTGATGAGCTTCGCCTGGGTCGTGACGGTTGGAATGAGATGGCGAGGACCGAGCCACATGTCAGCTCTGTAGTGGCCGGGAAGCTGTTCGAGAAAGTACATGACGAGCTCCGGAGCTACAGGGCCCTGGTGAGGCGGGTAGGGAATGAGGTCGATCGTAGTCAGACCCGTCTCCAGAATGTCACGGCACTTCGGCTTGGCCGTACCGAAGAGCTCGTCCTTGGGAATGCCGAAAGCTGTGGCGTAGGCGATGGTCCAGTCGCGAGGAAAGTGCTTACCTCTCTCCCAGTCGCGAATCTGCCGCGCCAGGGATTCGACGGACCCGTGGTCGTGGCCGGCGGCGCGGATGAGCTGGCGTGCCATTTCACATTTGTTCCAGTGGCGCGCCTCGCGCTGAGCCTGCAACCGCATTGCCCACGGCGGACGCTGTTGTCGGGTCATCGCTGCACCAATCGCCTGGCCAGGGTGCCCGGAGACTTCAAGTCTCCGGGTGGTTCTCCGCCATTCTCCGCCTCCCGCTACGGAGTGCGCACGACTTCACTAACAGTGTGACCGAAAGACACGGAGAGCGGCGGTGCCCTGACAGATCGCAAAGCCCTTCGGACAGCCTCGCCCCGAACTGGCGAGGTGGCGCGGCTCACCAGACGTCGCGTCGTCGAATCCCCGAATGAAAGCGAACCCGCCCGGCGCTTGCGACGACCGGGCGGGTCCTCGACCGGACATTGGAGGTCCGATCCATGCACGATGGTAGATACGCGATGCCCGAGTCCGCGACGTCGGTGATCCCCGGTTGGCGGGTGATCCGCAGCGATGCCGGACGCTACTGGGCCAGCCGTGTGCGGCCCTTCACCACCGAGCAGCTGAACCGTACCGACGCCTACCGCACGGTGGACGCCGACACCTTCGACGGCCTCCGGGCCGAGGCCGCCCGCCAGGAGGAGGCGGCCGAGGCGGTGACGTCATGATGTGGCGCCGCGACCCTCGCGACTCCCACACCTCCGGCCGTCACCGCGCCGGGCAGGCCCGCACCTCCGTGGTGCATCGCCGGTTGTGGGACGGCCCGGCCCGAGCCCAGGCCGAACGGCTGGCGCAGGCGTGGCCGAGCTGGACCGTGCTGTACGGCGTGGGCAGTCGCCGCTTCTACGCCCTGGCCGCCTGGGCGACCTCCGAGCCGCTGATGGTCGACGCCACCACGTCCGAGGAACTGGAGGCTCGGATGTACGAGGCGGTCATGGCCGTGGCCACCCGCCGGGAGACCCCTCTCACCGCCCCGATATCTCCGGCGCTCCCGGCACTCCCGGTGCCCCAGAGCAGGCGCGGCGGCGCTCCTTCCCCGGCATCCGCCGCCGCGCCGCACCACCTCCGGCGTCCCCACCGGAGAGCCGCATGACCAACCCGCGAGCAATAGCAGACCCTCGTCGGAGCCCACCGGACACTCCCGTGCTCATCCGCTGAAAGCCTGGCCGGGGAACCGGCCAGGATACGGGCCCTCCAGGTCAGGCCGGTGCACACCGTGCGCCTGATCTTCCCCCCCATGAGCCGGTGCGGCGGCGTCACATCCCAGGGGGCCGCCGCACCCACCGTCGTACGGCCCGGCTTGAGGGGGGCCGGGCCGTACAGACGCTGGGTTTCACGTGCAACAACACCGCATACCGGCCGGTGATGGACGCGATGAAGCTGCTGGAGCAGTACGCCGAGGTCGACGGCAAAAGCCGCTTTCGCGGCGAGGCCGACACGGTGCCGATGGACGGCGTCGTACGCAAGGACTGGCACGAGGCCCTCGTCGACGACAGGGGAAGGCCGAGCGGATCGCGGACGAGCCGTGCGTGCTGGTGGCGCTGCGGGACGTGATCCGGCGCTGTGAGACGTACGTCCAGGGCGGATGCGGTGGCGCAACCCGGAGGACGACCTGCCCGGCGACCTCGGGGCACCTCACACCGGGCAGACGACCCCGGTACCCCCGATGCCGCAATAACCACTACGTGCACATGACATGAGACGCGTCCTCGATCTCGTGTTCAGAGCCGTTCGGGCAGGAGAGTGAACGCGTCTACATGCCGGGGGCGCACGACAGTGAAATGACGGCGATCGAGTGTGACCACCTCGGTCAGGCCAAGCCGCTCAGCCACCGCGATCACGGAGGCGTCAACAGCGCCCAGGGGAAGGTTGGCGTACACCTCCACAAGCTCGCTCATCCGGTCCAGATCCTCGGTGGTGACCTCGACCAGAACGAGCCCGGCCCGAAAGGAGCTGAGAAACGCCGCCTCCGCCTTGCTTCCCTGCCGTCTCTCTATGAGCTGGCAGACTTCCGTAACGACCGTCGTGGGAACGAGAAGCGGACCGGGGTGGCTCCGCAGCAGCCTGGCGCAGGGTTCGTGATACCGGTCCCGGATGTTGACCGCTGCAACCAAAGGCCCCGAATCAATGACGATCACAAAGAGTGATTGTCCTCCGAGCACAAGATCTCTTCAGAGCGTTCCGCGAAATCCGGCTCGGCCTCAAGCATCCCGATGAACGGCAGGTCACGGACGACAGGCCGCTCGTCGAGCTGGTCACGCACGAGGCGAAGCAGAGGTGCCACCTTCTCCTCGGGCAGGCGGTCCACCAGGTGGTGAAGTTCCTCACGCATCACACTCATGCATCGAGTGTAACCAGGCGATGCTCAACACACGGGGTCTCACCGCGATGCGGGCCGAGCGATGGAACGACCTGCATGCGAGAACCGGCGGCGCTGGAGGGCTACTCCCCGGCCGGGAGCAGGCCCATCTGGCAGGCACCCCACTGGGATGGGTCACCCAGCTTCACGTTGGTGCCGCCGACACCGCAGTAGCCGTTGGGCACCTGAACAAGTACTACTGGTTACTACTGGTGACAGCGGTTTGCTTCAGCCGGCAAATCATTCTCACCGTCACCCCGGCCTCGGCGGCCCGCTAACCAGCTCGGAGGGCGGCGACCGACTCGACCAGACCCGCTTTCTCCAAAGCATCAAGCACATCGTCCACAGCCTCCGGCGGGCTGACCCGCGAGTCCGCGATCTGCTGAACACAGGCCCAGACCACTCGTCCATCCAGATCGATCTGGTCCAACACGAAGTCATCGGGAGACTTGGCCTCGATCTCCCAGGGCGCCAAGTGTTCCGAAGGAAAGTCCCTGAGATTCGACGTGACGATGACCTGTGCTCCTCCCTTGATCGCCGCAGCAAGCACATGCCGGTCATCCGGGTCAGGTAGCTTCAGTCCCTCGATAAGGGGTTCGTACCCCTCGACCAGGCAGTCTCGGACCGCAGAGTTCATGAGCAGGCGAAGCTTGCCCAGTTTCTCCTCTGGAATGTCTGGACGATCTGCGGCGAGGTTACGCTGCATTTCGTCGAGGATCCTGCTGGTCCACTTGGCTTGGAGCCGTCCCGTCATGGCTAGGCGGATGAGCAGGTCGCGAAGCGTGTTGCCATAGAGCACGTTCGCGTCATAGACCACCACAAAGCTCATGATCAGATGCCCAACTCCTGGCCTAGCGCGGCAAGTTGATCGGCAGCCGTGCGGCGCTTTGCGTCATCGCGGCGTTTGTACTCCTGAAGGTCCTCATATGTGATACGCCTGTGCTTGCCGACCAAGCGGAAGGGAATCTTTCCCTCCTCCAGAAGCTTGATCAGGTGGGGGCGCGAAACGTTCAGCATGTCCGCTGCCTGCTGGGTTGTCAGCTCGGCGTGAGAGGGGATGACCGTCACCCCTCGCCCTTCAGCCGCCTGGGCAAGGATGAAGGCCAGCAGGCTCACAGCTTCCCGAGGCAAGATCAATGGGTCCTCAGTACCGTGTTCCCCGACAACACGGATGGTCGGCTGCTCGTGAGATCGCATGAGGTAATCCTTGATACGGCGTACAGCACGGCCGGCCATCTCAGGATCGATACTTCCGGGGCGTACTCGCTTGGCCTGCACGTCTGTCATCGCCATACCTCCTTCTCACAGTATCCGCAACAAACGAAATAAACGCAAGCAGTGACGGCAAGCATCTGGATTGCCGACTGATCCGCACCGCATCCACATCTGGATCAGGTGCCATAGTCACCGATGAGCGGCACCGGCATGGCCGCGCTGCTGCACGTCCTCACCGAGCCGTAGGCAAGGGCTGGAGTCCGGACAGCCGATACGACGGACGACCTCAGATCAACTATGGCCGGACAGCAGAGCACCGTGAAACTACTCCTCGGTGGGATCAAGCCCGTCTGGCAGGCCCCACCCCGACGGGTCGTCCAGCTTGACGTTGGTGCCGCCCATCATGCATCGCCAGGTGGCCTTGGCCTTCAAAGCCCGACGACCTTGACGGTTTTCCCACAGAGCCTGCTCATGTCGTCTTCGTCGGAGGTGAGGATGAGAACCGGTCTCACCGCACGGAGCGCCGTAGCGGCCACGACGGCGTCGATGGCGTACTTATGGCCGTGAAACCGGTTGCTACGCAGCAACTCGATCGCACGCGAACAGATCTCCTCGGTCACCGGCTCGATCCTCAGCCGCGACAGGTGCCATGCGAGGCGATCCCTTTTCACACGCACGTCTTGGGCCTCGATCGGCGTCATCGCACTGACGACGACCCGAAAGTCGTTGTCCTGCGCCTCCCGTACGATGGCGGTCACCCGCCGGTCGGCCTCACACCACTTGACGAGCCCCTCGCAGTCCAGGACGACGGTGCCCGCACTCAGCCTGCTTCGTGCGCGCGCCACCCGTCCTCCTCCAGGAACTCGGGCGCGGACTTCACACTGCGGAACAACTCGGCCGCCTCATCACGAAACGCCTGCGGAATCGGCCCCGAGGCTGCCTCGTTCGCCTGCAGTGCCTCCTCCAGAAGATCACGCTCAATCTGACGCTCCACTGCCGCGTCCACGTACGCGGAGAATCCACGCGCTCCGACACGTTCCCTGACCGCCTGGATGTTCCCCGAGCGCAGGGAGACGCTCACCTTGGCCGCCGGACCATCCCCTGGCCCAAAGTCCCGCTCAGGCATGCTCATACAACTAGTTTACTACTCAAAGTAGCAATTCATCTTGATGTTGAGCCCACTTCTCCGTGATCGTTGGCCCTGTCGGACAGGACCACCCCGATGGGTCACCTAACTTGACGTTGGTGCCGCCGATGCCGCAGTAGCCATTCGACTCTTTGGACAGGTACTGCTGGCGGTAGCGGTGCGCTTCGGGCACCAGATGGTGATCGGGAGTCGATCTTTACTCACGAAGTTTGCGGAGTCGCCGCGCCAGGTCGGGGATGTCCTCCAACTCGCCCGTCGCCACGGCGATGACGAGCCTTTCGGCTTCGTCCACGTCCCGGTACTCCAGGATCTCCCCGTTGTCCTTCAGAAAGGCGACAGCCGCCGCCCAAGCGAGCCGCTTGTTACCGTCCACCAGCGGGTGCCCGATCAGAACGCTCTGCATCAGAGCCGCCGCCTTCTCCCACAGGTCCGGATAGGCGTCATCGCCGAAGACGGTGGTCTGCGGGCGCAGCACCGCCGCGTGCAGTTGGCCGCCATCGCGGAGAAGGACCTCCGGCAGCACCACCTCAGCCAAGGCAAGGAGGTCTGAGGTGGTCGGATAGAGCGTCATCGAGCGAGCCGCTCAAGCAACTCCCGGTCCCGTTCAGCGATCTTCCGGCCCATCGCCTGGTAGCGTTCCCGCCTCCGTCGGGCGATGTACTCCTCGATGGCCACCACCATCGCCGAGTTGACGCTCTGCGCGTCACCGCCGGCGATCTGCTTGATCTGCTCGTACACCTCATCCGGCAGCCGGAGCCGTGTCTCAGCCATACGATCGACGGTACCACTTTTTGGTACCACCTCTCGGTGACATGAGGCCTGCAAGCCCCGTTCCTGCGAACCGGTCTTGCTTCAACAGGAGCACCCATGGTGCAGCGTGGCAGGCGGGGCCGCCTCAGGCTGGGCATGAGCCCCGGCGAGCACAAACCGAACGGAGCGCCTCCGCCAGCCCGCACGGGCGCCGGTGCCCCGGCCGACTCGCCTCCGCCTGGATCGCTTGAGGGCGATGACAAAGTTACCCGGGCAGATATCGTCCACGCCCCGAAGGCGCGCGAGTCGCACCGGGAAAGTCGGCACCACTCCTCTGTCGGCACCAGACCCGTCTGACAGGCGTTCCACTCAGACGGGTCACCTAGTTTGACGTTGGTGCCCCCGATGCCGCAGTAGCCGTTCGGGATCTCGAACAAGCCTTACCAGCGTTTCTCATATTCTCGACAATGAGAGTGAAATGTCCAGTTAGGTGTCAGTTTTGACGCTTGCCAAGTATGGTGCTGGCCATGACTGAAGCCGTTGAAGCGATCGGGCGATTATTGACCGGCCTGCTGGCCCTTGGGTTTTGGGTCGCGCTTGCGTATGGATTTGTTCGCTTTGTTCTCTGGGTCCTGAATTTCCGCCCCTCCCAACCTCAAGTACATGACGCGCCACCAGATCCGACCTGGCAGTCGCGCCCACATCCTGGGGATATCTGGTGGGCCGACGTGCCGTTCTCCGATGGCACGGGCGGAAAAGTCAGGCCGTGCTTAGTGATTCGCACCCATCTTCAGGGCATAGAGGTTCTGAAGATTACGAGTCAGGACAAATCGCATCGAGCCAGCTGTGTCACCATCCCCACCGCTCACTGGGATCGACGGGCACGAAAGGACAGCTGGCTCGATCTCGGTGCCTCGTACTTCATCAATGATCACGACTTTCGGCGACACGCCGGCACGTGCGACGACTGGACCTGGTCGCTTGTGAGACGCCGGCACCGGACAGGTTGGGTTTACTCTCTCGACCTTGAGCAGTGATCCTGTCCGGTGGGGCTTTGGATCCTCGTCGGTCATGCGCCGGAACGGCCGGGTCTGGAGCACGGTACGACTGCCCTGGGATAGCCGTGCCCGTAGGCATTCCCCGCCGGAGGTCAGGTTCACCTATCAGGCGGCACCGTGCCACCAATGCCGCAATCGCACCTTTCGGGGCTGCCCCGTACGCACACGAGGCCGCAGACGATAGCAACACGGTAGGAGGCGGATGGCGTCCAACACGTGCGTCGCCGGAGACGGGAGGCGGCGACACCAAGCGTCCCCGCTGGGATGGGTCACTCAGCTTGACGTTGGTGCCTCCGCTACCGCAGTGGCCATCGAGGTTCGGAAAGCTACCGCGGTCTGGACGAGAGATCACTTGGTTGGATTCCCGCCTCCGGTTTCAGCCGTGGGTGTCTTTCGGGTGACGGGGAGGCGTGGACGATCCAGACAGTGCGAGTGGCGTCATCGATGACATGGCGGACACGCCCGCCACTGGTGACCTCGAACTCCCACTGCTCCAGATCCCTGCCGTTGTGACGATGAGTCGCGAGGTCGCCGCGTAGGCGATGTTGCCGCTCGTGGTCCGCTCGTGAGCGGGGATCGGCGCGCGGTGCCTCGAAACATCGGCGTGTGTTGCCCAGGGCGTGACGGCACAACTCCTCCCACCCCCTGACCGCGTCGCGGGCACCGAACCGGATGTCCCATTCGTCATCCGGGGGCGGGACCGTGACCCGGTCACCGCGCTTCGGGCTCACGCTGAACCTCTACCGGCCCGTAGTCGCCGCTTGTGGCCTTGCGGGCCTGCGCGTAATGGGCGGGGTCGGCCTTGATCCGGGCGGTCGCCCGCCAGCCCGCGATGACTTCCCGCGTGGTGACGTCGACGTCGAGTTCCGCGGCGTCGGAGAGCGCCTCCACCAGTTCGAGGGTGAAGGCGCGCAGTTCGGTGGAGGTGAGGTGGCGCACCCAGGGGAAGACTTCGGGCATGGCGATGACCAGCGTGCGGGCGGTCGGATCGTGCTTGATGAGCGCGAGGAACAGGCGGGATGCCGTAGCCAGCGTCTGCTCGCGCCGATCCTCACGGTCGGCGGCGGTCAGGTAGAAGTCCGGGGCATCGCGGTGGGTGACGCGTACTCGTCCGAGGCGCGCGGCGCGTTCGGCGACGGCTCGGGGGTTTCTCGACAGGTCCGAGAAGGTGACGGCGTCGGCGTTGCTGGTGCTCACCTCGCCATCGTAAGTCAGAACACGTTCTGAAGTTGGTGAACCGCGGGAGGAGTGTCACTTAACCATTCGGACGGCCTGCCACCCGTGCTGTCGCACGAGACTCGCCGTGGGTCGTGCCGACGGGGGCCGCTTCCGGGCTGACGTCCTCGTCCTGATCGGCATCGGGCGGACGGTCGTCGCGGGTCCGGTCGGCTCCGGGGGTGGGAACGGGGTGCCGTGCCGGTGCCGGGCGCCGAGGATCAGGTGAGCACGCCGTTCGCGCCGGAATCGCGGACCGGTAAGAAGCCGCTGGTCTTTATGGTCAGAGGAGACGGCATGATGACGCGCGAAATCCGGCGTATCGTCGATCTGGCGAGCGGAGCGGAAGCGGTGTCCCCCTCCTTGGTGACCATTTTCACCTACTCGCCGGTGTCGAGTTCCGCGGCACCGCCGTGAGGATTCTGGGGGCAGTGATCGTTATGGGGGCGGCCGTCGGTCAGGACACCGGCCGATGGCCAGAAGTGAGGGGAAACCGGTGAGAGCCGTCAAAAAGCCTGCGAAGGCCAAGGAGTCGAAGGCGGAACTCAGCTACGAACTGCTGCGTTCGCGAATCCTCGACGGCACCTACGGGCCTGGTTACCGCCTGGTCATGGACCAGCTCGCCAGGGAGACCGGGGTCAGCACGATCCCGCTGCGCGAGGCGGTGCGCAGGCTGCAGTCCGAGGGACTCGTCGAGGTCGTGCGCAACATCGGTGCCCGGGTGGCCGTCTTCGACTCCACGCAGGTGGAGCACTCCCTGCATGTCCTGGCCCGGCTGGAGGGCTACGCCACCGCGATCTCCGCCCCGTTCATGACGCCGGAGCGGATCGAGGCGGCCAGGGAGATCAACGCCCGGATGGTCGAGGCGCTTGAGGAGTTCGACCCGGCGTCGTTCACCACGCTCAACCGGAGGTTCCACTTCTCGATCTATCAGCACTGCCCGGACGAGCACCTGTGTGTCCTGCTGGAGCTGGAGTGGGCGCGGCTGGACCACATGCGCCGCTCGACCCTCACCTACGTGCCGGGGCGGGCCCGCCGTTCTGTGGTGGAGCACGAGCACATGCTGGATCTCATCGCGATGGGTGCCGAGCCGTCGGAGATCGAGCGGGTGGCCTGCGCCCACAAGATCGCCACCGCTGACGCGCTGCGCGGCGCGCACGTCGCGCCCCAGACGGTCTAAGCCGGTCGACCCCGGAGGTCGGCCCGGGCGCAGGTCCCAAGGCGCGGTCCCGGCCACGGTTCCCGGGGCGGTGGAGGCGTCCGTCTTCGGCGGCCCGCCCCTGGTCACCCGCCTCTGACCGTCTCTCCCCGGCGGGCCGGCCTCTAACCGGATGGAAGCCGGATGGAAGCCGGATGGGGCGAATGGGTTAGGCGGGTGCGAGGGGGTTCGGGCAGGTCTGGACAATGGGGTTGGTGGGTTTCTCGCCCGCCGTACGAGAACGAGGCCCGGCGTACCGTGGGGGTGCGCCGGGCCTCGCCGTCTCAAGGATCACACCGGCGGCGCGATCGTCTCCGCCGAACCTGTGGGGTACGTTTTGCCGCCGGTCATGACCGTATCCCCGGATACGGAGTCACGGCGGGGTTCATCGGGCACCATTTCAGCATCGCACTGGACACCTCATTTCACCCCGCATAACGTACATGGAATCGGATATGATTTGCGGGTGTCTGTCCCTCGGAGAGGGCGCCCGTGCCACCGGAGGTAACGATGCCCCCGCATCCCGCGGTGCAGAGAATGGTCGACGACGTCAGGGTTCAGGATCGGAGTGCGGCCCTCCGGCCTGACGCGGCGGCGATGCGCGAGGGATTCCGTGACGCGGGGGAGGGCTACGCCGACGCGCTCGCCGAGGACGGCGGCCGGGTCGAGGTCGTCCGTCACCACCGCCTGATCAACGGCTTCTTCGGGCCGTCCGTCATCGAGCCTGGGGAGGCGCGCGACGCGCATGACCAGGTCGTCGCGGCTCCGCGGTCCGCCTCCGCGATACGCCGTCGATGAGCGGCGAGGTCCTCGTCCCGAGGAAGGTCCGCGCCACCCGCGACGAGATCCCGGCCGTTCACGATGTCTCGCCCGGCGCGGTCGCCGCAACCCTGAGGGCGGACGGCCACGATGTCTCGCCCGGCGCGGTCACCGCGGCCCTGAGGGCGACCGGCGCGGGTGAGACGGCCCCGTTGTACGGCCCCGCCGCCCTGACCTCGGCCGCTGTGGGAACGGTCCATAAGGGCCTCGCGGGCACGAACTCGCTCATCGGGCGGTGCGCGAACCCGGCTCCGGAGAACGGCGCCGACGCCCATGTGCCAAGCAGACGCGACTCGTCCGGACGGCCCGCGCGGCGGTGACCGTTCTGGACTTCGGACACACCGTCGCCTCCGGACCCCTGGGACGTCCTCGACGGTCCGGCGACCGTGGCGGCGTATCCCGGGACGGCCGACGCCTTCATCCCCCATCGCCTGACCCCTCCCAGCCAAGGAAGTGCAGAAATGAAGTGTTCCCTCACCAATGTCGTCGCGGTCACCACCCTGGCCCTGGCCGGTACCGCCTGCACCGGCGACGGTGGCTCGGCCGATGACCCGATCAAGGTTGGTTCGATCAACGGCCTCACCGGCCCGTTTCAGGCGCCCGAGGTCCCTCAGGCGGTCAGGGCCGTCTTCGAGGAGGTCAACAAGACCGGCGGCATCGGTGGTCGCAGACTTGAGCTCGTCAGCAAGGACGACGCGATGAACCCCCAGCGGTCCACCGAGGTCGCCCTGGAGCTTCTGGAGACCGAGAACGTCGTGGCGTTGGTCGGCTCCTCCAGCGGGGTCGACTGCGGGCTCAACCGCACGACCTACAGCAACGCCGGGGTCGTCTCCGTCCCGGCCGTCGGCGTGGACACCGCATGCTTCACCAGTCCGAACATCGCCCCGGTCAACCCCGGCCCGTCCAAGCTGATGACGACGATGCTCTACTACGCCTCGGAGACGCTCAAGAACGACAATGTCTGCCTGTACTACACGGTGGTGCCGGGCAGCCGCGGCGACATCGACGCCGCCGTCAAGGAGTGGACCGACATCACCGGCAAGGAGCTCACCGTCAAGGACATCTCCGTCGGCGAGGGCGACCCGACCCCCTACCTGGCAGCCGCCAAGGCCGCCGGCTGCCAGGCCATCCTCTACAACGCCGCGGCCGGCCCGTGGCTCGCCCAGGCCCAGGCGCAGGGCATGCGGGACGTCGACTTCATCATGGGCGCCGGCGGTTACACCGACGCCAACGCCAAAGTCGTCCCCGAGGGCGTCAACGTCTACGCGGGGGCCGAGTGGCAGCCGTACACCGACGAGACGCTGCCGGGCAACAAGCGCTGGGCGAAGATCGTCAACAGCAACAAGATCCGGAAGACGGCGTTCAGCCAGGGGGCCGTGATGTCGGCCGATCTGTTCGTCCAGGTGCTCAAGACGATCAAGGGCGACATCACCCGCGAGTCGGTGACCGAGGCGTTCAAGAGCATGAGGCCGATCCGATACCCGATGGTGGGCACCCCGTGGATCTTCGGCCCCGGCGACGCGCACAGCCCGATCCAGGGCAGCCGGTTCGTCAAGGCTGAGAACCGCAGGTGGCGGGTCCTTTCCGAGGGCTTCGTCGTCCCGGGCAAGAACTGAGCCCATCGGGGCTCCGGGATCAGCCCGCCGACCATCCTCCCGGTGGCCGGTGGCCGGTGGCCGGTGACCGGTGGCTCGTTTTCGCGCGCCCCCGAGCCGGGGACCGGCCCGCGAGGGCCGGGCGGTTCGGGGGCCGTTGCCTCCGGACGCCGTCGTCACAGGGGGGGGCGCCGGGGCGGGAGCGGCTGTCAGGGAAGGCGTCGGGCCAGGTAGCGGCCGGTGACGGAGCGGCCGTCGGCGGTCAGGTCCATCGGGGGGCCCTCGAAGACCACGGTGCCCCCGTCGTGGCCCGCGCCGGGCCCGATGTCGATGACCCAGTCGGCGCGCGAGACGACGTCGAGGTTGTGCTCGATCACGATCACCGTGCTGCCGCCGTCCACGAGACGGTCGAGCAGGCCGATGAGGGTGTCCACGTCGTTCATGTGCAGGCCGGTCGTCGGCTCGTCGAGGATGTAGATCTGCGAGGTGCTCCCCAGTTCACCGGCGAGCTTCAGCCTCTGCCGCTCGCCGCCGGACAGGGTGCTCAGCGGCTGGCCGAGGGTGACGTAGCCCAGGCCGACGTCGTCGAGGGCCCGCAGGGTCCGGCGGATCGCGCTCTCGGTGAAGAACTCGGCGGCCTCGACGATCGAGAGGCGGAGCACGTCGGCGATGTTCCTGCCGCGGAGCGTGTAGCCCAGCACCTCGTCGGTGAACCGTCTCCCCTCGCAGGACTCGCAGACCGTGGTCACCGTGTCCAGGTGCGCCAGATCGGTGTAGATCAGCCCCAGCCCCTTGCAGTCGGGGCAGGCCCCCTTGGAGTTGGCGCTGAACAGGGCGGCGCTCACCTTGCTGGCTGAGGCGAACGCCTTGCGGATCGGGTCGAGAATGCCGGTGTAGGTGGCCGTGTTGGACCGCCTGGACCCGCGGCCGAGACTCTGGTCGATCACCACGGCCTCCGGATGGCTCTCCGGCAGGCAGCCCTGGATGAGCGAGCTCTTGCCAGAGCCCGCCACCCCGGTCACCACGGTCAGGACGCCCCGCGGGATCGTCACGCGCACGTCTCGCAGGTTGTGCAGGTTCGCGTGCTCGACGGTCAGCTCGCCGGTCGGCCGGCGGGGCTCGGTCTTGACCGGCTGATGACGGCTCATGTGGTTGCCGGTCAGCGTGCCCGAGGTCAGCAGCCCGGCCAGGTCGCCCTGGTAGACGATCTCTCCGCCGTCGCGACCGGCGTACGGCCCCATGTCGACGACGTGGTCGGCGATGGCGATGATCTCCGGTTTGTGCTCGACGACGAGGACCGTGTTGCCCTTGTCACGCAGCTGCCGGAGCAACTCGTTGAGCCGGTGCACGTCGTGGGGGTGCAGGCCGACGCTGGGCTCGTCGAAGACGTAGGTCATGTCGGTCAGGCTGGACCCGAGGTGGCGGACCATCTTCACGCGCTGCGACTCGCCGCCCGACAGCGTGGAGCTCTCCCGGTTCAGGCTGAGATAGCCGAGACCGATGTGGGTGAGGCTGTCCAGCCGGGCGGCCAGTGCGGAGAGCAGCGGGGCCACGGTGGGCTCGTCGATGGTCCGGACGAACTCCGCCAGGTCGCTCACCTCCATCGCCGCGCAGTCGGCGATGTTCCTGCCGTCGATCAGGCAGTCGAGGGCCGTCTTGTTCAGCCGGGTGCCGCCGCACGTCTGGCAGGCGGCGCGGGTGACGATCCGGTCCAGGGCGTTCCGCAGGTGCGTGGCCATCTGGTCGGTGTCCTTGGCCAGGTAGAGGCGTTTGAACTTCGGGACCAGTCCCTCGTAGGTGGACTTGATCGTGCCGCCCAGGCTGCTGAGTTTGATCTTCTCGTCGGGCGCGTGGAGCAGCCGGTCCCACTCCTCGGCGGTGTAGTCGCGGAGCTTCCTGTCGTTGTCGAAGAACCCCGAGTGGGCGAAGATGTTCCAGAACCAGGAGTCCACCGCGAAGGTCGGGAACAGGATCGCGCCCTCGTTGAGCGATCTGTCCCGGTCGACCAGCGCCTCGATGTCGATCGCGGAGACCCGGCCCAGTCCTTCGCAGTCGGCGCACATGCCCTGGGGGTCGTTGAAGGAGAAGACGCTGGAGTGGCCGGCGTGTGGCCGGCCGAGGCGGGAGTAGAGGTTGCGCAGCATCGTGTAGGTGTCGGTCACCGTCCCGACCGTGGAGCGGGAGTTCCCGCCCAGCCGTCGCTGGTCGACGATGATCGCCGCCGACAGGTTGGCCAGTGAGTCGGCCTCGGGCTGGCCGTATCGGGGCAGCAGCGACTGGATGAAGGCGGTGAAGGTCTCGTTGATCAGGCGCTGTGACTCGGCGGCGATGGTGCCGAAGACCAGCGAGGACTTGCCCGACCCCGAGACCCCGGTGAAAACGGTGATCTTCCGCTTGGGGATGTCGAGAGAGACGTTCCTGAGGTTGTTCTCTCTCGCGCCTCGGATTTCGATGGATCCGTAAATAGTGCTGCTCTCCTCGGTGCGCGGGTTTCTGTAGATCTTCGGTGGGGGGCGGAACGGTTTATCTTCCTAGCTTTATAAACGTCCGCACCGACAACGGGAGGAAGACGGCGGCGAGCAGCGCGGGCCACACGACCGCCATGAGCGTCGCGTGCTGCGCGGTCCAGGACTCGCCGCCGAACCCCGGATTGCCGAAGAGCCCGCGGGTCGCCGAGGCGGTGGCCGACAGCGGATTCCACTCGGCGATCGCGCCGAGCCACCCGGGCATCGTGCCGGGGTCGACGAAGACGTTGGACAGGAATCCGATCGGCCAGACCAGGATCTGGACGGCCGCCACCGACTCGGGCCCCCTGGCGACCAGGCCGGCGAAGATGCCCACCCACAGCAGGGCGAACCTCAGCAGGAGCAGCAGCCCGACGGCGGCGAGGGCCGAGCCCGGCCCGCCGTGCCAGCGCCAGCCCAGCAGCAGCCCGGCGCCGACCATGATCGACAGTCCGGCGGCCGAGTTGAGCATGTCGGCGACGCAGCGGCCGGACACGACCGCGGAGGAGCTCATCGGCATCGAGCGGAACCTGTCGGTCACCCCTCTCGCGGCGTCGGTGGTCACCGCCGTCATGGTGGTCTCCAGGCCGAAGAGCACGCTCATGGCGAACATGCCCGGCATCAGGAACTCGAAGTATTCGCCCCCGTCCGGCACGCTGATCGCCCCGCCGAACAGGCTGCCGAACATCAGCACGATCATGACGGGGAAGAGCCAGCCGAGGGCGACCGTGCCGGGGCGCAGGGCCCAGTGGTTCAGGTCGCGCCTGGTGATCGTCCAGGTGTCGGCCAGGGCCCAGCCGAGCCGGGAGAGGACGGAGTCGCCGGAAGGGCCGGCGGGGCGGGGATGGGCGGCGGTGGTCATGCCGTCACCTTTCTGGTCGCCGTCGAACCGGCCGTGCCGGTGCCGCCGCGGGCACCGGCGCCGTCCCCCGTGAGCAGGAGGAAGGCCTCCTCCAGGGTCGGACGGCGCACGGTGATGTCCCGGGGTTCGACGCCCGCCTCGTTCAGCGCGGTCACGAGCTCGACCAGGGCTCTGGCGCGTTCCGCGACGGGGACGCCGACCCGGTGGGCCGGGCCGTCGACGCGGGGTTCACCGCGGGCGATCCGGGCGGCGACGACCGCGGTGGTCTCGGTGTCCGCCGCGCCGGAGAGCACTACGTCGATCCAGTCGCCGCCCACCGCCGACTTGAGCTCGTCCGGGGTGCCCTCGGCGACGATCCGGCCCGCGCTGAGCAGCGAGACGTGGTCGGCCAGCCGGTCGGCCTCCTCCAGATACTGGGTGGTCAGCAGCACGGTGGTGCCGGATTCCACCAGGTCGTGGATGGCCGCCCACACCTCCTGCCTGACCGAGGGGTCCAGCCCCGTCGTCGGCTCGTCCACGAACAGCACCGGCGGCGCCACGATCAGGCTCGCGGCGAGGTCCAGGCGGCGGCGCATGCCTCCCGAGTACGTTCCGACGGGTTTGCCGCCGCTGCCGGAGAGGGAGAACCGTTCCAGGAGCTCGGCCGCCCGTCTCCCGGCCACCGCGCCGGGCAGGTGGTTCAGCCGCCCGAACATCACGAGGTTCTGCCGCCCGGTCAGGATCTCGTCGACCGCGGCGTACTGTCCCACCAGGCCGATGTGCCGGCGGACCTGCCGTGGCTGAGTCCGCACGTCGAACCCGGCCACACTCGCCCGCCCGGCGTCCGGTTCGAGCAGCGTGGAGAGGATCCGCAGCACCGTCGTCTTCCCGGCCCCGTTGGGCCCCAGCAGCCCTCGGACGGAACCGGCGGGCACCTGGAGATCGAACCCGTTCAGCCCCGCCCCCTCGGGGGCCTTCGGGTAGCTCTTGCGCACACCTTCCGCGCTGATCGCGGCCGTGGTTGCCGTCATGTTCACCCCTTTCGCACACGTCATCCCGGTACGGCCCGGCCCCGCGAGACGCCCATGCGGGACCGCGCTCTTCCGTATGATGTACCGTACACCGTACTGAATAGCTCTGGCGGGGTCAACGCGGCAGGGGTGCGGTCTGTTCCCGCGAACTCGGGGACGCGAGGAGAGCCGTCCGGGCCGGCGGCGGGGTTCGGGCTCTGCCGGCCCGGCTGGACTGTGGAGGCAGGTGGCTCGGAGGCCCGCCTCCGGCCGGTGCCGGGATTCGTCGCGGGTCTGAGGAACCGTGGGCCGCCCTGCTCCCGATCGTGGCCGGGAGGAGGGCAGGGGTCAGCGAAGCCAGCCTTTGTGCCTGATGTACCAGAGCGGGATCAAGGCGGCGATCAGCGTCATCAGGGTTGTGATCAGGAAGCCGTGTTCCCAGGACAGTTCGGGCATGACGGTGAAGTTCATGCCGTAGAACGTGGCGATCAACGTGGGCGGCAGGAAGACCGCGGTGATGATGGTGAACACCTTGACGATCTGGTTCTGCTTGATGTCCAGCGACGTCAGGATCGACTGCTGTAGATAGCGCACCTTGTCATGCTCGTAGCTGGCGTGCTCCTTCACCCCGTCGATGTCCGCGATGAGGATGTCGAGCAGCCCGGCCAGCTGCACCTGGTCGACATCCAGTTCCGCGCGCAGGTGGCGGGCCGCGCGGGCCAGCAGCAGCTGGGTCTCCTGCGAGCGCGAGACGATCTCCTCGGCCTCGTTCATCCGGGCGATGGCGTCCTGCATGTCTCTGACGCCGATCTCCCTGCCGCGCTCGGTGTAGCCGCTGGTCGCCATGGCGATCTCGTCGTTCATGGCCTCCAGGGCGTCGCTGGCGTGGTCGATGACCCACTCGGACGCCTCGTTGAGCGCGTACAGCAGCGCGTACATGACGCCGTGGGGGCTGTCGGCCAGGTGGGGCGTGCGGCGCATCCGGGTGAGCGCCTTGTCGAACGGGGGGAAGTGGATGCTGGGCTGGAGCGTGACGAGCAGGTGACAGCCGAGGGCGAACGCCACGGCCTCCCGCTTGAGTGTGTCGCCGTCACGCACGTTGAGCACGACGGGCAGATAGACGAACTCGTCGGTCTCCCACACCCGGCCCGCGCCGGTGGTGAAGTCGACGCCCGTGGCCTCGCAGATCCTGGCCGCCTCCACGGCGTCGTCCGCGGGCACCTGGGCCCAGAGGCGTCTCAGGTCGGCCGGGTTGTAACCGACGGCGGCTGTCCGGTTCCGCATGCTGATGTCTCCTTAGTGTCTCCTTGGCGGATGCGGTTCAGTGCCTGGGGTTGAACGGGGAGACGGATGAGCTGCCGGTGTCCTTCGCGGGCGTCCTGGGCGCTCCGTAGTGCACGATGAGCAGCCCGGTGCAGATGAACAGGTAAAGGCCGATGGTGAACAGGATCGCCTGGCGCTCCAGGTTGGGGCGCTTCAACCGGGACTTCCGTGCGGCGTTCGGGGTGAGCGTGGTCATAGCGGCTCCTTGGGGTGGTTATACGGCCGTCTTCGGTAGCCGGGCGGTGATTCCCCGCAGGGGTGTGTCACCGGCGGGCGTGCGCGCGCCCGGCCGCCGAATCGGCCCGGCCCGCGCCTGTGGCGCCGGTGGGCCGGCGGCCTCACAGGCCGCCGGGTGCCGGGTGGAGTTGAGGCGCCTGCTAGAGCGGCGGGGCCGGCTGTCTGGAGGGCGCGCGGTGCCGGCGGGTGCCCGGGGGCGGAAACCATGAGGAGGGCATGGCGAGACTTCCTTGATCGGGAGGAGGACACCGGGCGGCCCGCGGTTGCGGAGAGGACCTCAGCCCGATATGGCGGGCGTCATCGGCCTCCGCGAGAGGGTGATGTGCGCGGGTGCGTGGCTCCGCACGCGAAAGCGGCGTCGCGGTGTTACGGCGTGCGGAAGGGAAGCAAGATCAATCGGATGTGGGGCCGACTGCGGCCCGGACTACTGCAGTCCATCTCTCGCCTCCTCGTTTAATGGCGCCCTGAGGGAATGCTCCTCCTGGAGCCCCCCGAGCTTAACCTTTACTCGCATATTTACACAACTATATGGGTTATTGACCTCCCCCTCGTGGTCGCCCCCACGCCGGCCCGCTGAGCTGCGGTCGGAGCCGCCGGGCGCCGGGAAGTCACCCTATCCGCAGCCGGATCGTTTAAGTCGGAAATTTTGATGATCTCTTATCTTTGGCAATGTCCAGGTGTGGTCGACGAATGCCCGGGTGTTGATTGGCTGATCGGTTATATCGGTGATGAACTGGGAGTTCGGTCAGCATTCCAGAGTGGAAAATCGGTGCCCGGTGGGCGCCCCCGAGCCGGCTGGGCCGATCGCGAACGCCGTCGATCGGCTCGCGGAGTAGGCGGCGGCCCGGGTGGTTCCGGTCACTTTCGTATGCTGTACCGTACGATGTACGGAATGACTATGATGGGGGCGACACCACAAGGTCTGGAGGCTGGTCCCGTGGGTGGAGGAACATGAGCGGACGGAAGGGCGCCGCCGATCCGGCTCGGAGCCTGGCGCTGCTGTGGGGCTCGCACGGCAAGCCCGGCAGGTCGGGGCTGACCATTCGGTCGATCGTCGCCACCGCCATCGAGCTGGCCGACGCCGAGGGCCTGGAGGCCGTCTCCATGCGCCGGGTCGCCGAGCGGCTGAGAGTGGGCACCATGTCGCTCTACACCCACGTGCCGGGCAAGGCCGAGCTGGTCGATCTCATGGTCGACACCGCGTACGGGCAGCTCTACGACGACGTGGACGCGCCGTCCTCGCGGCCCGGCGGCTGGCGGGAGGCGCTGGAGTTCGTCGCCGCGCGCAACTGGGAGCTCTACCGGCGACACCCCTGGCTGCTGCACGTCGTCGGCGCCCGGCCGGTCCTGGGGCCGAACGCCTCGCTCAAGTACGAGGCCGAGCTACGCCCTCTGGACGGCGTCGGGCTCTCCGACGTGGAGATGGACTCCGTCCTCACGCTGATCCTGACCCACGTCGAGGGGGCGGCCAGGGCCAGGGCGAGCGTGGAGCACAATCAGCGCGAGACCGGGATGACCGACGCCGAGTGGTGGACGATCAACGCGCCGCTGCTCGACAAGGTCATGGACGCCGTGCGGTTCCCCGTCTCCAGCCGTGTCGGGCAGGCGGCCGGTCAGGAGTACGACGCGGCCTCCGACCCCGAGCGGGCCTTCGCCTTCGGCCTGGAGCGCATCCTGGACGGCATCGCGGGCCTGATCACGAGAAGGCGGCAGCCGTAGGCGTCCCGTTCAGGAGAACCGGGAGAACGGCGAGGTGCCGATCACGGCCCGGCCGGGCGCAGAATCGAGACGGCGCCCGAGGGGCAGAGCCGTTCGGCCTGCCGAGCCGCCGCGTGCCGCTCGGGCGGCGGCTCGGCGTCGAGGAGGACGACGGTGCCGTCCTCCTCGCTCTGGTCGAACACCTCGGGCGCCGTGAGCGCGCACATGCCCGCGCCGACGCACCGCTCCGTGTCGGTCTGGATTCTCATTCGATCCCTCCGGACGGGAAACTCGGACCCTTGATCACCACGTCTCCTCCCGGCCGCCTCCTACCAGCCGACCGGGAGCGCGTGCACGCCGTAGATGGACATGGTGTCTCGCATCGGCACCTCCTCGGCCGGTACGGCGAGGCGCAGCCCGGGAAACCGATCGAACAGCATGGGGAAGGCGAGGCGCATCTCCGCCCGGGCGAGCTGCTGCCCGAGGCACTGGTGCACCCCGTGCCCAAAGCTCAGGTGGCCGCCGGCCGGGCGGGTGATGTCGAGGCGCTCGGGGTCGGGGAGGTGTCCGGGGTCGCGGTTGGCCGCGGGGAGGGAGACGGTCACCACGTCACCGGCCCTGATCAGCTCCCCCTCCAGCTCGACGTCCTCCAGGGCGGCGCGTATCGGGCCGACGTGGACGATGCTGAGATAGCGCATCAGCTCTTCGACCGCGTTGTCGATCAGGGAGGGGTCCGCGCGCAGCGCGGCGAGCTGCGCGGGGTGCCGCAGCAGGGCGAACGTGCCGAAGCCGAGCATGTTCGCGGTCGTCTCGTGCCCGGCGGCGAGCAGGATGAACCCGATGTTGGTCAGCTCCTCGTCGTTCAGCTCGCCGTCTGTGATCAACCCGGTGAACAGGTCGTCGGTCGGCTCGGCCCGCTTGCGGGCGATGAGCCCGGCGAAGAACCCGGTCACCCCGTCGAGCGCCGCCCGTATCTCCTCCACGGAGGACTCCCGGTTGAGGAACACCGCGGTGGCGTGCTGGAACTCCTCACGGTCGGCATAGGGGACGCCGAGCAGCTCGCATATGACCAGCGAGGGGATGGGCAGCGCGAACTCCCGTACCAGGTCCTGGGGAGGACCGGCCTTCGCCATCGCCGCCAGCCGCTCACCGGTGATCTCCTGGATCCTGGGCTCCAGCTGTTTCATCCGGCGCACCGTGAACTGCGCGGTGAGCAGCTTCCGGTAATGGGTGTGCTCCGGCGGGTCCATGCGGACGAACTGGCCGGGGTCGGCCGGGTGGCGCGCCTCATGCGCCGCCGGATAGTCGATCGGAGGGCACAGCAGTTCGCGCCGGGAGCTGAAACGCGGGTCGGTCAGGACGGACCGCGCCGCCGAGTAGCCGGTCACCAGCCACCCCACGCGACCGTCGGGGTAGGCCATGGGCGCGACGGGCCGCTCCCGCCGCAGCGAACGCAGCCGCTCAGGCGGGTCGAACGGGTCGGAACGGTCGACGGGAAAGGTGATCGGCCAGGTCCGGAACTCTGACATCTCATGCTCCTCGGCGGCGATGTGCTCCGTCACCGCCCAGAAGACTACATGAAATGCAAACTTGCAACAGGTGCATAGTTAAATCCTTGCACTAAGCTGCCCGCATGGGTGAGGTTCCGGGACTGCGCGAACGCAAGAAGCTTCGCACCCGTCGTGCCCTGACCGCGGCGGCACTACGCCTCTTCATGGAGAAGGGGTACGAGCAGACGACCGTCTCGGAGATCGCCATGACGGCCGACGTCTCGACCCGGACGTTCTTCAGTTACTTCGCCAGCAAGGAGGAGGTCCTCCTTTTCAACTCCCGGGAGAACCTCGGCCGTGTGCTGCGCACGGTCGCCGAGCGCCGGAGCGGTGAGAGCGCGGCGGACCTCCTGGCCCGGGCGGTCGGCGCCGTCTTCGACGTCGTCTCGGCGGACGCCGAGATCGAGTGGGAGATCGCGTCGGTCAACCATCTGATCATGACCGTCCCCTCGCTCCGGGCGCACGCGCTGCTGCTCCTCTTCGATACCCAGCGGGAGATGGCCGAAGCCCTGCACCGGGCGTGTCCCGACGAACTGGATCTCGTCGAGGCGGCGGCGGCCGTGGGCGGGGTGGTCGGCGCGGTCAAACTGGCCGGGTTCATCCGGCTGAACCGCGGCGCCCCGCCCGCGGAGGTGATGGCGGCCTGCCGCCGGGCGGCGGAGATGGCCCTGGCGGGACTGCGCGCGATCAGCACGCCGCCGGCCTGAACCGGTCGTCCGAGCCGTCCGGAGCGCTCGAAGCCGTCCGGAGCACTCCAACGCCCACCTGGGCCGCCCGGACTCGTCCGGGCACCCCGGGCGCCGTTCTCAGTTCCGCGTCACGGCTTGCGCGCGACCGCGCCGAACTGGGCCACCTCCGCGGGCGCCTCACCGATGTCGGCGAACTCGGGCCGCCAGCGCGAACACGACACGATCCCCGGCTCCAGCAGCTCCAAACCGTCGAAGAAACCGGTGACCTCCTCGCGGTTGCGGGCGGTGATCGGGGGAGTGGCGTGCTCGTTCCAGAACCGCATCGCCTCGACGTTCGCCTCACCGCCGAGTTCCAGGGTGGGATGGGTGAGCGCCAGATGGCTGCCGGAGGGCACGGCCTCCATCAGCCGCCTCACGATCTCCCGAGCCTCCTCGGTGTCGAGGACGAAGTTCAGGATGCCCAGCAGCATGACCGCCACGGGCCGATCAAGGTCCAGCGTCTCCGCGGCGGTTCGCAGGACCTTGTCCACGTCGCGGGCGTCGGAGTCGATGTAGTCGGTGGCTCCCTCGGGTGTGCTGGTGAGCAGGGCGCGGGCGTGCACCAGCACGAGGGGGTCGTTGTCGACGTAGACGATCCGCGCCTGGGGGGCCACCCGCTGGGCGACCTCGTGGGTGTTGTCCACGCTGGGCAGGCCGGTGCCGATGTCCAGGAACTGCCGGATCCCCGCCTCGTCCGCGAGATAGCGGACCGTGCGGCCCAGGAACGCGCGGTCGGCGCGGGCCACGTGGACGATGTTCGGGAACATTCCGAAAATCCGCTTACCGATCTCGCGGTCGATGGGATAGTGGTCCTTACCTCCAAGCCAGTAGTTCCAGACCCTGGCATTGTGCGCGACATCGGAGTTCACCCTGCTCGACTCGGGAGGGTTCGGCGTGCCGTCCACGGGCTCTCCTCGGTCTCCGTACCTGCTGCTCGCCGGGTTTCACCGTCTCGGTACGGTTACGTCTCCGGTGAGATCCACCGAAATGATAATGAACTCATCGTCATACCTCCCTATCCCGTCGCGCAGGACCCTGCTGACCTGTAAGGGTTGAATCCCGACACACTTTGGTGGTTTGCTGGGTCGGTTTGCTGCATAGGGAGCGAGCTTGCGTACTGTTCGGACGACCGTAGGCGGACTGGACGAGTCCCTCACCCTGGATCATCGGTACGCGGGCCCCACGGTGTCGCGGATGCTGGTGGGCGCGGAACTGCGCCGGCTCCGTGAGGCCAGGGGCATCACCCGGGAGGACGCCGGGAATTCGATCCGGGCCTCGCACTCCAAGATCAGTAGATTGGAGCTGGGCCGTACCGGCTTCAAACGGCGTGACGTCGCCGATCTCCTCACCCTGTACGGCGTCACCGACGACGGCGAGCGCGCCACCCTGCTCTCGCTGGCCGAGCAGGCGGGGATGCCGGGCTGGTGGCACACCTACGGCGACGTGGTGCCCGCCTGGTTCGACGCCTACCTCGGGCTCGAACAGGCCGCCTGCGTCATCCGCGGCTACGAGGTCCAGTTCGTTCCAGGTCTGCTGCAGACCGAGGACTACGCCCGCGCCGTCATCCGGCTCGGCCCCGGCGACTCCACCGAGGAGCAGGTCGAGCGCCGGGTCGCGCTGCGCATGCGGCGTCAGCGGCTGCTCCACCAGGCCGATCCCCCCAAGCTGTGGATCGTGATCGACGAGGCCGCGCTGCGCCGTCTCATCGGTGGTGTCGCGACGATGCGCGCCCAGATCGAGCATCTCATCGAGCTCGCCGAGCTTCCCCACGTCACCATTCAGATCATGCCGTTCTGCGCCGGTGGCCACCCGGGTGCCGCCGGGCCCATCACCATCCTGCGCTTTCCCCAGGGAGAGCTCCCCGACGTGGTCTATCTCGAACAGCTCGCCAGTTCGCTCTACCTCGACAAGACCACCGAGACCGAGCGCTACTGGCATGTCATGAACCGCCTCTACATCGAGGCCGAGCAGCCGCGCGCGACGGCCGAGACGCTCCGCCGGATCCTCGCGGAGACCTGAGCCGCGAAGGACCGTTCCTCCTCACATGAAGTAGCGCAGCCACACGTAGATCCAGGCCATCAGCGAGCTGAGGGCCGTGACGAGGATGCCGTACCTGGTGAACTGCCAGAAGGAGATGGGGTGGCCGGAGCGGGCGGCGATGCCTATGGCCACGACGTTGGCGCTGGCGGCGACCGCGGTGCCGTTGCCTCCGAAGTCGGCTCCCAGCGCGAAGGCCCACCACAGCGCCTGTCCGGTGGCCGGGTCGGGGGCCTGGGCCACGAGCCCCTCGACGATGGGCGTCATGGTGGCGACGTAGGGGATGTTGTCGAAGAAGGCGCCCAGCGCGGCGGAGCCGAACAGCAGCGCGGTCGCCGCGCCGAAGAAGTCGTCGCCCACCGCGCCGATCGCCCAGTCGCCCACGGTGGAGATGACACCGGTGTGCACCAGCCCGGCGACCATGACGAACAGTCCGATGAAGAACACCAGGGTCGGCCACTCGACCTCGCGCAGGGTCTCGGAGACGTCGGTGCCCGACACCAGGACCATCACCCCGGCGCCGACCAGCGCGACGATCGACGGTTCGACGTGGAGGACGGCGTGCAGCCCGAAACCGACGACGACAAGACCGAGTACGGCCAGGCAGCGGGCCAGCAGGCGCGGGTCGGTGATGGCGCGCCGTTCCTGGAGTGCCATCACCGCGGCCACACGGTCGGGGTTGTAGCGGAACGACTTGCGGAACAGCACGCGGGTCAGCAGCACGAACGCCGCGAAGGTCACCACGGCGATCGGCGCCATGTGGATGAGGAAGTCGTTGAACGTCAGCCCGGCCCGGCTGCCGATGATGATGTTGGGCGGGTCGCCGATGAGCGTGGCCGCGCCGCCGATGTTGGAGGCCAGGACCTCGGCGATGAGGTAGGGCTGGGCGGGGATGCCCAGCCGGTTGCACACGACGACGGTGACCGGGGCGACGAGCATGATCGTGGTGACGTTGTCCAGGAACGGGGAGGCGATGGCGGTGATGACCATCAGCATCACCATCAGCCGGTACGGCCGGCCCCGGGACTTCTTGGCGGCCCAGATGGCGAGGTAGTCGAAGACTCCCGTCTGCTTGAGGACCCCAACAATGATCATCATGCCGAGCAGCAGGAAGATCACATTCCAGTCGACGCCCTCGTGTTCGGAGAAGAACACCTCGGAGCCGGGGATCAAACCGAGCACCGCCATGGCTCCGGCGGCGATGAGCACCACCTTGACCTTGTTCGCCTTCTCGGTGGCGATGTAGAAGAACGCCACCACGAAAACGGCGAGCGCGATGACGGCACTCATCGGGTACGCCCCGGCGGTCCGGCCTGGATCCCGGCCGAGGCGCCGGGCAGAACCCGGCGAGATGGTGTCGAGAGCAGGGGCATGCCCGCGAGACGTCGCCGGAAGTCGTGCGTGGCGTGCATGGGAAAGCCTCCGAACGGTGTGCGCGCGTGCTGAGTCTCAAGGCGCGCGAAACAGGACCGGGGTGGTGTACGGCGGGCGGGACGCGGAAGGTCCCGGCCAGGGCGAGGCGGGACGCCCAGGACTGAGGGCGCCGAGGGCGCCCGTCCGGGTCAGTCGCCGGAGCCGGAGAGGGCCAGGCTGGTGAGCAGGCGCTCCAGGGTGATCGTCCCGATCAGGACCCCCGTGCGGTCGACCACCGCCACCAGGGGGCTGCGCAGCCGTGCCATGAGGGCCGCCACCTCCAGCAGCGTCGCGTCGAGGGCCACCGTGGCGGGCTTGACGGGCTGGCGCGGCAGGCAGTCGCCCACCGTCAGGTCGCCCTGCTCCTGCCAGAAGAGGTCGGCATGCGCCTCGTCGACGGTCCGGGTGAGCGCCGGGTCCTCCTGGTAGGCGGTGGGGACCGTCATGCGGAGCACCTGGGTGCCGGGCAACACCATCCTGGGCCGGGAGTCGTCGTCGACGACGATCAGTCCCGGCAGACGGGCCAGCGTCATCACTCGCACCGCTCTGGTGACCGGGTCGTGGACCGTCACCGTCGGCAGCTTCACGGCGATATCGCGTGCCTGCATGACACCGTCCCTCTGGGTCTTGCGAGTGCGGCCCGATTCCGGGCAGTGGCGTTTCATGTCCGGAAAGTGCGCCGACGGCACACGGACGTATCGTTCCCGCGTCCTCCGAAAAAGGTGTTCGTCTCTGTCTATTCTGCTCATGGCGTCCCTTCGGTGAGTGCGGCGAGTCGGTGTTCGAGGTCGGCGACCCGGTCGGCGAGGGGCCGCGCCTGGAGGAACCCGGCGACCTGGTCGGCCTCGTCACGCTCCATGACGACGCACTGCGCGGGCACGTCGGGGTCGGCGGAGCCGTAGACCAGCAGGGAGAGGCGGTCGGCGTCGCCCACCAGCACGCAGAACCGGTGCCCGCTACGGGTCTTGAAGTGGTGCAGGGTGCCGGTACCGGGGACGGTGGTGTGGGTGATGTCCACGTCGATCCTCCGTTCGCATGGGTCGGACGGGCGGTACGGACAACTCCGCCAGGTCGCGCCCGGCGACGTGGCGGCGGGCCACGGCCTCCGCCGCGGCGGTCGTGGCGGGCGGCGGAGAGTCCTCGGCCGGCGGTGGCGGGCCGGATCGCGTAACCGTGCTTCCAAGTCTGGGGGGCGCCGGGCGGTCAGACCATCGGGGCCGACACCCATCTACGGCCGGGGACGACATGTAGAAGGGCCAGGTGGGAATGGGAGGAGGTGTGGCTTTATGGGGGGCACCGCGCATGGACAGACGGCCCGGCCGCGGTGAGGCTGGAGACATGAGCGACCGTGCTGAGCACCAACCGGGCAGGTCCGGCGCGTCCGGTACGGCACCGGACGCGTCCTCCACGCCGCCGGACGCGCCGCCGTCCGTGACATCGTCCGTGACACCGTCCACGCCGCCGGACGCCTCCCACTCCCGCGGGACACCCGCGCGGGCGCTGTTCAGGAGGCTGTTCGCGATCAACGGCCTGGTCTTCACAGTCGGCACGCTCGTCCTCGCGATCTCACCCGCCACAGTGTCCTCACCGGTCCTGCTCACCGAGGTGCCGGTCCTGGCAGTCGGGCTGGCGCTGATCCTCACCGCCAACGCGCTGCTGCTGCGCACCAGCCTGGCCCCGTTGGAGGCGCTCACCGCGCTCATGCAGCGGGTGGACCTGCTGGGGCCGAGCGATCGCCTCACCGACGACGGCAACGGCGACCTCACCCACCTCATCGACGCCTTCAACGCGATGCTCGACCGGCTGGAGGCCGAACGCGCCACGGCCACCGCGCACGCGCTGGCCGCCCAGGAGGGCGAGCGGCAGCGCATCGCCCGCGAACTGCACGACGAGATCGGCCAGAGCCTCACCGTGGTGCTGCTCGGCCTGAAACGAGCCACCGACCGCGCGCCGGCCGAGCTGCGCGGGGAACTCCACACCATCTCCGAGACCGTTCGCTCCAGCCTGGACGAGGTGCGTCAGGTCGCCCGGAGGCTCCGTCCCGGCGTACTGGAGGACCTCGGCCTGATCAGCGCCATGAACGCCCTGGTCACCGACTTCTCCCAGATCAGCGACGTGCCGGTGACACGCCGCCTCGACCCGCGGTTGCCGAGGTTGAGCGGCGACGCCGAACTCGTGCTGTACCGCATCGCCCAGGAGGGCCTGACCAACATCACCCGGCACGCCGACGCCTCACGCGTCGAACTGTCCTTGACGGGGAAACCCGATGCCGTGGTGCTGTCCATCACCGACGACGGCCGGGGCGGCCCGATCCGCGAGGGCGCCGGCATCCGCGGCATGCGCGAACGCGCCCTGCTCATCGGCGCCCGCCTGACCATCGACCACCCGCCGGCGGGTGGGACCCGGATAGGCCTGACCATACCGGTCCGGCACGAACAGGAGTGATCAGGATGCAAGCGCCTCCGACCCGGATCCTGCTCGCCGACGACCACGCGCTGGTCCGCCACGGGCTCAGGCTGATCCTGGACGCCGAGCCCGACCTGACCGTCGTCGCCGAGGCGGCCAACGGCGCCGAGGCCGTCGATCTGGCCGTCGGCCACGACATCGACCTCGCCATCCTCGACATCGCCATGCCTCGCATGACCGGCATCCAGGCCGCGCGGGAGATCTCCCGGCGCGCGCCCGAGATCCGCCTGCTGATGCTGTCGATGTACGACAACGAGCAGTACCTGTTCGAATCCCTCAGAGCCGGCGCCTGCGGGTACGTCCTCAAGTCCGTCGCCGACCGGGATCTGCTGGAGGCGTGCCGGGCGGCCATGCGCGGCGAGCCCTTCCTGTATCCCGGCGCGGTCACCGCGCTCATCCGCGACCACCTGCAACGCGACGATCCCGCCGAGCACCTGCCCGCCAGCCTCCTCACCCCGCGCGAGGAGGAGATCGTCAAGCTCATCGCCGAAGGGCACTCCTCCAAGGACATCGCCGACCTGCTGTTCATCAGTGTCAAGACCGTGGAGCGGCACCGCGCCAACATCCTGAGCAAACTCGGCATGCGCGACCGGCTGGAGCTGACCCGCTACGCCATCCGTGCCGGGCTGGTCGAACCCTGACCTTGCGGCGGCTCGGTGAGCCGCGCGGGCCGGCCGGGCTCAGACGGCCACGAGCCGGCCAGGCTTGTTCCGCCTGTCATCAACAGGGCCAAAGCCTCATCGGTGCGATCGGTGGGGCGTGTGAAAAGCGGAGAACTCTCCGGTGAGATTGAGATGTCGCCCTCGCTGAATTCGTTGTCCGGTCTGGAGGGAATTCCCTGCCGGTCTGCTGTGCCGGAGCGGCGACTTTTGTCGGCCAAGAGACGAGTTCATTACCGAAAAGGAAGCGGGAATATCCTTTTCGCCACTCGATGAATTTGGCGGACTGGTGTTTAATTGGTGCATTATTAACATATAACTATAAGTGGGAAGAGGTTTGGGCCCCCGGGGCCTCAATCGTCTTCTCGCGGCTTCCCATCACGGGTCCCGCGGCTGTTGACCTCCAGCTCAACGCGGAACCGGGAAGAGCGTTCAGCGAAGTCCGTCATGTAGTTGGCGGACTTTCTCGTGTCATGACAAGGGTCACGACCAGGTGGGAGGTGAACGTCGGCCTGCCCTTTTTCCAACTGCGACCGATGAGGTCATCGTAACAGATTTCGCATGCGGGGGAACATCTTCTCGCCGTAGAGAAGAATTTTCTGGGCGACATCAACATCTGGGCCGGTGATTGAGGCCGGAGTTTACCGATGCAGCCCTCTCCCGTTTTCTTGTCGACCCGTCTTTCGGCGGGTGCGGCAATATCGCTCGCAAGCGCCTCGTCCGGCCTCTTCGACGTTGGTGCTTTCGCGCCGCCCGGTGGGGGCGGAGTAGTCGAGTCGACGACTTCCGTCATCAGTCGGACACCGGACCGGCGCAGCGCGTGGATCGCATGGAGCTCTGGCTGAACCCCCCCCGGCTGGATCGGCCGGGGCGGACCCTCCCCGCCCCTGTGAGGACTGTAACGATGTCCGAACTGCCCCACCCGCAGACCGGTAACAACTCACCGGCCCCTCGCCGACACCCCCTCCCCTCCTCTCCCTCCTCCCCGCCCTCGCGTTCGTTCTTCTCCTCGCTGTTTCCGCGGGCGGACGTGAAGTCCGGTTTCCTGGTCTTCCTCATCGCTCTGCCGCTCTGCCTGGGCATCGCGCTGGCCAGTGGATTCCCGCCGGTGGCCGGTGTGCTGACCGCGATCATCGGCGGCGTGCTGGTCAGCCCGCTCGGCAGCGCACCCCTGACCATCAAGGGTCCGGCCGCCGGCCTGATCGTGATCGCACTGGGCGCCGTCCACGAGCTCGGCGCCGGTGACCCCCTCGCCGGCTACCGGCGCACCCTGGCCGTCGGCGCCCTCGCCGCGATCGTCCAGATCGTCTTCGCCCTCTGCCGCACCGCCACCGCCGGTGTGGCCATGTCCCCCTCGGTCGTGCACGGCATGCTCGCCGCGATCGGCGTCATCATCATCGCCAAACAGGTCCACGTCGTGCTGGGTGTCACCCCGCACGCCCACGAGCCCCTGGGACTACTCGCCGAGATCCCGAACAGCCTCCTGAACGCCAACCCCCACATCCTGCTTCTGGGCATCCCCGCCCTGCTGCTCATGTTCGGCCTGCCGATGATCCGCGCCCGGTGGGCCCGCGCCGTACCCGCCCCGCTGGTCGTGCTCGCCGTGACCGTGCCCGCCGGCCTGTGGCTCGGCCTGAACACCCCGCACGACTACCGATTCCTGTCCACGCTCCACCACGTGGGCCCGGAATACCTCGTCCGCCTGCCCGGCACCCTGCTCGACGCCGTCGCCTTCCCCGACTTCTCGATGATCCTCACCGCCGCCTCGCTGAAGTACGTGGTGATGTTCGCGCTGATCGGCACCGTGGAGTCCACCCTCACCGTCCTCGCGGTCGACGCGATGGCCCCGCGAAGACGCCCCTCCGACCTCAACCGCGACCTGCTCGCCCTCGGCGGCGGCAACCTCGTCTCCTCCCTGCTCGGCGGCCTGCCGATGATCTCCGAGATCGTCCGCAGCAAGGCCAACATCGACGCCGGCGCCACCTCCCGCCGGTCCAATCTCTTCCACGGCGCCTTCCTGCTGCTCTTCGTCGCCCTGGCCCCCGGCCTGCTACAGGCCATTCCCCTGGCGGTGCTGGCCGCCATGCTCGTCTACACCGGCGCCCGGCTGGCCTCTCCCAGCCAGCTCATCCACGCCAGGAAGGTCGGCCCCGACCAGCTCGCCCTGTTCCTGACCACTCTGATTCTCACCCTGGCCACGGATCTGCTCATCGGCGTCGCCGCCGGACTCGTCCTCAAAGTCGTCCTGCACCTGCTGCGCGGAGTCCCCATCCTCGCCCTCCTCCGTCCCCGTACCGAGGTCACCCGGACCGGGCACGTCCTGTACGTCCGCATCCCCCGCGCCGCGATCTTCACCGCCCTGCTCCCCCTGCGACGGGCAATCAACGGCGCCCACGGCAACGGTGTCAATGCCAACGGTGTCAACGGCAACGGCAACGGCGCCAACGGCAACGGCGGCGGCATCGGTAACGGCGGCCTTATCAGCATCGGCACCGCCGGCAACGGCGGCGCGGGCCCCGGCACCGTCCACCCCACGAACGGCCAGGCCGGCAACGGCACCGGCGTCGGCCACGACAACGGAGACGATCACGGTGGCGTGGAGATCACCGAGGTCGTCGTCGACGTCAAGGACGCCGCCGTGGTCGACCACACCTTCCTGGCCGGACTGGCCACCATGTCACAGGAATGCTCCACTCCCCTCACCCTCAGCGGGCTCGACGACCTGCGCCCCGTCTCATCCCACCCCCAGGCCACCCGGCTCAGGAGACGGACATGAGCCCCTCACCCCGCTCCGCCGGACGCGGAACCCGCTGAACCGCATCCCCGTCCCGGCGACCCCCGTCCCGGCGACGCGGACGACCCTGAGCGGTGGCTGACAGCGGTCTGTGCTGAGTCCGGCAGCGGGCCGGACCAGAGTGCACGGCGTCACCGCTCATAGCTCAACGGAGGAAACGCCATGCCCCTCGCCTTCGAGGCCGGGGGACCGGTCAAACGATTCGGGAAGACCCTCGCGCTCGCGGGGGTCGACCTGGCCGCCCGGCGGAGCACCGTTCTCGGTGTGCTCGGGCCGAACGGGGCGGGTAGGCCGCGCCCTACGATCACAGCCGCTCTTGGCAGGCTCCGGGAGCCTCGGACGATTGGGCGGCGAGGTCATACGCTGGGAGGATCGAACTCCCCACGCTGGATGCCGCTGGTGAAGGCTTTCCATCCGCTGGGTGTGAAGGTTAGTACTGGGCCGGTGCGATCCTTGCTATCCCGTACGGCCACGACTTCAGGGAGGTTGGTGGCAACTTCCACACACTGTCCATTGCCCTGGCTGCGAGTGCTTGTACGCCATTCGGTGTTGGACAGGTCAAGATCCGTCATGTCCGTCCTCCTTCCAATTCCGTTGGGCCACGGCCAATAGAGCGCGTGTCGCATCCGGACCGGCAGCTACGGCCCGTAGATGCTCAAATAGCATGCTATAGCGCGCGATGTCCGCATCGCTCTCCAGGAACAGGTCGCTCGCGCTGCCTTCCATGTAGACAACGTCGTGGCCTTCATCGGGGAACTCCAGCAGCACGAACGCGCCATGCATGCCCGGATAGGCCCCGACACTCCGAGGGATCACCTGAATGGTGACGTTGAGTAGCGCGGCCAGCTCGGCGCGATCCTTCTCTGAAGCGCTGTACGCATCGAGCAGCGCGCGGAGGCTTCGCTCTTGAGGTTTGACTTTCGCCCCTTCGATTCGGAACAGCGTCGCCCGGTCGAGTCCGGTTAGGTCTGCCGCTTCCACGTGTGAGAGGTCGAGACCTCCTGTGGTGATCGGCTCCGGGTCCGGGCCGTGCGGCGTGCTCACGGCCGGCTGTTCACCTGGCGGCCGTGGTGGTCGGTGCTGTGGCGGCGAGATGAGTGGGTCTGGGCCGCTGACCCGTACGCGGCCGAGACCGTCGCGGGGGCGGCGTCATGACTGACCACGACCTACCGGCGTGGATGGTGGTACTCGGGCGTCTGGCCGTCGCGCTGCGTGAGAGCGGCTGTTACCGCGCCTCGGCTCCGCCGTTCTCCGCTCCCGTGGCCGACGCATGGAGTTCTGAGCACAGCCCGACGCGCGGCGTCGTGTGGTTTCAGGTCGGCTGTTCGCCGGCCTCCTGACCGAGCCTCCCGGCTCGCTTCGGCTCCTTACCCCTTCGGCGGGGCGGCGGTCCCCTGACCGGTCGCCTCTGTTGAGCGCGCCCTGCCGAAGGTCCCGGTGAGGGGCGAGGGGTCAGTCCTTGCGGCCGACTCCGCCGACGACCCACACCGCGTCGGGCTGGGGGAGCATGGTCCCGTCGGGCCGCCAGTACGGGATGTAGACGAAGCCGGGCTCGACGAGGGTGAGCCCGTCGAAGAAGGGCTCGACCTCGGCCTTGCACCGCAGGTTCTCCCGGCGGGGACCGATGATCGCGCCCGCGTCCTGGTAGACCATGGAGAGTTTCGCGGTCCGCTCGGGGCAGAGGTCGCAGACCGGGTGGGAGATGGCCATGTGGCTGCCGGGCACGATCTCCTTGCGCAGGTGGTCCATGACCTGGGTGGCCACCGCGTCGTCGGTCAGGTCCTGCAGGAGTGCGAGGACCAGGATCGCCACGGGCCGTTCGAGGTCGATCATCTCGGTGAGCCCGGGGTGGGAGAGCAGTTTCTCCGGCTCGCGCACGTCGGCTTCGATGACCACGGTCCGCTCGTCGTCCTGGAGCATGGCCTGGCCGCGGACCACGACCATCGGATCGTTGTCGACGTAGACCACCCGCGCCTCGGGGGCCACCGATTGGGCGATGTCGTGCACGTTGCCGTAGGTGGGCAGGCCGCAGCCGAGGTCGATGAACTGCCGGATGCCCGCCTCCTCGGCGAGGAAGCGGACCGTCCTGCTGAGGAAGCGGCGGCCCTCGCGCCAGAGCATGGGCAACTCGGGGGCGATGGCCAGCACGGTCTCCGCGGTTTCCCGGTCGGCGGCGAAGTTGTCCTTGCCGCCGAGGAGGTAGTCGGTTATCCGCCCCGCGCTCGGGACCGTGGTGTCAAGCCTCGGACGCCCCGGCTTCGACGGTGACACCGTGTTCTCCATCCAGCAGATCTACGTTTCTGCGGAGAGTATCCTCTTTCCGCCATCCGGAGCGACACGTTCGGATAATCGGTCATTGTGTCGAATTAGGGCGAGAATTAGGGCGTTAGCCGAAAATCATCCGATGAGCCCCAGGCGACGCCGGACCTGGGTGTAGGCGCGGACCTCGCCTCCCGGGGTCCGGGTGGGCGGGCTCTTCCGTTCCACACCCGCTGGTTTTCGGTGGAGTGCTCCCGGCTTTAGCCCCTCGCTCTGGTTAAGGACCGTTCCAGTGATCGAGGCCGGTGAACGGCTGTTTTCTCCGGCGGCGGCGGGGCGCATCATCTTCCTGAAAAATCCCTTCTTATGCCGGGTTTTCGCAGGTCAGCGGATATAAGATTTTTTTGCGATACGTATACGGATGCCGCTACGGATGTGCGGAAGTTGCCGGTGGACCTAGCGTCACGACAGAGGTCGGTCCCCCTCCGGCCGCTCACCCCGGGAGAGCGGCATGGGATCAATGCCGCCCCCGGGCGGGATACGGAGGGGATCCACCACGGCCGGCGGCCCGGAGACTCCCGCCCGTTCGCAGAGTAATAAGGAGCACCATGAAGCGCCTCCCTCCCTCTCCGCCTCGGCTGCCGTGGCGGCGGTGTCGCCGTTCACTCCGCCGGTCGTGACCGCGGCGGCGGCCGGAGACGCGCTCCGGCCGCCGTTCATGCGTTTTCGGCTGCGCCCGCCAAGGGCTCCCAGCGGGCGGACGGCCGGAGCGCGCCCCCCGCGACGGTGATCGTTTCCGCCGGATGACGGCGGCCGGCCCCTCCCCGGCTGATCACTTCATTCGGCGAAAACCCGCCATTCCCTCTCTTTCACCCCCCTAACTCCCACCGTTCCCGCTGTCGCGGATTCCCGGCAGTGCGGCCGTCACTGCTCGCATCGCGGTGTGGGAGACCAAAGAAAGGAACACGCGCGTGAGACGCAGAGCTCTACTCGCGGCCACCGTGGGCTTGGCCGCGGTGGCCGCGACGGTACCCTCGCTGCCCGCGGCCGCGGCACCCTCCCTCGGGACCGCCGGCCGCACCCAGCTCCTCGGTGACCCGCCCGCGCTCGCCGCCGCCGCGGCGGACAAGGCCGTCGCCAGCGGCTTCGACGACCTGGAGAAGGGGCCGGACGAGACCTACCGGCGCACCGCGGTCACCCCGGGCGTCGGGAACATGTATTACGTCACCTACCAGCGCACCTACAAGGGGCTGCCCATGGTGGGCGGTGACGCGGTCGTGGTCACCGACGCCAAGGGACACGTGCGCGACACCACCGCGGCGGCCGACCCCACGGGGCGGGTGGCGACCTCGCCGAAGGTGACCGCCACGGCCGCCCTGGCGAAGGCGAAGACCAAGCTGTCCCGGGTCGACGACACCGCGGCCCCCCGCCTGGTGGTCCTGGCCTGGGGCGAGAAGCCGATCCTGGCCTGGGAGACGCTGGTCGCCGGCATCGCCGCGGGCAAGCCCAGCAAACAGCACGTGTTCGTGGACGCGGCCACCGGCCAGATCGCCGACTCCTACGACGAGGTGCGGGCGGGCAGCGGCACCGGCTACTACAACGGCAAGGTCACCATCGGCACGAGCGGCTCGTACTCGATGACCGACTCGACCCGCAACGGTCTTGGCTGCGGCGGGCAGAACGGCTCCGCCTACACCGGCAACGACGACGTCTGGGGCAACGGTTCCGGGACCGACCTGGAGACCGCCTGCGTGGACGCGCTCTACGCGGCCCAGCAGGAGTGGGACATGCTGCGCGACTGGCTCGGTCGCAACGGCGTCAACGGCAACGGCGGCGGCTTCCCGGCCCGGGTGGGCCTGGCCGACGTCAACGCCTACTGGAACGGCAGCTACACCAACTTCGGCCGTTCCCAGGACGGCAGCCGCCAGGCGACGCCGATCGACGTGGTGGCCCACGAGTTCGGTCACGCCGTCTTCCAGAACACCCCCGGCGGCGCCGGCTCCGGCAACGAGAACGGTGGCATGAACGAGGCCGTCGGCGACGTCTTCGGCGCGCTCACCGAGGCCTTCGCCAACAACCCCGGCGACCCGCCGGACTACGAGGTCGGCGAGGAGGTGAACCTGGTCGGCAACGGGCCGATCCGCTACATGTACGACCCGTCGAAGGCCGGCGACCCCAACTGCTACTCCTCCTCGATCCCCAGCACCGAGGTGCACTCGGCGGCCGGTCCGTTCAACCACTGGTTCTACCTGCTGGCCGAGGGCTCCGCGCCCGGCGGCGGCAAGCCGAACAGCCCGATCTGCTCCGGCGGCCCCTCCTCGGTGACCGGTATCGGCATCCAGAAGGCCGGCAAGATCTTCATGGGCGCGCTGATGCGCAAGACCTCCAACTGGAGGTACGTCAACGCCAGGACGGCCTCGCTGGCCGCGGCGGTGGAACTGTACGGCGCGGGCAGCACCGAGTGCGCCACCACCAAGGCGGCCTGGAACGCGATCAGCGTCCCCGCCCAGTCCGGTGAGCCGAACTGCGCCGCGGCCGCCGATGACTTCTCCATGTCGCTCAACCCCGCCTCCGGCTCGGTCAAGGCCGGTGAGACGGCCACCTTCACCGTCGGCACGCAGACCACCTCGGGTAGCGCGCAGACGGTCAAGCTCACCGCCTCCGGGCTGCCGACCGGCGCCACCGCCGCCTTCGCCCCGGCCTCGGTGACCTCCGGTGGCTCCTCCACCATGACGGTCAGCACCTCAGCCTCCACGCCGGAGGGGTCCTACACCGTCACGATCACCGGTACCGGTACGGCCGGCACCCACACCGCGACCTACAGCCTGAAGGTCGGCGGCGGCACCGGCCCGAACCCGGCGGCCCCGCCGAACATCAACGTCGACAACATCAAGGCGCACCTGCAGGAGTTCCAGTCGATCGCCAACGCCAACGGCGGCACCCGTAAGTCCACGGGCGCCGGCTACACCGCGTCGGTGTCCTACGTCGAGCAGAAGCTCCGCGCCGCCGGTTACACCGTGGTGCGCCAGGCGTGCACCTCGGGCTGCGTCAGCGGTGCCGGGCCGAACCTGATCGCCGACTGGCCCGGCGGCGACGCCGACCAGGTCGTCATGGCCGGTTCCCACCTGGACAGCGTCTCGGCCGGTCCCGGCATCAACGACAACGGCTCGGGCTCGGCCTCCATGCTGGAGGTCGCGCTGACCCTGGCCGCGACCAACCCGTCGCTCGCCAAGCACGTGCGCTTCGGCTGGTGGACCGACGAGGAGCAGGGCCTGAACGGCTCCGACTTCTACGTCCGGTCGCTCAGCGCCGCCGAGCGGAGCAAGATCAAGGTCTACCACAACTACGACATGGTGGGCTCCACCAACGGCGGCTACTTCATCAACAACATCACCACCGAGGCCGCCAGGTACCTCAAGGAGTACTACGACGGCCTGAACCTCCAGCCCGAGGAGAACACCGAGGGCGCCAACCGCTCCGACGACGCCTCGTTCCGCGCCGCTGGCATCCCCACCTCGGGTGTGGCCGCGGGTGCCAGCGCCGTCATGACGTCGGCCCAGGCCGCCAAGTGGGGCGGTACGGCCGGCAAGGCGTACGACTCCTGCTACCACCGCGCCTGCGACACCACCGCCAACATCAACACCATCGTGCTGGACCGGGCCGCCGACGCCGCCGCGTACGCGATCTGGAAGCTCGCGGTGGGCACCGCCACCGGCCGTGACTTCTCCGTCTCCACCACCCCCGCCTCGGGGTCGGTCCAGCCGGGCCAGTCCGCCACCGTCACGGTCGCCACCGCCACCGTCGGCGGCACCGCCCAGACGGTGAACCTGTCCGCCTCGGGCCTGCCGACCGGCGCCACCGCCGCCTTCAACCCGGCCTCGGTCACCTCGGGCGGCTCGTCCACGATGACCGTCGCCACCTCGGCCTCGACCCCCGCCGGTAACTACACCGTCACCGTCACCGGCACCGGTGAGACCGCGACCCACACCGCGACCTACTCGCTGACCGTGCAGAACGGCTCGTCCGAGCGGACGTTCCGCAACGACACCGACTATCCCGTCAGGGACAGGTCCACCACCCGGAGCGCGGTCACCTCCACCGCGACCGGTTCGGCGACCTCGCCCGTCAAGGTCACGGTCACCATGAAGCACACCTGCGCCGAGGACCTCTCGATCCGGCTCCGCGGCCCGAACAGCGTCTCGTACCTGATCGACTCCCACGGCAGCACCAGCTGCACCTCGTACGGCACCCGGGACTACTCGGTGCCGGTCAGGCAGCAGGCGTCCGGCCGGTGGGTCCTGGAGGTCACCGACATGTACACCGGTGACACCGGCACCCTCGACTGGTGGAGCATCACCCTCTGAGTAACGGCTGACCGGCAGACGGCTTAACCGGCGAAACGCCCCCGGGACCCCCAGGTCCCGGGGGTTCGCCTTTCTCCCGACTCCCCACTCGGATCCGGGCGCGACCGTTTCGCTGGAACGGCGGGATCGGCACCTGCCGCTCCGGGGGAGGGCGCCGTCTCGCGGGTCAGGACGGCGGGGCTATCTCGGTCCGGGAGCGTATGCCGAGTTTGCGCAGCACGGTGGCGACATGGGTCTCGACCGTGCGGGTCGAAAGGAAGAGCACGTCGGCGATCTCCCGGTTGGTCCGGCCGAGCGCGACGAGCCGGGCCACCTCCTTCTCCCTGGGGGACAGCGCGCCGGAGTTGCCCTTCCGGCCCCGGGGAAGCTGGAACTCGACCCCGACGTCACGCAGTGCGCGCCGGCAGCGGGCCGCGTCGTGGGTGGCGCCGAGCGCGGCGAACCGCTCGGCCAGTTCGGCGAAGGCCGAGGTGGCCGCGTGATCACCGAGGGCGAGCCGGGCGCGGGCCTCGCCCTCGCCGGCCCGCGCCGCCGCGTACGGCTGGGGCAGGGCGGTGTACGCCTCGCGGGCGCGGGCGAAGAAACCCGCGGCGTCGGCGTGCCGCCGGTCCGCGGCGGCCAGTGCCCCCCGGGCGGCGTCGAGGGCGGCGTGCGCGACCGGTGCCAGCCGGCCTGTGATCCCCTCGGCGAACTCGGACACCAGGCAGGCCGCCTCCTTCATCCGGCCTGCCTGGGCGATCGCGGTGACGGCGGGCTGGATCATGGAGGCGCCCCACACCCACACGCCCTTGCGGCGCAGCCGGGCCACCGCGTTCTCCGCCTCCGTCACCGCGCTCTCCAGCATGCCGCGGGCGAGGTAGAGCTCGATCAGACCGCCCGAGGCGGCCAGCACGACCGGGTGGTAGCGGCCGTCCGGCGCGTCCAGTCCCGCGTCGCGAAAGTGCCTGACGGCCTCGTCCCACTCACCGGTGGACAGGGCGAGCAACCCCAGCACCAGCCAGACGTCCATCATGATCATCGGTGTCTCGGTGGCCGGCTCCGCCAGGGTGGTCGCCCGGTCGCGGAGTCCGTCCCACCGTCCGACCAGCCATTCCCAGCGGATCGTCGAGATGTCGACGAGGTGGGCGGGGTACAGCGCGCCGGTCTCCGCGGCCAGCTGCCTGACCTTCCGTCCGAACTCCTCGGCCTCGGAGTAGAGGCCCAGCACGGTCGCCGAGTCGTGAAGGTTGGAGTAGGCGCGGGCGGCCTGCCGCCGGACCGCCGCGCACGGGTCGTTGACCGGCAGCGTGGCGATGGCCGCCGGCGCGCCGGGGGAGCCGATCGCCATCTCGAACGAGACCCGGTTGGCCAGGACGGTGGCCGCCAGCTCCGGGTTGTCGGTGGTCGCGACCAGCGATTCGGCGCGGGCCATCCACTCCTTGTGCGTCGCCAGTGACTCGGTGCCCCACCACGGCATCGCGAGGCAGGCCCAGCCTCGGGCGGCCAGCGTCGGCCGGTCGTGCAGCTCGGCGACGGCGGCCATGATCTCCAGGCGTCCACCGGCGCTGTCGCCGATCTGGTTGCACAGGACCACGCCGAGGTTGAGCCGCGCCTCACCGCGCACCTCGCGGGAGAGGAAGTCGTCCCTCAGCAGGTGGCGCAGGAACCGCACCACCCGCTGGTGCGACAGGCCGGTGGCCGCGACGCGGCTCAGCGCCAGCGCGAGCGGGCCGCGATCCGCCCTCGGCAGGTCGGGGTCGGCGAGCATGCCCTCAAGCACCTCGACCGCCAGCGGGGTGTCGCCGAGCGCGGCGGCGTGGTCGGCGGCCGCCATGCCGTGCTGGAGCCAGGACTCCATGTTCCCGGCCTGCTTGGCGTGGAAGGCGAGCTGGACCAGCGGCGGGGGGTCCACCGCGCCGAGCGCGGTCATCGCGTGCTCGTGCGCCAGCCGCCGGTCAGGTCCGGGGATCGCGTCGTAGACGGCCTGCTGGGCCAGGGCGTGGCGGAAGCCGTACCGGCCGCCGGGATGTTCGTGGAGCACGCCGGAGCGTAGCGCCTCGCCCAGTCCGGCGGAGTCGCCGCCGACCGCGGTGATCGTCTTCTCTCCCATGGGCAGCCGGAGCACCGCGGCCGCTTGTACGGCGCCCACCGCGGTCTCGGACAGCCCGGCCATCTGCTCGGCCATCGCCTCGCGGAGCAGCAGCGGCACCCCGGCGCGGTCCACCGCCTCGGGCCCCTCCGCGTCGGGAAGGGATCTGACGACCTCCTCCACCACGAACGGGATGCCCGCCGTGCGCTCGTGCAGCCGGGTGACGAAGGTGGGCGACAGGTCGGACCGGTTGAGCAGCGCGCAGGCCAGGTTGTGCACGCCCGGCACGTCCAGGGGGGTCAGTGGTATGACCACGCTGGTCGTGCCCGGCGGGCGCCGGTAGGTGTGGCCCAACGGCAGTCTGGCGGAGCCCAGCTCCTCCCGCCGGTAGGTCACCACCACCGTCAGGCCGGCGGGTGGCTGATCGGCCAGGAAGCGCAGCAGGTCCCGAGTCCCGTCATCGGCCCAGTGCAGGTCCTCGATCACGAGCACGGCCGGTCCGACCGCGGCGAGCAGGGCGCGCATCGCGCGAAACAGCCGGTGCCGTTCGGCGTGCGGGTCGTCCAGCGGCGGCGGTGCGGGCGGCAGCACGCCGGCCAACTCGGGCAGGTAGCCGCGGAGCGCGCCGGTGACCGGGTTGAGGGTCTCGGTCGACGGCAGCCGGCCCGCGACCTCCCGCAGCGCCTCGACCACGGGCCCGTAGGGGAAGGGCTCGCGGATCTGATGGCAGTAGCCGAGCAGGACGATCCGGTCGCCGGAGGCGAGGCGGCCGAGCGCGGCGTGGACCAGCCGTGTCTTCCCTACGCCCGCCTCTCCCTCCACCAGCACCACGGCGGGCGGATGGGTCATCGCGTCGATCAGAACCTGGAGTTCCGCGGCGCGTCCGACGAGTACCGGCGAGGCGACGCTGCTCATTGACGGCTCCGAGGGATACAGGGTGCGGACCCTCGGGGAAAGTTACCCACATACCTCTGTTTAAGGTCAACCCTTGGGCATAACAGGCTTATTGTGACTCCACGTCAAATTTCATGTCAGGATCCGCGATGGAGCGGACACGGCACCGTAGGGTATCGGTGCCGTCCGAGGTCCGGACCTCGCGGGTTCGGTGCCCGCGAGAGGCGGTCTCGCGGCGACGCCGGTCTTCCGGTGAACGCCGGTCTCGCGGAAGGGCCGTGGGGAGCCTACCGTCTCCTCACCCGCCGCGCACCGCCCGAACGGCTCAGGACAGCCCACTTCGCGCGGTCTCCTCGATCCTCGCGCGGCGGCGTACCGCGGGGGCCAGCGCCAGCTGGCCGAGGGCGGCGAGCAGTCCCAGGGTTCCGGTGGTGAGCCAGAGCAGGCGGGGGTCGGCGGCGAGCAGGCGGGTGCCGATCAGCGGGGCCAGCAGCGAGCCGGCCGACCAGGCCGAGCCGTACAGGCCCGCGTATCTGCCGCGCAGGTGGGCGGGGGCGAGCGAGGCGACGATGGTGCTCGCCATGCCCGCCGCGACGATCTCGCCCACCGTCCACACGGCGACCGTCACGGTGTAGCCCGGCGCGGAGGAGGCACAGGCCGTCAGGGCGAACCCGGCGCCTATGACGGCGAAGCCGGTCGCCAGGACGCGGCTGGGGTCAAGGCGCGAGAGCCGGCCCAGGGTCAGCGGCTGGAACACGACGATCAGCAGGCCGTTGATCGACATGGCGATGCCGTACGCGCTGGTGGGCAGGCCCCGGTCGGCCATCGCGAGCGGCAACGTGGTGTACGCCTGCAGGTAGACGAACATGTAGACCAGGTTGACCAGCACGCAGCCGACCATCAGCCGGTCGCGCAGTACGTCGCGGAAGCCGCCGCGTTCGGCGTCGGCGGCCTGCCGTACCTCGGGGATCGCCCGCCAGACCAGTGTGCCGAACACCGCGCAGGTGAGCGCGTTGATCCAGAACAGCCAGCTGAAGCCGGCCTCGGCGAGCCAGCCGCCCGCGACCATGGAACCCGAGAAGCCGAGGTTGACCGCCCAGAACAGCAGTCCGTACGCCCGGGGCCGGTCCAGCGGGTCGACGAGGTCGGCGACGAGCGCCTGCGAGGCCGGCCGGTAGGCGTCCACCGCGACGCCGAGCACGAACATCGCGCAGACGAGGGCCGGGACGGTGGTGCTGTATCCGAGCAGGACCATGGTGACGGCGGTGGTGAGCATGCCGCCGGTCAGGGTGGCCCGCCGCCCGATACGGTCGGCCAGCCAGCCCGCGAGCGGCTGTGACAGCAGCGACCCGGCTCCGAACACCGCCATCACCAGTCCGGCCGCTGTGATCGACATGCCGTGCGCCCGGGTCAGGTAGACGCCGATGAACGGCTCGACCATGGTGCCGAGGCGATTCACCACGGTGCCGCCGAACAGCACCCAGAAAGGGCGGGGCAGGCCACCCAGCTTTAGCCGGATGGCCTGCTGTTTCGCCCCCGGGTGATCCATATGTGTCCGTTTCGCTATGCCAGAAAGAGCGTTGACGATCCTTCAACGGCATCCTAATGTGTGGCATGTGAAATATCACGTAATAGTGGACGGGGGGCGCTGTGACCGATATCGACCTTGATGGGCGAGTGTCCGACCTGGTACGTGAAGTGGGGCTCCGCCGCCCGGAGAATCGGTTTTTCCAGCGGGCGCGGCTGCTGGACTCTGTGGAACCGGATGCCGCCCTGGCGATCGCCCACCAGTGGCAGGCCATGACGAAGGCATTCATGTTTACCACCATCTCCGGCCTCGGGGTTATGGCGCGGGAGTTCAATTCACATCCGGCGCCGGACCGCGAAGTGCTGGGGGCCTTTCAGACCGCCTTCCGGGTCATCGGTGACGACCTGGATAACTTCGCCCCGGAATTCAGCTCGGTCTCCCCGAAAGGTGTGGCCGGAATTCACTACCTGTGGTGGCAGGACACGATCGTGACACCGCTGGTGGCGGCGTTGCCCGACTCCGGGGCCCGGTCGGCCGACACACTGCCGGAGGGGATAAAGGGCCTATTGGAGAACATGGAACGGTTGGCCGAATCCAGGCTGGGGGCGGCGGTTCAGCTCCGGGTGGTGGAGACCATCGCGCTGGACATCGCGGTGGCGTTCCGGCGGGTGTTCTCCAAGGTCGCCGTGGACGGCCGGAAGGTGTTCACGTCGGCGGAGTCGCTGGCGTGGATCGATTCACACATCAAGGCGGAGACGGGACACGCCGAGTCGGTGAGCGATCACGAGACCGGCATGACGGTGATCGCGGAAAGCGCGTCCGACCAGGCGGAACTGCTGAAGCTGGCGGAGGAGTACGCGCGGAACTGGGCGCGGGCGCTGGACGACTTCGCGAGCGCGCTGGCCGGGTGACCGGCGGCGCGGAGCACCCGGGGCCCGGGGAGCGGGGGAGGCGGTACGGGGAGCACGGGGAGCGGTACGGGGAGCACGGGGAGCACGGGGAAGGGAGCGCGAGGCGTGGTAAACGGTTCACCCACCGAGGCCATGAACCTCACCGAGGTCATAGACGAGATCAATCGAATACGCGGGACACTGGGGCCGCGCGAGACGTTCCGGAAGCCTGACTTTCTCCACAGGCTGGCCGACAGGCTCATGGGCTCGCCGGTGCTGCGGAGTCAACCGGCGGTGCGGGCGTTCGCCGAGGACGCCAGGACGTTCGACGACGATCCGCGGCTGAGCCGCACGAAACTTCATATCAACGGCGAGGTCGACAACCATGTCTTCTCCCTGTTCGACGCCTCGTATTTTCCCGCACTGTCCCTCGACTACCTGACATACAGGAAACTGCCCGCCGACGAGCATCTCACCCGGCGTTACGCGAGCAACACGATGCCGGTGACGATCGAGCGGATGACAGCCGGTTTCGAGTCGCGAGTGGTCGTGGCCCTGTTCCCGGAGAACCATCTCGACGGGTCGCAGAACCCCGACGACCTGATTTTCTACTTCATCGACAAGTTCGTCGAGCGGCATCTCCGCCTGACCCGCCGCCTGGTGTCGGCCGTAATGGCGGAAGGCAGTTTTCCGCTGGTCCTGGCGGCCGGCCCCGCCGAGGTGGAGCGGGCCTCCTCGTGGTGGGTGCGGTTGCATGAATATCACCACAGGCAGGGCGACATGCCGATCCCCGATTTCCTTCCGATAAAGCGTCTGAAACCGCTGGCGGGACTGGAGGAGCTGCGCGTGGACGTCTCGTCGATGCTGGCCTGCCTGCATGACGACGCGCTGCCCGCGCGGGATGCGCTCCTGGCCTACGAATACATTCTCTCGGAGCGCCTGCTGCGCTACTCGGTGGAGGGAATACCCCGGCCCAACTACGACGCGGTGGCCTCGCAGGTGCTTTTCAACTACCTGATCGAGGCGGACGGCATCCGCCTGCGCGACGGGGTCATCCACCTGGACCCCGGCCTGCCCGGGGTGCTGGCCGCCTTTCTGGCGGAGATCGAGACGATCGAGCGGCGAATCCACTCCGAGTCCGCCGAGCGGGTCCAGCGGCGGTTGCTCGATTTCGCCAACCGGTACGCCGACTTCGACGAGACCACGAAGGACTACCGCCACATCGCCTACTTTGCGGAGATCAAGCAGAGGCTGGGCGTCTGACGAAAGGCCGATGCGGATGAGTTTCAGCGACGATGCGAAAGACAACGCGAAAGACGGCGGGGCGGACGGTGTGACGGTGGAACTCCCCCTCTACCAGGTGGACGCCTTCACCGACCGGGTCTTCTGGGGAAACCCCGCCGCGGTCTGCCCGCTGGAGGACTGGCTGCCCGACGCGGTGATGCAGGCGATCGCTTTGGAGAACAACCTCCCGGAGACGGCCTTCATCGTCCCCGTGGGGGACGCCTACGACCTCCGCTGGTTCACCCCGGCCACCGAGGTCGAGCTGTGCGGGCACGCCACACTGGGGGCGGCCCACGTCGTCCTCACCCACCTGCGACCGGAGTGGGACCAGGTCACCTTCAGGTCCGCCAGCGGTCCTCTCGTCGTCTCCCGGGACGGCGGGCGGATGAGCCTCTCCTTTCCCGTCCTCGACTACGAACAGGTCGATCCGCCGCGGGCGCTCCTCGAAGGACTGGGGCCGGCCCGGCCCGTCGCCGTCCACCGGTCCATGGACTACCTCGTCGTCTTCGAGAACGAGGAGCAGTTGCGGTCGGTCAGGCCGGGCCAGGCACTCCTGGCCACACTCGACCTGCGCGGTGTGGTCATCACCGCCCCCGGATCGGCGACGGACTTCTCCTCGCGGTTCTTCGGTCCCAAGCTCTCCATCCCCGAGGACCCGATCACCGGGTCGGCGCACTGCGCCCTCGTGCCCTACTGGGCACAGCGCCTGGGCAGGACGTCGCTGCGGGCCCGCCAGTTCTCCCCGCGGCTGGGGAGCACGCTCGCCATCGACCTCGAATGTGAACTCCGCGGCGATCGGGTCGTGCTGCGCGGTTCCGCCAAGGAATATATGTCAGGCACCATCCATCTCACCGCCTCGGACCTCGTCCAGGCGGAAGCGTGACCCCCCTTTAACGATGTTGGAGAACCAATGCGCACCAAGCGGATCTTCCATGCGGTCGACTCCCACACCGAAGGCATGCCGACCCGCGTGATCACCGGTGGCGTCGGGGTGATCCCCGGCGCCACCATGGCGGAACGCCGCGTCTACTTCAGGGAGAACCTCGACCACCTCCGCACCCTGCTGATGTACGAACCGCGCGGGCACGCCTCGATGAGCGGCGCGATCCTCCAGCCGCCGACCCGCCCCGACGCGGACTGGGGGGTGCTGTTCATCGAGGTCTCCGGCTACCTGCCGATGTGCGGGCACGGCACGATCGGCGTGTCGACCGTGCTGGTGGAGACGGGCATGGTGCCGGTCTCCGAACCGGTCACCACGGTGCGCCTGGACACCCCCGCCGGGCTGGTCACCGTGGACGTGGCCGTCGAGGACGGCGTGGCCAAGGCGGTGACCCTGCGCAACGTCCCGGCCTACAGCGACCGGCTCGACGCCGAGGTCGAGGTGCCGGGCTTCGGGTGGATCCGCTACGACCTCGCCTACGGCGGCAACTTCTACGCCATCGTCGAACTCGACGACTACGGCCTGCCGTTCAGCCGTACGGCCAAGAACGAGATCGTGGCCGCGGGCCTGGCCACGATGGAGGCGATCAACAAGGCCGACGAGCCGGTGCATCCGGAGGACTCCCGGATCCGCGGCGTCGGCCACGTGTACTTCACGGCTCCCGGCTCCGACGCCAAGCGGTCGCGGCACGCCATGGCGATCTACCCCGGCTGGTTCGACCGCTCACCCTGCGGCACGGGCACCAGCGCCCGGATGGCGCAGCTGCACGCGCGGGGCGAGCTGGAGATCGGAGCCGACTTCCTCAACGAGTCCTTCATCGGCTCGAAGTTCACCGGCCGGCTGGTCGAGCCGGCGACGGTGGCCGGCAGGCCCGCGGTGATCCCGACGGTCACCGGACGCGCCTGGATCACCGGCACCGCCCAGTACTTCCTCGCGCCCGACGACCCCTTCCCCGCCGGATTCCTGCTGTAGCCGAACCGTCAGGAAGGACGGACACCAGCTCATGGCCTCACGAATCCTTGGCCGCATCCCTCTCGACGACGAGCGGCTGGCGGCCGACATCGCCACGCTCACCCGGGTGCCCGCGCCGCAGGAACCCTACGAGGTGTTCACCACCGGCAGGTGGGTGAACTTCAACCTCTGGAACGCCTCCGGGCAGCACGACGACGGGTTCTTCTACGGCCACAAGCAGGTCGCCGGGCGTGCGACGGAGATCCTCGACGGGCTCCCCTACCTGGGGGAGCTCCTGACCACCTGGTTCAACACCGACCTGCTCACCATGGTGCGGGCCCGCAACGTGGTCGAATGGTCCATCATCCCGCACCGGGACTTCCTGGAGTCCGGTCCCGCCAAGAACTTCTTCCGGGTGCTGATCTTCCTGGAGGACAACGAGCACGCCGTCAACTCCGACGAGGACATGGTCTTCCACATGCGCAGGGGCGAGGTGTGGTTCCTCGACTCGGCCCAGATCCACGCCGGGATGAACATCTCCTCCCGCAGCCGGTGGTCGCTCTGCCTCGACTTCAAGGCCGGGGAGGACTTCTCCCCGCGTGACGTCTTCGCCCGCGCCGACGACTACGACCCGACCATCCAGCCCGCGCTGGTGAAGCGGGAGCCGGCCTCCGCCGACCTGCCGGACCGCCTGCTCGCGCTGAGCTCCGTGGTGTCCAGGGACAACCTCAAGGACATCGCGTTCATGCTGGGCAAGCTGCACCTCACCCAGGAGATACCGATCGACGCCTCCTGGGAGTGGCTGATCGAGATCACCCGGGCGTCGGGCGATCCGGAACTGCTCGACATCGCCGAGCGGGGCCGGACGTTCTTCCTGCACTCCCGCGAAGTGGGCGAGAACTTCGCCTTCGTCCCGGCGTAACCGCATGTCCGAGCAGCAGGCAGCGGGCTTCGCGCTGTCCATGGGGCAGCGCCGGCTCTGGTCGCCGGACCACGCGGCCGTCGGCGGCCCGGCGTTCACCCTGCGGCGGGCCTACCGGCTGCGCGGCCCGCTCGACCGCGCCGCGCTGGCCACGGCCCTGCGCGCCGTGGTGGCCGGGCACGAGGCGCTGCGCACCCGGTACGGCCTGGCGGGCGGCGAGCCGTACCAGGTCGTCGACGCCCCCGGGAGGTCCCCGTTCGCGTGGACCGACCTGACCGGTGAGACCGATCCGGAGCGGAGCGCGGCGGAGTTCGTCGAGCCGCCGTTCGACCTGATCGCGGGCCCGTTGTTCAGGGCCCGTCTGATCGGGCTCTCCGCGGACGACCACGTGCTCCTGCTCACCGCCCACGAGGGCGTCGCGGACAACTGGTCGATGCTGCTGGTGGAACGAGACCTCCGCGCCGCCTACACCGGCGGACCGGCCGCCGTGCCGCGCCCGCCGGCACGGTACGGGGACTTCGCCGACCGGCAGCGGGACCACGTCGCCGGTCTCACCGAGCATCTTGGGTACTGGCGGCGGCAGCTGGCCGGAGCCCCGCCCGTGCTGGAACTCCCGGGGCGCCGACGGACGCCGCCGACCTACCGGGGCGGGAGGATCCCCTTCACCCTTCCGGCCGACCTCGCCCGGCGATTACGCCGGTGGGACGAGGACGAGGACTCCAATGACGTCCTGCCCGCGATGGTCGCCGTGCTCGCCGGTTTCCAGGCGGTGCTGGCACGCCGCGCCGGGGTGAACGACCTGGTGGTGGGCGTGCCGGTCCCGGGACGGCCTTGGGCGGAGTACGACGGTGTCGTCGGGCCCTTCGCCGGCCGCGTGATGCTCCGCGGCGACCTGTCCGGCGACCCGGCCTTCGCGGAGCTGGTCGACCGCGTCCGCGACACCGTGCTGGACGCGCACACCTATCAGGACCTGCCGTTCGAAGCCCTGCTGGACGATCCGCCCCCGTACGGCGCGGGCGGTTCCGGCGGTCCCGGTGCCCCAGGCGGTTCCGGGGGGTCCGGCGGTCCCGGCACTCCGGGCGATTCCGGCCGGCAGCCGATCGCCCAGGTCTGGTTCGAGGTTGCCGAGGCCGGACCGGGGCTGGACCTTCCCGGTCTGGAGGTGTCGCCCTTCCCCACCGCGCCGATCACCACGCGGTTCGACATCGAGCTCCGGCTCACCGGCGACGGCTCCGGGGAGCTGGTCTACGCCGTCGACCTGTTCGACCGGTCCAGCATGGCCGGCCTCGCCGACGACCTGCTCGCCCTCCTCTCCGCGGCCGCCGCCGACCCCCGGATCCGGGTCGCCGAGGCCGGACCGTCTCCCGGCACCCGGCGGCCGGACCCGCCGCCCGGCGCCGAGCCGTACGGAGAGGGGGCCGGAGACGGCACCGCTGTGGAGCACGACGGCCGTGAGCGGACCGACACGCAGGAACGGGCCGACGACCGGGAAGAGGCCGACGGGTGTGAGCGGGCCGACGGCCGGGAGGAGGCCGACGGGTGTGAGCGGGTCATCGCGCGGATATGGCGGGACGCCCTGTGTGTCGACCGGGTCGGGAGGCACGACGACTTCTTCGAGCTGGGCGGCCACTCACGGCTGGCCATCAAGGTGGCGGACCGGTTACGGGACGCCTTCCACGCCGACCTGCCGCTACGGGTGATCTTCGACCACCGTACGGTCGCGGAACTCGCCACAGTGATCACGGCCCGTACGCGACCGGCCCCCACCCCGTGAGGCGCAGATGAGAGAGTCGAACCGTCAAGAGGGCCGGTCCGGCTGGACGATCTTCCAGCCGGTGGGCACGCTCGTCGAGTTCGCGGCCATGGCCGAGGAGTTCCGGGCGGCGCTGGACCGGGACGGGCCGCGGCCGGCGGCGAACGGGGGCGGCGGGGAGTGGACGGGGCCGCCGGTGCCGGTGTGGACCGGCCCGAGGCGGGACCTCCTCGACGGCGTCGCGCTCGCCGCCGATCTCTACCCGGGCGTCCGCCGCCCGCCCGTCTGCGACCTCGGGATGGTCGTCGGCGACGACGTGCCCCAGGAGTTGCGCCGGTTCGCCCGTCCCTTCGCCGGGGAGTGGCTCGCGGACCGGAGGTCACCGGCCGGGACCGAGGGCTCGCTGCTCATCGTGGGATGCCATGCCGAGCTGCGGGCCGCCGTGCTGCGGCCGGTGCTGGAGGAGGCGTACCCGCGAGGCCGGGACGTCTTCCTCCTCACCGGCCGCGACCCGCACTCCCTCGCCTGGGCGATGGCCAAGCAGTACGGCGACGCGGGCACCGAGGGCGCCACCGGCCTGTTCACCGAACTCGACGAGCTGCCCCTGCCCACCCGGGCGCGCTACTTCCACGCCGGGCACATGGAGACGGCCGACATCCAGGCCGTCGTGCTGGGGCAGACCTGGAACCGGGTCCTGTTCAACGGCCACGGCACCGACGACAGCATCAACCTGGGCCGGTTCACCGTCTGCGGCCTGAGCCCGGTCGCCGCCGGCCGCACACCGGTGTCCGCGCCGAGGTGCGCCTACGGGCGGGGCTGTTACAAACCGGAGGACAAGCTCATCGCCGCGCACCGGATCCGGGCGGCCGAGATCGTGCTCAGCGGCTGCGACAGCGGGCCGCTGGTGGATCTGGCCGCCTACGACCCGGCCTACCAGCTGCTGATGAACGCGATCGACGGCCCGGCCCAGGCCCTGGTCGCCTCGCTCTCGATGCACCAGTCGGGCCGCGTGGAGAACGCGGTCTGGCTGGATTCGGCCGCGCGGGGAGGCAGTACCGCGCGGGTGCTGAACGACAGCCTCCGCGCCATCCACCCGTATCCGACGTTCGTCCAGGTCGGTCTGCCGAGTTCGGGCTACACCCGCGACGGCGGGGACCCGGCGCCCTCGGCGGACGGGGCCGAGGCGCGCGCCCTGGTCCGTACGGCCAGCGCCCGCCTGCAGGGCCTGCTGACCACCACGCTGCTCTCGCCGGACCATCCGCTGCGGGGGAGGCTGGAGCGGCTGGCCGAGAGGATCGAGGCGAGCTCCACCCGGCTGGTCATGGGGCTGGACACCGAGCGGCGGTCGCTGCTGCGGTCGCTCGACCCCGACCTGCAGTCGCTGGACCGCGCCCTGGCGGAGCGGATCTCGGCCGACCCCGAGGACGACGTCATGGAGTTCCCGCGCTTCTTCGGTCACCGGAGTTCGGTGGCCGACGAGGATGTGACGGGTACCACGTGCCTGTGCGGGCGTCCCGCGTGGCGCTACCTCCGGCGGGGGTTCACCGCCCGGATCCCGGACACTGTCGCGCTGGGCTGCCTGCGGTGCGGCCCCATCGGATACTCGTTCGCCGGCGGGGTCACCCTCGGCTCGTCGGCGCCGGCCACGGTGACCGTCAGCGGGACGCTGCGGGTCGAGGTCGAGGTCGAGGCGCCCAGGCGGGGGGTGGCGCAGGTGGGGGTCTCGGTCCCCGGGGAGCTGCGCGCCCGGATCCACCCCGGGCTTCACCGGGTCCGGCTGCGCGCCGGTGAGCGGCGGCGCGTGGACTTCGACATCGCGCCGGATCCGGCCGCGGCCCCGCAGGAGTATCACTACACGGTCTTCGGCGTTCAGGACCTGGGGATCTCCCTGCTCCGTCGCCACTTTGGCGTCCTGCCGGAATGAGATGACGACGATGACCCTTTATGAGTGGTTCGCCACCAGTGTCGAGCGCCACCCGAACGAGACCGCCCTTGAGGTTCAGGGCTGTTCCTTCACCTACCGGGGGCTCGACGCCCTTGTCGGCCGTCTCGCCCGCGATCTCCTCGACGTCCACGGCGGCCGGCCGGGGGCGGTCGGGCTCCTGGCCTCCCGCAGCGTGACGACCTACGCGGGCTATCTGGCGATCCTGCGTACGGGGGCCGCGGTGGTTCCGCTCAACCCGGCGTTCCCCGCCGCCAGGAACCTCGCCATGTGTGAGGGCGCGGGAGCCCACCTCGTCGTCCTCGACGAGGAGGGCGCCGCCCAGCGGGAGGCGATGGAGGCCGGCGGACGCCGTACCGTCGTCCCTCTGGCTCCGGACGGCCTCGACCGCCTCCGGGTCGCCACCGGGCCCGGTCCGTATCGGGGCGTGGCGGACGACGTGGCCTACATCCTGTTCACCTCGGGGTCGACCGGCACCCCGAAGGGGGTCCCGATCCCGCACCGGAACCTCGACGCGTACCTGGCCAGGAATATCGCCTGGTACGAGGCGGGGCCCGGGTGCCGCTTCTCCCAGACCTTCGACTTGACCTTCGACCCGTCGGTGTTCGACATGTTCACGGCCTGGGGGTCCGGCTCCGCGCTGGTGGTGCCGACCAGGGACGACCTGACATCCCCGGCCGAGTACGTCGGACGTCACGGGATAACCCACTGGTTCTCGGTGCCCTCGATCGTGTCCATGGCGCGGCGGCTGGACGCCCTCCGCCCGGCGAGTATGCCCTCACTGCGGTGGAGTCTGTTCGCGGGCGAGCGGTTCACCTTCGAGCAGGCCCGCGTCTGGGCGGACGCCGCGCCGAACAGCGCGGTGGAGAACCTCTACGGTCCCACCGAGCTGACCGTCACCTGCACGCGTTACCGCCTGCCGGCCGATCGGGAGAAGTGGCCGGTCACCCGGAACGACACCGTCCCGATCGGGAGGGTTCACGACCATCTGGAGGCGGCCCTGCTGGACGGCGACGGCCGTCCGGCGGCCGACGGCGAGCTGTGCGTGCGCGGGGTCCAGCGTTTCCCCGGCTATCTGGACCCGGAGCGGAACCGGGGCAGGTTCGTCGCCTTCGACGGCGCCCTGGGGGTCGTCTACGACGGGACCGGGCCGCTCGCCGGGCACCACTGGTACCGGACGGGGGACCGGGTCGCCTCCGACGACGGGGAGCTCGTGCATCTCGGCCGGATCGACGACCAGGTGAAGATACGGGGTTACCGGATGGAACCGGGGGAGATCGAGGTGGTGCTCCGGCGCCATCCGGGCGTGCTGGACGCCGTCGTCGTCGCGGTGACCGCCGACGACGGTGAGGTGGATCTGCTGGCCGCCTACACGGGCGACCCTGTGCCCGGGAGCGAGCTGGCCGCGCTTGTCCGCGGAGCGCTCCCCGCCTACATGGCTCCGGCCGGCTTCGTCCACCTCGGTGCGCTTCCGGTGAACCCGAACGGCAAGACGGACCGGGAGCGGCTCGCCGCGCTGCTCTCGGCGGATCGGCCGGAGTGGTGAGTCGCGGTGCGCTGGGGCGGAGTACGGCCGGGCGCGCTCTGCCGCGACCGGTCCGCGTGTGGGGCCGGCGCCCGGGCGTTGAAAGTTCCGCTGGCATGAGCGGCGGTCTCTGGTGCAGACTGGCAGGAAGCTGGAACCGGTGGCTTTCAGCCCTTCCTGCGGTGGTGCGCGGGCCTTCTAATCACCTTCTGAGTCTCAGGTGGGACACACGTTGGTAACGCACCCTTGTGTGTAATATTTCACATTATTATGTTACGTGCCACCAGTTCCCCCCCTCAACACGTGGAGTGACGCGATGTCTGGAACGACCAGGATCGCCGGTGGCCTGTTGGCCGCCGCGCTGGTGATCGGACTGTCCGGCTGCGGGGGCGCGAAGGAAGCCCCTTCCGCCTCCGACGGCAAGCCCGTCTCCGATGCGCCGGCCAAGGGTGGGACGCTCACGGTCCTGTCCAACCAGGACTTTTCCCACCTGGACCCGACCCGTAACTGGACGATGCCGCAGATGGACTTCGGTATCCGTCTGCTCTACCGCACGCTGACGACCTTCAAGTCGGAGCCCGGTGCGGCAGGAGCCGAGATCGTCCCCGACCTGGCGACCGACCTGGGCACCTCCAGCGAGGAGGGCAGGGTCTGGAAGTTCACCCTGAAGGACGGCCTGAAGTACGAGGACGGCACGCCGATCGTCGCCGACGACATCAAGTACAACGTCGAGCGGTCCTTCGCCCCCGAGCTGCCCGGCGGCCCCAACTACGCCCAGGTCTACCTGGCGGACGCCGACAAGTACAAGGGCCCGCTCAAGGGCGCGCGCCTCAAGTCGATCGAGACGCCCGACGACAAGACGATCATCTTCAAGCTCAAGCGGCCCGTCGCCGAGTTCGCCTTCACCGTCACGCTTCCCACCTTCGCGCCGGTGCCCAAGGCCAAGGAGGCCGGGGCGCAGTACGACAACCGGCCGTTCTCCTCCGGTCCCTACAAGATCGAGACCTACGACCGGGGCAAGGAGCTGGTGCTGGTCCGCAACGAGCACTGGGACGCGGCCACCGACACCGTCCGCAAGGCCTACCCGGACAAGATCGTGGTCAAGCAGGGCCTCCGTCAGAGCGTCATCGACGACCGGCTCATCGACAGCCGGGGCGACGACGACACCTCGATCAGCTACTCCGACGTGACCTCCGCCAGCCTCGCCAAGATCCTCCCCAAGCCGGACACCAAGGCCCGCATGGTCAGCGAGATCTCCGGCTGCACGGACATGATCGGCTTCAACACCAGCAAGCCCCCGTTCAACGACCCGAAGATGCGCCAGGCCGTGCAGTTCGCGCTGGACAAGCAGGCGCTGCAGACCGCCGGCGGCGGCCCCGAGATGACCGAGATCGCCACCGCCTACCTGCCGCCGGCCCTGTCCGGAGGCCAGGCGCAGGACGTCTACGGCATTCCGGCCACCGGCGACGTGGAGAAGGCCAAGGCGCTGCTGGCCGGCAAGACGCTCGACGTCGGCATGACCATCTCCACCGGTGACAAGGCGATCGGCGAGGCCGCGCAGTCCGGGCTCAAGCGGGCCGGGATCAACGTCACGCTCAGCCCCGTCGACCCGTCGGTCTACTACGACACCCTCGGCGACACCGCCAAGACGCCCGACATGTTCACCTACGGCTGGTGCCCCGACTACCCGTCCGGCGCCACCTTCCTGCCGATGATCTTCGATGGCCGCACCATCGTCGAGAAGGGCAACTCGGGCAACGTCTGGCAGTTCAAGGACGAGGCGGTCCAGGCCAAGATCGACGAGATCCAGGCCATGACCGACGGCGAGGCCGCCAACAAGGCGTGGGTGGAGCTCGACAAGCAGATCATGCAGGCGACGCCCGCGATCCCCTTCGCCTGGAAGAAGAAGCCGCTCCTGGTCGGCAAGGGCGTCACCGGCGCCTTCGGCCACCCCGTCTGGGCCGGTCAGCTCGACTACGCGACGCTGGGTGTGAAGCAGAAGTGAGCGCGCTCACCGTCAGTCTCAGCGTTTTCCCGTCACGAACCGAGCCGTTGGGCAAGGAGAGGCAGTGACCACGGTCTCCACACCGGCGGCTTCCCCGGTGGCCCCCGCGGCCACCGGGCGGTCGCCCTCGCGGGTGATCTGGGATCGGATCCGCCGCGACCGAGCCGCCAAGTTCGGCATGGTGATCATCGTTCTGTTCGTGCTCATCGCGGTCACCGCACCGCTGCTGACCATGATCAACGGTTGGTCGCCCTACGACTTCGATCCCACCGCGGTCGACAAGAGAATGGCCGGGGTGCCCAAGGGCATCCTCGGCGGGATCAGCGCCGAGCACTGGCTCGGCGTCGAGCCGGTGAGCGGACGCGACATCTTCAGCCGGGTCGTGTACGGCGCGCAGATCTCGCTGCTCATCTCGGTGCTCGCGATGATCGTCTCAGTGGCGGTCGGCACCGTGCTCGGCCTGCTCGCCGGATACTTCGGCGGCTGGGTCGACGCCGGGATCAGCCGGGTGATGGACCTGCTCATGTCCTTCCCCAGCCTGATCTTCATGATCGCGCTGATCTCGGTCATGCCCGAGGGCAACCGGGTGCTGCTGCTGGTCGCCATCATGGGCGGGTTCGGCTGGCCGTACATCGGCCGGATCGTCCGCGGGCAGGCGATCACCATCAAGCACCGCGAGTACGTCGACGCCGCACGCGTCGGCGGCGCGATGGGCGCCTCGATCCTGTTCCGCGAGATGCTGCCGAACCTCACCGCGCCGATCCTCGTCTACGCGACCCTGGCGATCCCCACCAACATCGGTACCGAGGCGGCCCTGTCCTTCCTCGGTGTCGGTGTGCGCCCGCCCACCGCCTCCTGGGGACAGATGATCCAGGAGTCGATGCTCTGGTACGAGGTCGACCCGATGTACTTCCTCGTCCCCGGTACCTGCCTGTTCCTCACCGTGCTCGCCTTCACCCTCTTCGGTGACGCCCTGCGTGACGCGATCGACCCGAAGGGCAGCCGATGATCGAGCGAGGTGAGAACGTCCGCCCGCACGGTGCCGTGGCCGGGCGGCCGACCAAGGAGACCGCATGATCATCTACCTGTCCAAGAGGCTCGCGGCCGCCGCGGGAATCCTCCTGGTGATCTGCGCGGTGACCTTCGTCATCTTCTACGTCGTGCCGAGCGATCCGGCCCTGCAGGCGTGTGGCAAGACCTGCACCCCGGAACGGGTCGCCGAGGTGCGCGCCCAGATGGGACTGGACCGGCCGATCTGGGAGCAGTTCGGCGTCTACGTGGTCGGCATCTTCGCCGGCCGTACGCTCGCAGCGGGCGTCGAGTGCGGCTTCCCCTGTTTCGGCTTCTCCTACCAGAACTCCCTGCCGGTCTGGGACCTGCTGGTCGACCGGCTGGGCACCAGCGTCTCCCTCGCGATCGGCGCGGCCGTGCTCTGGCTGATCGTGGGCCTCACCGTCGGCGTGATCTCCGCGCTGCGGCAGGGCACCACGCTGGACCGGAGCCTGATGATCGCCACTCTCACGTCGGCGTCGCTGCCGGTCTACTTCGTGGCCATGCTCCTGCTGCTGTTCGTGGTCCGGGTGACCGAGATCCTTCCCTACCCGGCCTATGTCGAGCTGGCCGAAGACCCGATGGCCTGGGCGAGCAACCTGATCCTGCCCTGGGTCACGCTCGCCGCCCTGTACGCCGCGATGTACGCCAGACTCAGCCGCGCTCAGATGATCGAGACGATGGCCGAGCCGTACATCCGCACCGCCCGCGCCAAGGGACTGCCCGAGCGGACCGTCGTCGTCAAACACGGCATGCGTGCCGCGATGACCCCGATCGTCACGATCTTCGGTATGGACCTCGGCGGTCTGCTCGCCGGAGCGATGATCACTGAGACGGTGTTCGGCCTGCCGGGCATCGGACGGCTGGCCTACGACGGCATCGTCAAGTCGGACCAGCCGGTCATCCTCGGCACCACGCTGCTGGCGGCGTTCTTCATCGTGCTCGCCAACCTGGCCGTGGACCTTGTGTACGCCGTGATCGACCCCAGGGTGAGGTATTCGTGAGCGAGTCCGGCACAGTGAGCCAGATGACCGACCGGAGAACGCGATCGTCCGCGCGGCGGACGGAGGGCGGCGAGCGGGAGGCCAGTCCGATCCTCGACGTCAAGGATCTCTCGGTCTCGTTCGGCGCCGTCCAGGTGGTCGACGGGGTCTCCTTCAACGTGGACCGCGGCCGCACGCTCGGCATCGTCGGTGAGTCGGGATCGGGCAAGTCGGTGTCATCGCTGGCCATTCTCGGCCTGCACCGCAACGCCTCCGTCAGCGGCTCCATCGTGTTCGACGGTGAGGAGCTGGCCGGAGCCTCCGCCGAACGGCTGCGGAAGCTCCGGGGCAGCAGAATGGCGATGATCTTCCAGGATCCGCTGTCGTCCCTGCACCCCTTCTACACCGTCGGCGAGCAGATCGCCGAGGCGTACCGGCTGCACCGCCGTACCTCCCGCAAGGCCGCACGCGAGCGCGCGGTCGAGATGCTCGCCGAGGTGGGCATCCCCGAACCGCGCCGTCGCGCCCGGGAGCACCCGCACCAGTTCTCCGGCGGCATGCGCCAGCGCGTCATGATCGCGATGGCGCTGTCGTGCGAGCCGGACCTGCTCATCGCCGACGAGCCGACGACAGCGCTGGACGTGACGGTCCAGGCGCAGATCCTGGAGCTCATCGCGCGCATCCAGGCGGAGCGCGGGCTGGCCGTCATCATGATCACGCACGACCTGGGAGTGGTCGCGCGGATCGCCGACGACGTCCTGGTGATGTACGGCGGGCGGACCGCCGAGCACGCCGCCGCGCGGACCGTCTTCAAGTCTCCAAGCCATCCCTACACCCAGGGACTGCTGGCCTCGGTGCCCGGCGCCGGATGGGCGGCGGAGGACGGTGGCGACGGACGGCTACGGGCGATCCCCGGCAGCCCCCCGTCCCCGCTCACGCCCCCGCCCGGCTGCCGGTTCCATCCCCGCTGCGCCACGTTCGCCGCCTCGGACAACCCGGAGATCTGTACGGCGGAGCACCCCCTGCTCATCGGGACCACGCACAAGGTCGCCTGCCATTTCCCCGGAGGGGTCCAGTGAGCCTGCTCGTCGAAAGGGGCAGACCGGTCACGACCGACGCGCTGCTCGCCGTACAGGATCTGCGGATGACCTTTCCCGGTCGGCGCGGACGTGGCATTCGGGCGGTCGACGGCGTCAGCTTCGACCTGCGGCCGGGGGAGACACTCGGTCTGGTCGGCGAGTCCGGCTGCGGCAAGTCCACCACGGGGCGCATGATCGTGCGCCTGCTGGAGCCGACCTCCGGCACGGTCTCCTTCGACGGCCGGGACATCACCCACCTCGGCCCGCGTGAGATGCTGCCGCTCCGCGGCGAGATCCAGATGATCTTCCAGGATCCGTTCGCGTCGCTGAACCCCCGGCAGACCGTCCAGCAGATCATCTCGGGGCCACGCCGGCTGCTCGACCGGGCAGGCGTGATCGAGCTGCTGAAGCTGGTGGGCCTGTCGCCCGAGCATATCGACCGCTACCCGCACGAGTTCTCCGGCGGTCAGGCGCAGCGCATCGGCATCGCCCGCGCGCTCGCGCCGAAGCCCAAGCTGATCATCTGTGACGAGCCGGTGTCGGCGCTGGACGTCTCCATCCAGGCTCAGATCGTCAACCTGCTGGAGGACCTGAAGGCGGAGTTCGATCTGGCGTACCTGTTCATCGCGCACGACCTGTCGGTCGTGCGGCACATGTGCGAGCGGATCGCGGTCATGTATCTCGGCAGGATCGTCGAGGTCGGCGACCGCGAGGCGATCTACACCGATCCGGCACACCCGTACACCAAGGCGCTGCTGTCGGCGGTGCCGGTGCCGGACCCCGATGTGGAGGCCACCCGGGAGCGGATCGTGCTGCGGGGCGACCCGCCCAGCCCCGCGTCGCCGCCGCCCGGCTGCTCGTTCAACCCCCGCTGTCACAAGGCACAGGACCGCTGCCGTGTCGAGGTGCCCCTGCCGACGGTCGTGCGTGGCCGCGAGGTCGCCTGCCACTTCCCAGAGGAATGACCACCGATCGGACGCCCGGCGTCCGATCCGGCCCCGGCAGAGTGAACGGCGCCGCGACGACCTGCCGTCGCGGCGCCGTTCCGCCTTCTCCTTTCCCGTTGTTCCGAGGCTTCGCCGTTCCGCCGTTCCGCCGCGGAACCCGCGCATTGAACACGAGCCGTTCCGCGGCACGCGAGAAATAACCGAGTGAACCCAGGTCCGCTCCGGACACGCATTCATCCAGTGTTCTCACAACGACCGAACCCGCCCGGCGCCTTCGGCGGAGCTGAGCCGCGGTGTTCCCGGCCGTCGCTCACTTGACTTTTTTGACAATCGCCGCATGACTGTTCAAGATCGAACGCTCGTGCGCCACCAACGAGGGTCTCCCCTCCAATCCCCATAGGAACGACATGCGAGGCATTTCCCGAGCCGTCGTCTTACTGACCCTGACCGCCACGACCGGTGCGCACGCGCTCACCGCGCGGGCGGCGGGTGCCGAGGTCATCACCGAAGCCCCCGCTCAGCGGAGCACCGTCCAGAGCGGTACCCCGCGGAGCGGCACCGTCCAGAACGGCACCGTTCAGAACAGCACCCCGCAGAACGGCACCCCGCAGAACAGCACAGCCCGGATCGCCGCCGCTCCGATCGAGGAGCGCGTGTACGTCGAGACCACGGTGGACACCGACCACGACGGGCGGCCCGACCGGGTCGCCGTCGACATCTCCCGTCCGCCGGGCGGCGGGCTCGTACCGGTCGTCTTCGAGCAGAGCCCGTACCGCACCGGGCTCAACAACGTCGCCAACCACGGTGTCACCGTCGATCGGCTGCCCCAGGAGCGTCTGTTCGACGGGACGCGGCTCCGCCCCCAAGACACCCCCGACACGGCTGTCAACCGGCCTGTCCCCGACCTGCCCGGCTGGTACGACGACTACTTCATACCGCGCGGCTATGCCGTCGTGCTTGGCCACAGCATCGGCAGCGGCGCCTCCGAGGGGTGCCCCACCAGCGGTGACATGAACGAGGCGCTGGGAGCCACGGCCGTCGTCGACTGGCTCAACGGGCGGGCCCGAGGGTTCGACCCCTCAGGGCGGGCGGTGACCGCGACGTGGAGCACCGGCCAGGTCGGCATGATCGGCGTCTCCTACGACGGTTCGCTGGCGAACATGGCGGCGGCGACCGGCGTCGAGGGGCTGAAGGCCATCGTGCCGATCTCGGCCATCTCCAGCTGGTACGACTACTACCGGGCCAACGGACTGGTGGTCGCGCCCGGCGGCTACCAGGGGGAGGACGTCGACGTCCTGGCCCGCAGCGTGGTCGCCCGGACCGGCTGCGACGACGAGATCAACGCGTTGGAGGCCGCCCAGGACCGGGTCACCGGTGACAGGACCGCCTTCTGGCAGGACCGCGACTACGTCCAGCACGCCGCCAAGGTCAAGGCCGGCGTCTTCGTCATCCACGGCCACTCCGACTGGAACGTCAAGGGCCAGCACTACGCCCAGTGGTGGGACGCGCTGCGGCGGTACAACGTGCCGCGCAAGATCTGGTTGCACAAGGACGGCCACGGTACGGCGTCGCGGCCGGACTACCGGTCGGAGGTGGGCCGGTGGTTCGACTACTTCCTCAAGGGGGTGGACAACGGGATCCTGAACGAGCCGAAGGCCGACGTGCAGTACGCCGACGGTTCGTGGCGGCAGTACACCGACTGGCCGGACCCCTCCGCCAGGCAGATCGTGTTCCGTCTCGGCGCCACCTCGGCCACCGCGCCCGGGGAGCTGTCCACGGCCGCCACCGCCGGCGAGATCCGGCAGACCTTCGTGGACCAGGGCGCCACCTACCGTGCGGACTCCCTGGTCGCGAACCCGGACGGCGCGAACGGCAACCGCCTGGTCTACCGGTCGGCCCCGCTGACCACGGCCGTGCGGCTGTCCGGCGTCCCGAAGGTGGAGTTGCGGGCGGCGGTGGACAACCGAGGTGACGCCAACCTGACCGCGCTGCTGGTCGACTACGGCCCCGAGGGCGGCACGTCCGCACCCGTCATCGTCACCCGCGGCTGGCTCGACCCGCAGAACCGCGCCGGCGCCTCGGCCGGCGAGAAGGTGGTGCAGGGCCAGGAGTACGTCATGCGCTTCGGCATGCAGCCCAAGGACTACGTCTTCGCGGCGGGCCGCCGTATCGGGCTGGTCGTCGTCTCGACCGACTACGAGTACACCCTCCGCCCGCTCGGCGGCACCCGGCTCACGGTCGCGCCCTCCCTGAGCACCCTCACCGTGCCGCTGTCGGGTATGCCCGACGGCCCCGTCCCGAACCCCAGCCCCAACCCCACGCTCACCCCCACCCCCACCCCCACGTCCGGGCCGACCGTCTGCCCCGGTCACCGGACGTACCACACCGGAAGCCTGACGGCCGGGGCCGGCGCCTACCTGCCCGGTGAGGGCGGATACCAGTCGACGGCCTGGGGTGTCCACCGCGCCTGCCTGAGCGGCGCGGCCGGCACCGACTTCGAGCTGTACCTGCAGAGGCGGAACGGCTCGGCCTGGACGACCGTCGCCAAATCCACCTCGCCGACCTCGGACGAGATGATCAGCTACACCAGCACGGCCGGGTACTACCGCTACCGCGTGCTCTCCCGCCGCGGATCGGGAAACTTCACGCTGGGCCTGACCAGACCGTAGAGACGACCCCGGGGAAGGGCCGGGGGCGGCGCCCGGCCCTTCCCCTCCGATGGACGGACACTCTGTTCGCCGAGGTGGCCGGCACATTAATCCTCATTTTCTTTCCTGATAATTCGCCTAACTTCAAGATCTATGGTTTTTTGACGGCCGACGTTAGGCTCCCCGCACATTCGGTTGGCCGAGAGAGGACTCATGGATGTCACTTCTGAGAAAAGCCCCGTGTCCTGGACGGAGTTCGGCAGGCGGCTGAGATTCTGGCGCCGGCGCTCCGGACTGACCCAGGTCCAGCTCGGCCTGCGGCTGGGATACCACCACAGTCACATCAGCAAGCTGGAGAAGGGCTTTCGAGGACCGTCGGCGGACCTGCCGGTCCAGGTCGACGAGCTGTTCGGCACCGGAGGCGAGCTGGCCGCGATCTGGGCGCGGGCGATCGGCGACCGGGGAAGCGGGCTCGACGGCCCCTCCGGCGTCACCCTGGCCGGCGGCCGGCTGATGGTCCCCATGCCCGATACCGGCAGGGGCGGCGAAGGCGCCGGCGCCCCGATCCTCGTCGGCTGGCCGGCCCGCCTGCCGGCGAACGGGCTGCCCTGCCCGATGCACGGCACCGCCGGCTGCGCGGTGCCCCCCGCCGAGCAGATGCTCACCACCGACCTCGATCCGGCGAGGCGAGGCCGGTCCGGCCACCGTACGACCCAGCCCGACGCCGACACCGTGCACGGGCTGACCGCGCTGCTGGCGTCCTACACGCGGATGAACGTGGAGCAGACCCTCGTCGACATCGTCGTCCCGGTGGAGCGGACCCTGCACGCGATCGTGCGATGGGCCGACGACGTGCGGCCGTCACCCTGCCACGTGCTGCTGCGCCTCGCCGCCCACTACGCCCAGCTCGCCGGATGGCTGCGGGTGCTGAGAGGACAGAACGGCCTGGGCATGGCCTGGTACCACCACGGGATCACGTGGGCGGAGGTGTCCGGGGACATCACGGCACGGGTCGCGCTGCTCTGCGACATGAGCGTACTCGCGCGGATCGAACGCGACGCGCAGACCATGCGCGTGTACACCCGCGCGCTGGGCGCCGCCGACCCCACCCGCCGCTGGATCCTGACCATGGCCCGGCTGTACGAGGCGCGCAGCCACGCGCTCTCCGGCGACCTGCACGAGTTCGAGCGGCACATCACCCTCGCCAGGGAGCACCTCGTCCGCCTCGACACGCGGGACCGCGCGGAGGCTCCGTGGCTGACCGGCGGCGAGGGACTCCTGCGGGTCGAGTCGTGCGCCGCCGGCGCGCTGCGTGACATCGCGGTGCTGACCGGCGACCGCGCGGTCGCCCGGCGGGCGGTGAGCGCGGCCCGCAGCTCGCTGGCCTGCCTTCCCAGCCGGATGCACCCGACACGGGTGCTCCTGACACTGCGCCTGGCCGACACCTACGCCTGCGCCGGGCAGGTGGACGAGGCGGTCGCCACCGCCCGGAGCGTGCTGGCCGAGGCGATGCCGGCACTCCGCATCACGATCACCAAGGAGCTGCACGGCCTCCAGACCCGGCTGACGGGCCTGTGGGACGCGACGCCCGAGGTGCGCGATCTCGGTGAGCTGATCCGGGACAAGAGCGGCTGACCGGCACGATGGACCTCCCTGTTCACCGGGTCCGGCCCGCCGGGCGGTGGAGGCGGTCCGCCGCTGCCGTGGCTTTTCCTCATTCACCGGGGCCCGGCCCCGGCCGGCACCGCCCGGTGGGAAGACCCCTCCACCACCCGGAGTCCCGGCCGGCGGGCCGGGCAGCCGGTCTACGAGGAGTTTCTCGCCCTGTCCATGACCTCCTCGACGGTGAGCGGGTCCTTGGGGTGGTGGCTCAGGCACATGGGGATCCGCACCTTCACGAACGGCCTCCCCTCGACGGCCGTGTAGAACTGGCCCGAGGTCAGCCGTGAGATGTCGGAGACATCGCCGCCCTTGGCCTGCGCCATCTCCCTCGCGGCGGTGATCTGGGCCGGACTGTTCAGCAGGCCGAAGAACTGGGTCGCGGCGTTTCCCGGGATCCGGTTGTGCAGCCCCTTCGGCGCCTGGGTCGCGAACACCAGGCCGAGGCCGTACTTACGGGCCTGGGAGGCCAGCGCCAGCGTGCTCTGCGTGCAGGCGGTCATCGCGCCGGACGGCGCGAACGTCTGCGCCTCGTCCATCACGAACAGCCCGCCCAGCGGCCGGTCGCCCGCCGGATTCCTCCTGATCCAGGCGAACAGGGCCATCTGCAGCTGGTTGACGAAGCTCTGCCGCTGGTCGTCCGACTGCAGACCGGCGAGGTTGACCACCGAGATCCGCGCCCTCTTCCCCGGCGCGGGAGTCAGCAGCAGACCGGGGTCCACCGGCGCGCCGTCGCCGCCGAACAGCGGGTCGTTGACCATGGCCGCGGTCAGGATCTGGGCCAGGTCGGCGCCGATCCGCTCCGCGCCGCCCAGCTCGCTCACCCCGTCAGGCAGCGCCGACAGCAGCTCGATGAGACCCTTGAGGCCCGTCCCGCCCCGCCGCCCGTAGTGCGTGAGCGCCTCGCGGAGCACCGCCTGCCCCAGGTGGGCCTTGTTCGTCTTCGCGTCGAGCTTCGTCCTCGGCACGATGGACGCGACGGCGACCTCCACCGCCTCGCGGAACTCGTCGGCGTCGTCGACGACGCTCGCGAAGTCGGGTAACGGCTGGAAGCTGAGCGGGCGCCCCGCGCCCCGCCGGGGGGTCCAGACCACGACGTCGGTGCCGGCCAGATACTCCTCGGCCCGCGCCGCGTCGCCGGCCTCCCAGTACGGCGGCGGCGCCGGCCACGCGTCCCCCAGCCGCGCCAGGTCGTTGTTGGGGTCGAGCACGATGGCGGAGACACCCTGGAGCGCGCATTTCTCGACCAGGCTCCGGATGAGCACGGTCTTCCCCGACCCGGATCCGGCGAAGATCGTGATGTGCTTGCGGAGCGACTCCAACTCGACGCTGACGGACGTGTCGTTGGTGATCGCCCTGCCGAGCGTGATGTACGGCCCGCGCCCCGCGCCGGACTTCGCCGGAGAGGGCTGCCGAGCCGAGAGCATGCCCTGCCGGACGAGCCGGCCGGGCTGCGCCGGGGGCGCCGGGGGCGCCGGGGCCTGCTCGGGTTGTGTCGGGGGCACCGCGTCCCGGTCGGCCTGTGAGGGCACCGCGTCCTGGTCGGCCTGCGCCGGGGACATGTCCTGGCCGGCCCGTGCCGGGGGTTCGTCCTGGCCGGGCCGTCCGCGGGGAGCGCTGTGGTCACGTCGCTCGCCGGGAACGTCGCCGGGAACAACGGTACGCGCCTCGGGAACGGCGCGCTCACCCGAAGCGGCAGGCGCGGGAACGGTGCGCACGTCGCCGAGCGCCTCGCCGAGCACCTTGACGTCACCGGCCGGTCTGCGGTCGGCGAGCCACGCCCGCAGATTCGGCGGGTTCTCGGCGAGCAGGTCCCGGAGCGCCGCGAGCGTCGCGAGGTCCTCGTCGTCCACGGACAGGACCCTGCCGCCCGCCTGCTCGAACGCCTCGACGGCCTCCCGCGTGCGGGGCCCCTTCGACCAGGGCGTGTTCCGCAGCAGGAACAGCCGCCGCTTGGAGACCTCGGCGTTCAGGCCAGCCGCCACCGAGGCGCTGCGCAGCCGGTTGAGCGCGGCGTTGGCGTTCTCGGTGGTGATCGCGCGAAAACCCCAGTGCGCCTCGTCCTCGGTGGCCTCGTCCAGGCTCTGCCGCAGGCGCGCGTGCAGGGGCGGCTTCGAACTGGGCGCGGGATCCTGGCTGAACGTCCGTCCGGCCTCGCCCAGTCCGGCGATCCAGGCGGTGAGCCCCGCGGACAGCAGCGCCGGCATCACGGTGTCCTCGGTGGCGGGGGTGAGGAGCGCGGTCACGTCCGCGGCCTCCCGCAGCTCCGCGAACCGGGTGTCCAGAGCGGTGAGATCCGGCGCGGGCACCTCCGACGACCCGGTAGGGGGACCCGGCCGTGCCACCGCGGGGTTGTCCAGATGCTCCAGCTCCTCGATCTCGCCGTTGAACAGGCACGACTGGATGTGGCCGTCAATCTTGATCAGCAGCTGCCGGGGGGTGAAGTCGGGGGCGAGGTCGAACGCGGACGGTCTGACCGGCCACGTCGGATAGGGCGGCTCGAAGCCGATCTTGCGAAACCGCTCCTCGAACCGCTTCTCGATCAGGGCACGACCGGTGTCGGCGTCGGGGATCGTCTTGAGCTGGAGCGTCTGCCGGAACCGGTCGCGGACGGTGTCGGTGGCGAACTTCTCGATGAGGATCCAGCTCGCCGGGATGCACGAGACGACCGTCAGCGTCCGGCGGGTGACCTCCCGCAGCGACATCAGACCGCCCGCGATCCGCTCGATGATGAGGGACTCCCGCCAGTCCGGGACGGCGCTGTCGGCGGTGGAGATCGAGGACTGCGCGATAACCAGGTCGATCTGGTCGATCGCGACGACGGACGGCCCGGTGAGGGCGAGCAGACGTGACAGGTCCCTGACGATCTCCTGGGGCGACTTCTGGACATGCCGTATCCCCCACCGCGCCCGCTCGCCCGGCTCCTCCTCGGGCATCGAGGACAGGAAGGACTCCCCGACGTCCTGCGCGCTCAGGTCGTCGGACGCGAGCAGCACCAGGGCCCTGGCGGTGTCCTGGCTGTCCCGGCCGACCGACTTGTTGAACCGGCGCAGCGCCTCGATGAAGGTGTCGAGGGCCGGCCTCGACAGCGTCGAGTTTCCCGCCACCGCGCGCCGTACCATCCTCGGCACGTCGGTCAGCGTCGACAGGCGTTCCAGCAGGAGGGTGAGCTGGCTCTTTCCGTCGCCCTGCTCGCGGGACAGGCTGTCGAGCATGGACACCACGGTGCTCTCCCAGAAGCCCTTGGCGTCCAGCAGGCTCACCAGGAAGAAGTATCCGCCGTCCTGCTGCACCCTCTCCCGCACCCAGCCGAGCAGGTGGGTCTTGCCGGTGCCTCGCTGTCCCTGGACGACCACGCCGATCGGGCTCGCGTCCTGACTCTCTCCGGCCTCGGCCAGGCCGCCGAGGAGCACGTGCGCGGTGTGCCGGTGCAGCCCCTCCACGTGGAACCGCGCGGGGCGCCACACGTCGTCGGGCACCTGGGCGTAGTTGAGTTTGAGCGTGGCCAGCGCCTCCAGCTCCCGGCCTGTCATCGCACGCCGATCGAGAGCAGATGCTTGTCCTGGTCGCCGATGGTCACCGCCGCTTCCCGGTCCTGCTGGGTGAGAGTCTTCTGGTTCGACTCGGGGACGATGTTCACGTCCGGCATGCGGTTCATCCGCCTGAGCATGTCGTCGACCTCCGCTCTGGACACGTCGCCCAGCAGCGGGCGGAGCCTGGTGAGGCTCACCCAGGTGCCGGGTTCCCCGGCCAGTTCGCTGTAAGCGACGCGGACGCGCACCTCGATGTCCGTCTCCGTCTCCGGTCCCGGCGCGGGCCCGGCTACCGTCTCCGTCTCCGTCTCCGGCGTCGGCCCGGTCGCCATGACCGACCCCGGCTCCGATGCGGGCATGAGCGCCGCGACGGGTCCGGGCTCCGCTGTCGGCTGGGTCATCGTGATCGGCTCGCGCTCCGGCTCCGAGTTGAGCGCCGTGATCGGCTGGGACGCCGTGACAGGCTGGGACGTCGTGACAGGCTGGGACAACGTGACCGGCTCGGGCGTCGGCTCGGGCTCGGCCGCCGTGGCGGGCACCGGTGCCGGGGCCGGCTCGGGGGGCGTGACCGGCTCGGGGGTCGGGGCGGGCTCGGTCGAGGTAGGGGAGGCCGAGACGTCGCGCGGCTGGAAGACGTCGGCCAGCCGGTGGTCGGTCCGCTCCAGGAAGCCCTGAAGCCCGGTCCAGAGGGCGCGAATCATGGCTCCGGCCGAACCCGTCGGCGCGGGGACCGTTCCCGTCTGGAACTCCTCGGCCAGACGCGCCCACCCGGCGTCGGTCAACATGTGCACGTAAGCCCGTCCCTGCTTCCAGCTGTCGACCAGTTTCAGGTCGTTCATCCGCAGGCGTGCCTTTCCGTCGAGGGTCAGGCCGTAGCGTGCCTTGAGCTCGGGATTGGAAACCTCCCGCGCCTCTACCATCAACACCACAAGAGCGGAGACCTCGGGGAGTGACAGCGCTCTATCAGGCATGATTCATCCTTCCAACGTTCCAAGGCGGCGGTTCCGAAGGAGCCGCATTATCTGGTGGACCACTGTTTCGGTGTCGGTCAGGACCTGTTCATTGGTGAAACGCAGTACGGCGTAACCGTCCAGCTGGAGTTGCACGTCCCGTCGCCGGTCCGCGGCGAACATGAGCGGGGCGCGGTGCTCGGGACCGTCGATCTCGACGACGCACCGTTCGTCGTGCCAGAGCAGATCCACCCGGATGGGGTTGGTGAGCGGGTGCGACCGGTGGGTCTGGTTCCACGCCCGCCCCGCCGCCCAGTGGTATCGGGCCAGGGCCGCCTCCAGCGCCTGCTCGGCGCCGCTCGCCGGATGCGGCAGCCCGGCGACGGCCGGATAGGCGACGGCGGATGCCGTCCGGGCGTCGGACGGTGACCCCGCCGTGTCCCGGGCGAGGCTCGTCACCTCGGCGGGCAGCCGTACGGTCATCGCCTCCACCCGGTCGACGGCCGTCAGCGGGGCACCCGTGAGCCAGACTCCGAGCTCGCCACGGTGCGCCAGCCACTCGCACCCCGCGACGAGCACCTCCTCCTCCGCCGCGGACAGGCCGTCGGGCACCCGTACCAGGACCGACGTGTGCGGACGGCCGAAGCTGGCGGCGAGCACGCGGGCCAGACCGGCGGCGCGCACCTCCGGGGCGAACCCGGCGGCGCGGCTCGCCCCCTCCACCGTGAACGGCCCGGCGCCGCGGTGGGAGGGCCCGGCGTCGTGGACGGACGGTCCGACGGTGCGGCGGGGCGGCTCGGCGGTACAGAGAGACGGTCCGGTACCGCGGCGGGACGGTCCGACGGTGCGGCGGGGCGGTTCGGCGGTACGGAGGGACAGTTCGGCCAGTTCGGCGAGGAAGGGGCCGAAGTGGCCGGTCACCGACGCCATCTGCCGGGCGAGGACCCGTACGGCCCGCGCCCCTGCGCCCCCCGGTACGCCGATGTTCTCCGCGCCCGGCAGCCAGGCCGGAAACAGGCCGATGGCGGCTCTTTCCAGTTCGCCCAGTACCGAGGTCACCATTTCCCCGGCGGAGCGTGCGCCGTCCGCGAAGTATGTGACAATCGCCGGTGCGTCCTCGGGGAGCGGGTCTATCGACAGCGCAATCGTGTCCGCATTTGCGCCATAAAGGCGGATGACGCGCCCTTTCGGAAGCTCTGCCCACGACCGTGTCACGTCGCTTCCCCTGATTTCCGGATACGTCGAGTTTCGCCGAGGTTATCCGCCGGAGGCGGCGGAGTGCAGGCGCTTCGCCGGACGTTATGAAATTCACGGCACAGCCGTCGTCTCCGGCCTGTCCGCTCCGCGACGGTCACGGAGCGGCGGCGGGAGTGGGACGAGGACGTCGATCAGAAGAGCAGCACGGAGAACGCGGAGGCGGTGAGCAGCAGGAGGGACGCGGTGCAGGCGACGGGGATTCCGGCGCCCTTCGCGTCGATGGCCTGGCGGAGCAGGGCACGGCGTTCCGCCGGTGATATCGACATGGGGATGCCGCTCAGCACCTCGTCGCGCAGCAGGGACGCCTCCAGGGCCTGGGCGCAGTCCACCTCCTGCCCGGGAACGGTCCAGGCGCCGCGGACGGCGACGATCGACGCCACCGACCTGCTGACCCGTTCGTCCTGCTCCACCCCCGCGGTGGCCAGCGCCAGCAGCACCAGCGCGGTCGTGTTGACCACCGTGTTCCACTCGCCGGTCCCCCCTCGCCACATGCCGTCCACATAGGGGCCGCGAGGCGACTCGGTCAGCAGCCACCGCACCGCCTGCCGCAGCACGTTACTGGTGGCCGGGGTCTCTCCCATGTGGCACAGGCCGATGCAGATCCGGGCGGTCACCCACGGCACACGGGAGGGATAGAAAGAGCCGTCGGGCTGCTGCGACCGCGCGACCATCCTCCGCAGCGCGGTTATCCGCCGCTCGTCGGGCTCCAGCGCCGCCCCCTCGAACCCCATCAGCAGCCCCAGCACCCAGGTCCGGTGAAACCGGTCGGCGTCGACATCCTCGGCGGACATGGTGAAACCGGCCCCGGCCCCGGCCCCGGCCGCGTCCTCGACGCGCATGCGCTTGATGATCTCCACGAAGTCGACGCTCTCCGCGGTCCGGCCCCGGGTGTGCTCGGGGAGATCGGTTCCGTCCGGGAGAGTCCACCGGCCCCGCACGTAGGCGGCGACCTGCCGCCACTCATCCAGCATGCCCAGTTCGGCGAGGGCCTCGGAGGAGAAGACCGCGGACGCGACGTTGTCGCCCCAGCTCGCGTCCGCCTCGACCTGGCGGGCTATGTACCGGGCCAGGACGCGGACGCTCGACCACGCCTCGGCGAGGAACGCGTCTCCCTCGTTGACGCCCTCTCTGGCCTCCAGGGTGAGCAGGTCCAGACGGTCCAGGGTGATCTGTATCTGCTGGTCACCGGCGGCACGGAGATAGGTGACGGCCAGGGAGACCGGGGTTCCGCTGGAGGCGGCGTCGACCAGCCTGTTCTCCCGGATGTGCCGGACGACGAACCGGGCGAACGTCCGGTGGCCGAAGGAGACGTACGCGCCACGCTGACGGAGCACCCTTCCGTGCAGCAGGTTCCGTACGGTGTCCCGGGTGACGTGATCGGTGTAGGTCAGATTGAGGTCGATCTCGAACAACGCCAGGCAGGCCACCAGCCACAGGACCCTCAACTCCGTCTCCCGGAGCCGCTTTCCCCCGGTGAGGACCTCGTACATCCGGCCCGCGACCTCGGACGGCCGGGGCATGCGGCCGGAGTCGTAGAACATCGAGAGCGCGGTCTCCGCGATCAGGGCGTTCGACCGGGCGAGGCTCAGCAGTTCTCTTCTGGCGGGCTCCTCGATCCCCGGGGCGGAGGCTATCCGTTTGCACACGTCGCGCCCCTCGCAGATCAGCACCCGCCCGGCCCCCATGGTCCTCTCGATGAGGTCGCGGGCGTCGAGCCAGCCCAGAGCGAGCACATGCCTGGCCCCCGGGGACGTCGTCGCGTGCATCAGCCGCAGCAGTGCCGCCCCGGCCGCCGGATTGCTCTGGATGTCATCGCATATCACCAGGGCCGGCGCTCTGGTGGCCGGTGCCCTGTCCGGCTGGGGCCGTGACGCCCTCATCACCGTCACGACGCAGCCGAGCGGCGTCGCCTCGGGGTCCGCGAGGTCCAGCCAGACCGTCCTGCCCCCCCTGCCCTCGTACTCCTTGGCCAGAAGGTCCGCGAGCACGGTCTTCCCCGAGGCGCTCGCCCCGACGAGACCGGCGAAGTCGCCCCGGTTCAGCAGCGTACGGATCTTCGATATGGAGGGGGGCTCGACGAGGACGCGCTCGTCGAAGTCGTGAACCCGCGCCTGGGAGTTCTGCATGGCCTCGGCCGACCTGGCCAGGGCCTCGGCCGGCGGTACCTCGGTCTGCAGGCCGTCGAGGATCTCCTCCAGGGTCCGCGTGAGCAGGAGCCCGGTCAGCGACTGGCCTCTCCCGTAGGCGGCCCTGAACTCGGAGAGGCTTACCGCCCCGATGCGTGGCCAGCCGAGAATGGACAGCTCAAGAAAGGTGTCGCCGGAGTCCGCCCCCGCGCGGCCGGTGAGTTTCCACGGCAGGAGCGGCCGGCCGTCCTCGACTGATCCGAGCTCGTGATGGATCAGGTTGGAGGCGGCCGTGATTCCGGCGTCGGCATCCGCCGTCAGCAGGGCGACGACATCTTTCTCGTACACGATCCACGGACTCGATTCACGCTAGCCGGGCCAGGAAACCGCCGAGCCGGTCCTGTAGTTCGGCCTCCTGGCCGGCGAAGTTGTGCGGGGCCTCGGGGATCACGTGAGACGAGACGCCGGGGAGGTCCTTGAGCCCGTCGACGACCTGGATCGCGTCGGGAAACGCGGCGAAGTCGTCTCCGCCGACGGCCACGAACGTCCGGACCCCGCATCCGGCGACCCACCGGCTGTGCTCGTCGCCGTTCCGCGAGGGGAAAACGTCCCACCTCCCGCCGGGTTCGGTGATGTCAAGGTAGGTCCTCGCAGACAGGGGCCAGTGCGGGAAGATCATCTTCGGAACGAGCGTGTCCGTCTCGGACACCACCAGGTCGCGCACGGCCGCCCGGTTGTTCTCCACGTCGAGCCGGGTGGAACCGCCGTTGAACGCCACGATGTCGAACGGGGCCAGGAGCACGGCCGCCGCGACCGTGACGGGGGCGCCCCGCAGGGCTCTGTCGTGCAGGGCGCGGATCACCTTCAGCGCCCCCAGGCTGTGCCCCTGGAGGATCACCCTCGATCCGGGCCTGCCCAGCCGGTCGATCCAGGCCCGGAGCGCCTCGATGGAGTCGTCGAGGGTCTCGTCGATGGATCCGCCGTCATGGCTGGGCAGGTTCACCGAGGCGTACCGCCATCCGGCGGCCGTGTAGGTGTCCGCGAGGGCGACGACGAACGGATTCTCGTAGAAATTGCCCCAGGTGCCGTGCAGGTGAACGGCGAGATCGTCACCCTCGCCGATCTCCATTCCGTGCAGGCGCCCGCCGGGCACGGCCTCGTTAAGGAATGTGAAGTTCACGCTATTCTCTCTTTCTCATGACCACGCGCAGGTACTGCGTCGGGCGTAGTGGGTCGGGGACGTCGGCGACTTCCAGGTGACGTATGGAGAACGTGGTCCGCAGGAGGTCGGCCACATCTTGGGCGGGCCCGAGCGGGGTGCTTATCACCCGTTTGGCATAGATGTCCAATCTCCGGCTCAGCTCCGCAAAGGCCGATGCCGATCCGGCATGCGTCTTCCGCCACCGCTCGTGGGCACTGTTTATGAGCTTTTCGGCGTATATTTGGCGGCCCATCCCACCCAATTCGATCTCGGCGAGCCTTGCCGTCGTGATGACATGCCCGTGGTCGTCGAGGAGATCCTCCCAGGCGGAGAGAACTTCGGCCGTCTCGTCTTTTTCGAATCGAGTGAGAAAAGCGTCGGTGCAAATAAGGTCGAACCTTGCGGGGCCGCCGAGATCGACCGACCGCACGTCACCCCTGACCAGCCGGAAGTCGTGTGACAGCCGTTTGGACAGCCATCCGCAGGAGAAGAGCGGGGTGGGGCAGAGGTCGACCACGGTGATCTCGACGAGGCGGGGGACGGCCTCCGCGATCATGACGACATAGAGCGGCATTGAATAGTCGGCGGCTCCCGAGATTAAGATTCTGGCCGGCTCCCGGCTTCGCTTCAGGACTCGTTCGATGGCGAATCTGTAGAACTCGTCGCGCCAGGTTGGGGAGGACACCAGGTCAAGGATCCGAAGGTATTGCCACGTGCCGTGATACCAGTCGCAATCGCGGGACCCCGGAAGGCCGCCACGGCATAGAATCCCCGCCTTACGGGCAACAAGATCGGCGCTTCGAGGAAGAAGATCTTTTTCCAGGGACCGGATAATGCTGCCAGACGCCATCGCATCACCTCTCGGGTGCGACCCCCATACTCGATACCTGGAGACCACTTTGCCGCAGAATTAGGTTTCTGTCAGGTGCTTCTTCTGAATCGAGCGGACAGATGCCGGATGCCATAGGCCGTGACCGTGCCTGGTATTCGCGGGAAAACAGTGGTAAGAATCCCGGGTGCCCGGCCTTTTCCGTCCGGCGGGCCCGCCCCCGGCGGCCGATCCGGCGGCCGGTCTGTCCGGCGAGGGCGGGCCCGCCGGTCACGATCCCGCCCCGTAGACGACCCGCCCGGGGCGCCGGTCGTCGTTGACCTTGACGTACACCCGCAGGCAGTGCAGCACGATCCCGCCCGCGCCGGTCACCCGGATGTTGTCCCTGGTCAGCCTGCCGACCTCGGCGAGCTGCAGCCCGGTCAGCTCCATCCGCCGCAGGGAGGCGCCCGGCACCCGCTCCCTGGCCCGGGTGAGCAGCCGCCACGAGGAGTCCCACAGCCCGTGCCACCAGCTGTCGGAGGCCGGGATCGGCAGGTGCACGGTCGAGCGGAGGTCCTCGTCCACGTCGATCAGGCGGAAGAGCCGGGCGTCGTCGGATCCGGCGCGGGCGTACTCCCGCAGCCGGCGCCGCAGGAAAAGCCGCAACTGCCGCCGCGGTTCACGGTCGGCGAGGCGCGGGGTGGAGTCGGTCACCAGAGCGCGCCAGTAGAGGAGCTCGCCGTCCAGCTCCGCGAGGCGCAGCAGCAGGGTGCAGAGCGTACCGAGTTCCCTCGCGCCCGGCGCGTCTCCCAGGGCGTCGGTCACCTCCGGGTCCAGTGGGGCTCCGCGCAGCAGCCTGAGCCCGGCCACCCCGGCGGCGGGCCAGGGGGGGATCAGGACCGCCTCCGTTCCCGAGGCCGGCAGGTCGATCCAGTCGCCGCCGGCCCCGCCGTACGCGCAGAGCGCGGACTGCCAGCGGTGGGCGACGGAGGCGGGCAGACGCAGCAGGTCCAGGCAGAAACGGCGCCAGGTCTCGCCGGGTTCGCCCGCCTCGCTCCGGTGGGTGCCCGTCCACACGGCCGCCTCCGGCGACTCGTTGAACGCCTCGGCCAGCTCCAGCCGGGGAACTCGCGCGTGGCGCGTCGGCCCGCTCACGGCGCCGGGCCCTTCCGCGGAGAATCCCTCGTCCCGGGGCCGGTCCGCGGAGAACCTCCCGTCGCCGGGCCGGCTCGCGGAGAACTCCTCGCCGTCCGGGCGGCTCGTGGAGAACCCTCCGCCCGTCCCGCCCCCGGTGGGGGAGACCCCCGCCGGGGCGTCGGCGCGCCTGCGCGGAACCTGAAAAACGGGAGAAACCAGGGAGACGGGAGAGACAGCGGGGGCGGGGGGAACGGCGAACGGCCCCCTGGCCGGGGGCCACGCCTGCGGACGACCGGGGGCGAGGAGCCCGCGGAGGTGGTCGCGGACCTCCGGGTAGACGTCCGCGCCGGGATCGCCGGCCGGCGCGGTGCGGGCCGCGTCGCGGAGAGCGGCCTCGACCAGTTCAAGGCCGGCGCGCAGGCGGCGTGCCAGCTCCGATCCGGGGACGGCCAGCAGGCGTTCGAAGGGGTCGCTCATCGGCGCCCGCCGAAGGGGTGACGCCGTTGTTCCCGGGAGGAGCCGCGGTGCTCGGCGCGCCGTACCGGTTCCCGGGCGGGGGAGTTCGGCCTGGCGCGGGCCTTTCCCGGGGGCCGGAACGGGTCACCGGCGCCCGGCGGGATGCCGGTTCCGCGGATCCGGTCGAGAACGTCTCGCCGATCGGCCGCCGTCTCGCCGGCCTGGGCGTATCCGTGGTTCCGGTAGGTCCGGTCTGGTGCGCTGCGCATCATGTGTCCCGCGTCTCGGCCACTGAGTCGATTGGAACGATATATCTCGTGATACTTCTGGATCTATGTCATTTGTCAATCCCGGAACATCGGGCCTGCCGTACGCGCCAATGGTTCTCTGAGGTGCGTCGATCCTTTTAGGTGTGAATAAAATACGATTTATAGTCAACCTGGAGGGCGGAGGGTGGACGCCGTCCCGGCCTGACCGCGTTCACCGGCCGCCGGATCCCCCGAGTGGTCCCGCCGGCCTCGCGGGGGAGGCTCTCGGCCGGGGGCCGGTGCCCCCGGCGTGTGCCGCTCGAAATATCGGGATCGCTTCAACAAGCCTTCAACAAACCTTCAACAGACGTTCGGCAAGCGCCGCCCGCACTGATTTCCGGTCGATACGGTGCCTCTGGCAACTATTTCCGACCTTGTCAAGATCGAGGTTAAGGCCGTCTTCCCGGGCCGTCCGGGGTTCCCGGTTCGTCGACCCGATATGTGATAGATCACAGGCTCCGATGGGCGGACGGGCTTTCTGGCGCCCGTAAGCCTTCGATTTGAGTTGTAAACATTTACGAAAGCGGTGAGATCGGGAAGTGATTGCGATCTCTCTACTTGTCAAATGTTCTACCGGCTTGTATTCGTGCTTGTAGCGATGTGTCCTTCGTTCCCCCACCTCTGGGCGGTGTGCCTGACGGCAGGTCGACGGGCCTCTCCTGTGAGCTGCGGTCTTCGAGCGAAGGATCTTGAGGAGCCCCCTGTGCCGCGCCCGCCTCCGGGCGGGGCCGCGGTTCGGCGGCGGCCGGACGATCCCTGTTGACGGCCGCGCCGGTCGCGGGGGAATGCGCCGACGCCGCTCCGGGGCTCTTATTGCCTGTCCGAGGTGCCTCGTATGTACAGAGATTTCGCATTGTCAAGTGAATCTTCGTTGAACGGAATGCCGGACATCGTGAGAATCTGAAGCGGGTCCTTGCTGTGCATAGTCAAATAATGTAATACTCCACTTACAAGGGATGCGTCGGGGCCCATTTGCCGCCGATCTTATCGGGGGCGCCTGGGGAAGCTCTCCTTGCTTTTATCGGTCCGTTCGGTGTAGCGCCGGATCAACCTGCGGGGGAGGGGGAGTGCTGTGATGGTGTGCTCGTTCCGGGCGTCGCCATCGGTCTGCTGCCGGCCGCCGCCGCGGTTGCCGCGTCCACGATTGTCCTGGCAGGCGTGCACCTGCTTGAGATCTCCCTAGATGGATGCGTGGCATGGATATTCCGCCCGAAATCGATTCCGATGCGCCGCGGCCGCGGCAAGGAATGGATGCTGCTCCGACGTTTCCGTCCCGTCCCGTCCTGTGCCGTGCCGCCTATCCGATCCTGCTTCTGGCGGTGGTCTCGGCGACCGTGGTGACATTGCGGTACCACTTGGACTTCGGCCAGATCAGCGCCTTTTTCCTGATCGGTACGGTCATCTACCTGGCAGCCCTGGAACGATTGATCCCCTATGACCGCGGCTGGCACCCCAGCCGCGACGAATGGGGCTGGTACGGCGTCTACTTCCTGCTGACCCTGCTCGGCGGCGGCCTGGCGCAGCTGTCGGTGATAGCCGTCGTCGGCGCGGTGTCGCCACCCGATCCGGTGCTCGTGCTCTGGGCCGAGATTCCGCTGGCCCTGCTCCTGCGCTCGCTGGCCTGCTATCTGGTGCACCGGTTCGGGCACACCAGCCGGTGGCTGTGGCGCCTGCACGGCGTGCACCACGTGCCGGAGAAGGTCAACGTGGCCAACAACGGCGTCAACCACATCTTCGACGTCGCGCTCGGGAAGGGCGTGGCGCAGCTGGCTCTGGCGGTGGCCGGGTTCTCGCAGGAGTCCGTGTTCGCCGTGGGCCTCTTCACCATCGCGCAGGGCTATTTCGTCCACGCCAACATCGATGTCCGCATAGGCCGGCTCAACTACGTTCTCGCGAGCCCCCAGCAACATCGCCTGCATCACAGCACCGACCTGTCCGAAGCGGGCCACTACGGCTCCGACCTGTCGATCTGGGACCTGACGTTCCGGAGCTTCACCTGGTACCCCGGCCGCGAGCCGGCCGCGGTCGGACTGCAGGACCCCACGTCATTTCCGAGGACCGGCGCCGTTGTCGCCGGCCTTCTTCATCCCTGGCGTCGCCCGTAGAGGCCGACGGGCCGTCCGCCTGATCGACCCAGACAGCGCATATCGCCATCCATGTTCGCGCCGCAGCGCCATGACCACTCAAGGATTCGACGGTGACTGACTTAAGCAACACCGCCTCCCGTGACAAAATAGCGATCATCGGTATCGGCTGCCGGCTGCCCGGCGGCGCGTCCGACCACCGGGCGTTCTGGCGGAACCTGATCGACGGCAAGGACTGCATCACCCGGACTCCGGCCGACCGGTATGACGTCACGACGCTCGGCAGCCGGGACAAGTCCAAACCGGGACGCCTGGTCGGTGGCCGAGGTGGTTACATCGACGGCTTCGACGAGTTCGATCCGGCCTTCTTCGGCATCAGCCCGCGTGAGGCCGAGCACATGGATCCGCAGCAGCGCAAACTGCTGGAGGTGGCCTGGGAGGCGCTGGAGGACGGCGGGCAGCGGCCCGCGACCCTGGCGGGGCGTGACGTCGGCGTGTTCGTCGGCGCGTTCACCCTGGACTACAAGATCGTGCAGTTCGCCGACCTGAGCTTCGAGACGCTGGCCGCGCACACCGCGACCGGCACCATGATGACGATGGTGTCGAACCGCATCTCGTACTGTTTCGACTTCCGCGGTCCCAGCGTCTCGATCGACACCGCGTGCAGCTCGTCACTGGTGGCCGTGCACCTGGCATGTCAGAGCCTGCTCCGTGGTGAGACCGGTCTCGCGCTCGCCGGAGGCACGCTGCTGCACATGACGCCGCAGTACACCATCGCCGAGACGAAGGGCGGCTTCCTGTCCCCCGAGGGCCGGTCGCGCACGTTCGACGCCTCGGCCGACGGCTACGTGCGCGCCGAGGGCGTCGGCGTGGTCGCGCTCAAGCGCCTGGAGGACAGCCTGCGCGACGGTGACCCGATCCACGCGGTGATCGTCGGCAGCGGGGTCAACCAGGACGGCCGCACCAACGGCATCACCGTGCCGAACCCGGACGCCCAGGTCAGCCTCATCGAGCGAGTCTGCGCCGAGGCGGGCATCGAGCCCGGCGGCCTGCAGTACATGGAGGCGCACGGCACGTCGACGCCGGTCGGCGACCCGATCGAGGCCAACGCGCTCGGCCGCGCGCTCGCCATCGGGCGGCGACCCGGCGCCAAGTGCTACGTCGGCTCGGTCAAGACGAACATCGGGCACACCGAGTCGGCCGCGGGCATCGCCGGGTTGATCAAGACCGCGCTCTGCCTCAAGCACCGGAAGATCCCACCCCACATCAACCTGGAAAAGATCAACCCCGATATCGACCTGGCGTCGCTGCCGTATGAGATCCCGACCCGGCCGACCGACTGGCCCGAGCACGAGGGGCCGGCGCGCGCCGGGGTGAACTCGTTCGGCTTCGGCGGCACCAACGCGCACGTCCTGCTGGAGGAGGCGCCGGTCCGCGACAACGGCGACCGGCCAGCGGCGGCGGCGAAACCGGGCTACAACATCCTGCCGTTGACCGCGCGCGATCCCGCGGCCCTCCCCGAACTGGTCAGGGGCATCCGGCAGGAGCTCGCCGGCGCCGGTGGCTCCCCCGTGTCGCTGACCGACCTCGGTCACACACTCGCCCACCGACGCCAGCACCTTGAGTCACGCCTGTCGGTCGTCTACTCCTCCCGAGAGTCGCTGGACGAACGCCTCGCCGAGTACCTCAGGGGCGAGACACATCCGCACCTGCTCCTCGACCAGCAACGCGACGGACGGCGGCGGCGCCTGGTCTGGGTCTTCACCGGTATGGGGCCGCAGTGGTGGGCGATGGGAAGAGGGCTCTTCGAGAGCGAACCCGTCTACCGCGAGATGATCGAGCGCTGTGACCGTGAGATCGGCGAGCTCACCGGCTGGTCGCTGATCGAGGAGCTCCACGCCGACGAGGCCGACTCGAAGATGAGCGAGACCTGGCTGGCGCAGCCGGCCAACTTCGCCGTGCAGCTCGGCCTGTCGGCGCTCTGGCGTTCGTACGGCGTGCACCCGGACGCCGTGGTCGGGCACAGCACCGGCGAGGTCGCGGCGTTCCACGAAGCCGGGGTCTACACCCTCAAGGACGCGGTCACGGTGGTCGTGCACCGCAGCCGCCTGCAGCAGAAGCTGGCCGGCACCGGCACCATGCTCGCGGTGAGCCTGCCGGAGGCCGAGGCGGTGCGTCGCGTGCGGCCCTACGGCGACCGCGTGTCGGTGGCCGCGATGAACAGCCCGACCGCGCTCACCCTGGCCGGGGACGAGGACGCGCTCGCCCAGCTCGCCGGCGAACTGCAGGCCGAGCAGATCTTCGCGAAGTTCCTCACCGTGCGGGTGCCGTACCACAGCGCCCGGATGGATCTGATCAAGGATGAGCTGCTCTCCTCACTGGCCGGGCTGGAACCGCGCGCCGCGCGGGTGCCGCTCTACCTGACCGGACAGGAGGGCGTCGCGCACGGCAACGAGCTGGACGCGGGCTACTGGTGGAAGAACGTCCGCGACAGCGTCCACTTCCGCGCGGCGGTCGACCGCCTGGCCGGCGACGGCTACGGCCTGTTCCTGGAGATCGGCCCGCACCCCGTGCTCGGTCATTCGATCAAGGAGTGCCTCGACGCCGTGAACGCCGAGGGACGGACGATCCCCTCGATCCGCCGCCAGGAGGACGAGGCGGCGCGCTTCACCATGTCACTGGCCACGCTGCACAACCTGGGCGTCGACATCGCCTGGGACGCGCTGCACCCCGCGGGGCGGCCGGTGACGCTGCCGCGCTACCCCTGGAAACGCGACCGATACTGGGTGGCTCCCAGAGCCGTCGAGCAGATCAGGCTCGGCCGGCTCGACCATCCGCTGCTGGGCCGTCGCATGGCCACCGCCGAACCCACCTGGGAGGCGAAGCTCGACGCCGAGACGATGCCGTACCTGAACGATCACCGTATCCAGGGCAGCGTGCTGTTCCCGGCGGCGGGCTACCTGGAGATGGCGGCGCAGGCGGTGCGGGTCATGACCGGCGGCACCGAGGCGACACTGGCCGACATCGAGCTGCGCAGGGCGCTGTTCCTGTCCGACGGCGAGGCCGGCACGGTGCAGCTCTCCTTCTCCTCCGAGGGCGCCGCGTTCACCGTCGCGACGGTGCAGGAGGGCGACCAGGAGCGGACCGTGCACGCGAGCGGTGTCGTGCGCGCCGGGCAGCGCCGCCGGACCGTCTCGGCGCTTGACATTGGAACGATCCAGGAACGGAGCGAACGCCACCTCGACGGCGCCGGCTGTTACTCGGCGCTGGCGGCCCTGGGCTACCACTACGGCCCGGCGTTCCAGGGCATCCAGGAGGTGTGGATCGGCCCGGGCGAGGCGCTCGCCCGGATCCGCCCGACCGAGACGCTCGGTGACGACGCCGCCGGCCACCATTTCCATCCGGTGCTGCTCGACGCCTGCTTCCAGTCCCTGCTGACGCCGCAGATCCTCACCAAGCGCGCGGACCCGGCGGACACCGGCATCCGTCTGCCGCTCTCGATCGAGGAGGTGCGCGTCGACCCCGTCGGCGACCAGCCGCTCTGGGCGCACGCGACCGTCTCGCGGTGCGACGGCGACGAGCTGATCGGCGACATCGCCGTCTACTCCGAGAGCGGCGCGCCGCTCGGCCGGATCGGCGGTTTCCGCGCGGCCGACATCGAGAAGGCGTCGACGACGGTCGGCCGGGGCACGATCGACAACTGGCTGGCCGACATGGCCTGGATCGAGCGGCCGCTCGACACGGACCGGGACGGCGCCACCGGTGATCCGGCCGCCGCCGATCCGGCCGCGCACGGCTGGCTGATCCTCGCCGACGCCCAGGGGGTCGGCGACGAGCTCGCGGCGCTGGTCACCGCGGGCGGCGGACGCTGCCATCTGGTCCGTCCCGGCCGGGGTTACCGGATGCGGAGAGAACATCGGGAGACCACGGTCGTGCCGGGTTCCGCGGCCGACCTTGAGCGCCTCCTCGCCGAGCTGGGCCAGGACGGCGGCGCGCCGTTCGGCACCGTCGTGCACCTGTGGAACCTCGACCTGCCGTCGATCGACGCGACGGCCCGGCACGAGTTCGACCGGCACAACAGCGCCGGCGCCTACTCGCTGATCGCGCTCGCCCAGTCGCTGCCGGCCGGGCCGGACGGCGGCAGGCTGCACATCGTCACGCGCGGGACGCAGGCGGTGGCCGCCGGTGACCCGATCGAGCCGCTGGGAGCGCCGGCCTGGGGCATCGGCCGCGTGCTCTGGTACCAGGAGCTGGTCGCCAACCGGGGCAAGCTGATCGACCTCGACCCCGCCTCGGGCGACGACGCCACGGCGCGCCGTGCCGAGGCCGAGGCGCTGCTGCGCGAGGTGACGGCCCGCGACGAGGACGAGATCGCGCTGCGCGGCGACCGCCGCTACACCAGCCGGCTCAAGCCGGCCGCCGACCTCACCCGCCCGCTGCCGCTCAGGCTCCGCGCCGACGGCGGCTATCTGGTGACCGGCGCGTTCGGCGCGCTCGGCCGGCTGCTCTGCCGCACGCTCGTCACACGGGGCGCGCGCCGGCTGATCCTGGTGGGCCGCACCAGGATGCCCGAGCGCGACCGGTGGCGCGAGATCGACCCCGGCACCCCGGCCGGCCGCAACGTGCGTTTCCTGAAGGAGCTGGAGGCGCTCGGAGCCCAGACCGTCCTGGTGCCGCTCGACATCACCGACGAGGCGAGCCTGACCGCGTGGCTGGCCGACTACCGGCGGAGCGAGTCACCGCCGATCCGCGGCGTGTTCCACCTCGCGGGTCACGTCCGTGACACGCTCCTCCCGGAGATGGACCGGCAGGTCTTCGACGCCGTGCACGACCCCAAGGTCATCGGCGCCTACCTGCTCCACCGCCATCTGAGCGACGAGCCGCTCGACCACTTCGTGCTGTTCGCCTCGATCGCCTCGCTGCTCACCACCGCGGGCCAGACCAACTACGCGGCCGGCAACGCCTTCCTGGACGCGCTGGCCCACCACCGCCGGGCCCGCGGCCTGCCGGCGCTGAGCATCGACTGGGGTCCGTGGGCGACGGGCATGATCGAGGAACTCGGGCTGATCGACCACTACCGCAACAGCCGGGGGATGAGCTCGCTGTCGCCGGACGCCGGCATGGCCGTGCTGGAGCGTGTCATCGGCCAGGACCGGGCCCAGCTGCTGGTCGCGACGGTCGTCGACTGGCAGATCTTCCTGGCCTGGTACGCCTCGCCGCCGCCGCTGGTGGCCGAGCTGGCAGCCGCCGCCGGTGGTGCTCCCCCGCCCACCGGGACCAGTAGCTTCCTCGACGCGTTCCGCGACGCCGACGAGGAGAAACGCCTGCTGCTGCTGACCGAGCGTTTCACCGCGCTCGTCGCCGGTGTGCTGCGGGTGCGGACGGAACAGGTCGACCCGGCGGTCAGCCTCAACACGCTGGGCCTCGACTCGCTGCTCGCGATGGAGCTGCGCGCCCGGGTCCACACCGAGCTCAGGATCGCGCTGCCGGTGGTCGCCCTGCTGAGCAGCGCCCCGGTCGGCGGGCTCATCACGCAGCTGCACGACGGCCTGGCCGACCTGGTGGCGACGGGCCCCGGTGAGAGCGCCGACGCCTCGGCGATCGAGGTGTTCGGCGACGGGCAGAAGTACCCCCTGACCCAGAACCAGAAGGCGCTCTGGTTCCTCAAGCAGCTCAACCCCGACGGGTTCGCCTACAACATCGGCGGTGCGGTCGAGGTGCGCGTCGAGCTCGATCCCGAGCTCATGTTCGACGCCGTCCGCGCCCTGATCGAGCGTCACCCCAGCCTGCGCGCCAACTTCGTGCTGGAGAAGGGGCAGGCGACGCAGAAGATCTCCTCCGAGGCCAGGCATGACATCGCCCTCTTCGACGTCGAGGACATGGAGTGGGATGACATCTACCAGATGATCATCCGTGAGTACCGCAAACCCTACGATCTCGAACGCGATCCGCTGATCCGCTTCCGCCTGTTCAGGCGGGGCGGGGACCGGTGGGTGATCATGAAGGCCGTCCACCACATCATCTCCGACGCGATCTCGACGTTCACCTTCATCGAGGAACTGCTCTCGATCTACGAGGGGCTGCGCCAGGGCCACAGGGTGGAGCTGCCGCCGATATCCGCGACCTACCTCGACTTCCTCAACTGGCAGAACCGGTTCCTGGCCGGCCGTGACGCGGAGAGGATGCTCGACTACTGGCGGGGCCACCTTCCGGACGAGGTGCCGGTCCTCAACCTGCCCACCGACAAGCCCCGGCCGGCCGTGCAGACCCACAACGGCGCCTCCGAGTTCTTCACGCTCGACCCCGAGCTCAGCGCGCGCGTCCACACCTTGGCGCGCGAGCACAACGTGACCGTCTTCATGGTGCTGCTGAGCGCCTACTACATCCTGCTGCACCGCTACTCCGGGCAGGACGACATCATCGTCGGCAGCCCGGTGACTGGCCGTACCCAAAAGGAGTTCGCCTCGGTCTACGGGTACTTCGTCAACCCGCTGCCGCTGCACGTGAACCTGGCGGGGGAGCCGTCGATCGCCGAGATGCTGGCGCAGGTCCGCGCGACCGTGCTCAACGGCCTGGACAACCAGGAGTACCCGTTCGTGCTGCTGGTCGAGAAGCTGGGACTGCAGCACGACCCGAGCCGCTCGGCGGTCTTCCAGGCGATGTTCATCCTGCTCGCCCACAAGGTCGCGACCGAGAAGTACGGCTACCGGCTGGAGTACATCGAGCTGCCCGAGGAGGAGGGACAGTTCGACCTCACGCTCTCGGCCTACGAGGACGAGGCCGACCGGCGCTTCCACTGCGTGTTCAAGTACAACACCGACCTGTTCCTGCCGGAGACCATGCGGTGGCTGGCGTCGCGCTACGTCAACCTGCTCGACGCGCTCACCCGTGAGGCCCCGGCCCAGCCGATCACCCGGCTGGAGCTGCTCGGTTCCGCAGAGCGGGAGCACATCCTCGGCACGTGGAGCGGGGCGGAGCGCCGCGTCGGCTACCACGAGCCGGTGCACCGGCTGATCAGCGGGGTCGCAGCCCGGCGTCCCGACACGATCGCCGTGTCGATGCCGTCGGAGACGGGCGAGACGGAGCGGCTGACCTACGCCGAGGTCGAGAGCCGCTCCCGTCGGCTGGCCCACCGGCTCCGCGGGCTGGGCGTCCGCGACGGCGCGGTGGTGGCGCTCTGCCTGGAGAAGTCACCCGAGCTGATCGTCACCCTGCTGGCGGTGCTCAAGGCCGGCGGCACCTACCTGCCGCTCGACCCCGACCACCCGGCCGACCGGCTGACCTACATGGTGCGCGACGCCGGGGCCGCGCTCGTCGTCGTCGACCGGGCCAACCGGGAGCGGCTGGCCGGCCTGCTGGACGAGGTGCTGACCCTGGAGGACCTGCACCCCGCCGCCGACCCGCACCGGGGCGCCGATCCGGCGGCGGCCGGCACCGATGTCGATGTCGATGTCGATGTCGCGATCGACATGGACGCCCCCGCCTACGTCATCTACACCTCCGGCTCGACCGGCCGGCCCAAGGCCGTACAGGTCAGCCACCGGAGCCTCGCCTCCGCCTACAGCGCCTGGCGCGAGGAGTACCGCCTCGACCACGACGTCCACACGCACCTGCAGATGGCGAGCTTCTCGTTCGACGTCTTCACCGGTGACCTGGTCCGGGCGCTCTGCTCCGGCGGCAACCTGGTGCTGGTCACCCGGGAACTGCTCTTCGACACCGCCCGGCTGTACGAGACCATGTTGAGGGAGCGGGTTGACTGCGGTGAGTTCGTCCCCGCGGTGGTGCGCGGCCTGATGAGCCACTGCGAGCGGGAGGGCGGGCGCCTGGACTTCATGCGCCTGCTGATCGTCGGCTCGGACGCCTGGAAGGTCGAGGAGTACCGCCGGCTGCACGACCTGTGCGGCCCGTGGACCCGCCTGGTCAACTCCTACGGGCTCAGCGAGGCGACCATCGACAGCACCTACTTCGAAGGCCCGGCCGACGGGCTGGAGCCGAGCCAGATGGTGCCGATCGGGCGCCCGTTCCCCAACAGCACGCTCTACATCCTCGACGAGCACCGTGAGCCGGTGCCGGCGGGCGTGCCGGGCGAGCTCTGGGTCGGCGGCGACGGCGTCGCGATCGGCTACGCCGGCGATCCCGAACAGACCGCGCGGCGCTTCGTCACCCTGACGCTCGGCCGCGAGCCCGGCGCCGAGCCGGTGCGCCTGTACCGCACCGGCGACCTCGCCCGCTGGGACGCCGAAGGCGGTGTGCAACTGCTCGGACGGGTCGACACGCAGATCAAGGTACGCGGCCACCGCATCGAGATCGGCGAGATCGAGTCGCGGCTGGCGGCCTGGCCGGCGCTGGCGCAGGCGGTGGTCACCGTACGGCCGGACGCGCGCGGCGACACCGCGCTCTGCGCCTACTGCGTCCCGGCCGCCGGGGCGGTCCTGGACCGGCGCGAGCTCCGCCGGCACCTCGCCGGATACCTGCCCACATTCATGATCCCGTCGTACTTCGTCGAACTGCCCGAACTGCCGCTGACCTCCAACGGCAAGGTGGATCCGGCCGCGCTGCCGGCACCGAGGGCCGACGCGGACGAGCAGGCGTACGAGGCGCCGGTGACGCTCTACGAGACGCGCATGGCCGAGCACTGGGAGTCGCTGCTCGACCTGGAACAGGTCGGCCTGCGGCACGACTTCTTCGAGGTCGGCGGTAGTTCGATCAAGCTGATCGAACTGATCTACAACCTGCAGGCCGAGTTCAACATCACCATCCCGGTCAGCCGGTTGTTCAAGGTCACCACCCTGCACGGCATGGCCAAGACGGTGGAGCACATCATCACCGGCCACATCGCCGGTGCCCAGCCCTACCTGTGGTTCAACGCCGACCGGGAGCAGACGGTCTTCTGCTTCCCGCCGGCCGGCGGCCACGGCCTGGTCTACCGCCAGTTCGCCGCCCACCTGCCGGAGTACCGGTTCGTCGCCTTCAACTACCTGGCCGGCGACGACAAGGTGGCCCGGTACGCCGACCTGATCGAGTCCATCCAGCCCGAAGGCCCCTGCGCCCTGTTCGGCTACTCACTCGGCGGCAACCTCGCGTTCGAGGTGGCCAAGGAGCTTGAGCGCCGGGGACGCGAGGTGCCGAACGTGGTCATCATGGACTCCTACCGCATCTCCGAGGCCTTCGAGCTGGGCAGCGAGCACTTCCGGGCCTTCGAACGGGAGCTCGGCGACCACCTGCGCATGCACACCGGCTCGGAGGTCGTCGCCCAGGAGACCCTCGAACAGGCCAGGGAGTACATCCACTTCTGCAGCCACACGCCGAACCTCGGGGTGATCACCGCCCAGGTCAGCGTGATCTCCGACGAGGAGAAGGTCGCGTTCTACGCCGCGGACGAGAGCGGCACCTGGCACGGCAGCTCGACCACGCACACCGCGGTGCTGCGCGGCTTCGGCACGCACGCCGAAATGCTCGACCAGGAGTACATCGCGCTCAACGCCAGCCTGGCGCGCGGCATTCTGACGGAAGGCAGGACGCATGTCGCGTGAGACCGGTTCCGACTGGAGCGACCGCGACCGTGCTCCAGGAGGTAAGCCCCGGGTCATCGTCATCGGCGCCGGCGTCGGCGGCATGTCCACCGGCTGCTACGCGCAGATGAGCGGCATGGAGACCCGCATCTTCGAAAAGCACGTACTGCCCGGAGGCTGCTGCACGGCCTGGTCGCGTGAGGGCTACATCTTCGACTACTGCATCGAATGGCTGATCGGCACCGGCGCGGGCAACGACGCCAACCAGGTGTGGCGCGAGCTCGGCGCGCTCGACGGAAAAACGATCACGAACTTCGAGATGTTCAACAAGGTCGTCGACCAGAGCGGCCGGTCGGTGACGTTCTACAACGACCCCGACCGGCTGGAGCGGCACCTGCTGGAGATCTCGCCGGCCGACGCGCGGCTGATCCGGTCGTTCTGCCGTGACCTGCGGCGGTTCGCCGACATCAACCTGTACCCGTTCCTGAAACCGCCGCCGCTGCAGTCGGTGCGCGAGAGACTCCGCACTCTGCGCACGATTCTCCCGGCGTTCCGCCTGTTCTGGCGGACCGCCGCGACCCAGATGCACACCTTCGCCGACAGGTTCCAGGACCCGCTGCTGCGCCACGCGTTCCGCAACATCTTCTTCCAGGACCCCGAGAACTTCCCACTGCTGCCGTTCCTGTTCAACATGGCCGGCGCCTACCACGGCAACGCGGGCTTCCCGCAGGGCGGATCACTGGGACTGTCGCGCTCGATCGAGGAGCGCTACACCTCGCTGGGCGGTGTGATCACCTACCGCGCCCGCGTCAACAGGATCCTGATCGAGGACGGCCGCGCGGTCGGAGTGGAGCTGCGGAGCGGGGCGCGGTACTACGCCGACCACGTCATCTCGGCCTGTGACGGCTACACCACGATCTACGGCCTGCTGGACGGGCGGTACACCAGCCCGAGAATCGACAGGCTCTACGACGACATGCTGAACAGGCCGGGCATCCTGTTCCCCGCCGTGGTCTCGGCCTTCGTCGGCGTCGAAGGCGACCTCGACCCCGACGACGCGCACAGCACGACCTACCTGCTGCCCGAGCGGGAGGGCGCCGAACTGCCGGGCGCGCTGCAGAGCAGCCTGGTGGTGCAGCTGCGCTCACGATATTCGGACGGCTTCGCGCCACCGGGAAAATCAGTGATCCACTGCACCTACTTCAGCGACTTCACCTACTGGCAGACGCTGCGGAGCGACGACCGCAAGGAGTACTGGGCGCAGAAGCGCAAGGTCGCCGACTTCGTGCGAGGCTTCCTGGAGCGGCGATATCCGGGCATCGGCCCGCGCATCGAGCTGGTCGACGTGGCCTCGCCGGCGACGACCAGACGCTACACCGGCAACTTCAACGGCAGCATCCTCGCCTGGAAGGCGTTCTCCGACGCCGACGATCTGGCGACCAAGCTGATCAACAAGGATCGTATGCGGCTGCCCGGCCTGAGTGGCTTCTCCATGGCCGGCCAGTGGGTCGGGATGGGCGGCCTGATCCGTGCCGCGTCAACCGGCCGCTTCGTCACCCAGTACCTCTGCGAGGAACTGGGCCTGGAGTTCAAGGCGTGGGAGAGCTCAGGCCGGGAACCCTGGCACCGCGGCAAGCTGGGCCACCTGCCCCAGCTCGACAAGCGGCCCCTGCGGCAGAGGACCGCCGGATGAACATCAAGGAGGCCAGGGACATGTCACGGTTGAAACAGGACAGAGAAACGATGATCATCATCGGTGCCGGCCTCGGTGGTCTGTCCACCGGCTGCTACGCGCAGATGAACGGGTACAAGACCCGGATCTTCGAGATGCACGAGATCCCGGGCGGCTGCTGTACGGCCTGGGACCGAGGCGACTTCATGTTCGACTGCTGCATCAGCTGGCTGCTCGGCAACGGGCCCGGCAACGAGATGCACCAGATCTGGCTCGAACTCGGCGCGCTCCAGGGCAAGCAGATGCGCCACTTCGACGTGTTCAACATCGTGCGTGGCCGCGACGGCCGCGCCGTCTACTTCTACTCCGATCCGGATCGGCTCCAGGCGCACCTGCTCGACATCTCGCCCGCCGACGCTAAGCTGATCAGGAACTTCTGCGACGGCCTGCGGAAGTTCAGGAAGTGCCTGGCCGTCTACCCCTTCCTCAAACCGGTCGGCCTGATGGGGCGGCTGGAGCGCTGGCGGATGATGGCCTCCTTCGTCCCCTACTTCAACGTCATCCGCAAGTCGATCACCGTGCTGATGACGGACTACTCGGCGAAGTTCAAGGATCCGCTGCTGCGCGAGGCGTTCAACTTCATCCTCTACGAGAAGCACTCCGCCTTCCCGGTGCTGCCGTTCTACTTCCAGCTGGCCTCGCACGCGAACCTGTCGGCCGGGGTGCCCGAGGGCGGCTCACTCGGGCTGGCGAAGTCCATCGAGCGGCGCTACACCTCGCTCGGCGGCGAGGTGACCTACAACGCCAAGGTCGAGGAGGTGCTGGTCGAGAACGACCGCGCGGTCGGCGTACGGCTCAGCGACGGGAGCGAGTTCCGCTCCGACATCGTGGTCTCGGCCTGCGACGGCCCCACCACGATGATGAGGTTCCTCAAGGGCCGCTACCTCAACGAGACGTACCGGAACCTCTACACCCAGACCATCAAGGAACCTGGCATGGTGTTCCCGGGCTACTTCATCCTGTTCCTCGGCCTGAAGAGGCCCTTCCCCGAAGGGGAGCCCTGCACCACCCACCTGCTCGACGACGCCGAGGCGGCCGAACTGCTCGGCATCCGCCACCCGAGCATCAACGTGCAGTTCCGCAGCATGCACTACCCCGAGCTGTCGCCGGAGGGCACCACCGTCGTCTACGCCACCTACTTCTGCGACATAGCCCCCTGGCGCGCCCTGAACGAAGGCCCGGAACAGGCCAGCCGGGTCCACAAGGGCGAGGAACTGCACACCCTGCCGGTGCGGCGCGGACGCGAGTACTACACCGCCAAGTACCGGGTGCGGAACGCGCTGCTGAACTTCCTGGAGCAGCGCTACCCCGGCATAAAGGACGCCATCGCGGTACGCGACATCTCGACCCCGCTCACCCAGGTCCGCTACACCGGCAACCACGACGGGACCGTGCTCGGCTGGCAGCCGTTCGTGGAGAGCGGCGAGACCCTGGAGGAACTGGTCAAGGAGCACGGCCCCGGGCTGCCCGGACTGGAGAACTTCTACATGTCGGGGGTGTGGGCGACGACGGGCGGCCTGATCCGCGCCGCCGCCGCCGGCCGGCACGTCATGCAGTTCGTCTGCCGTGACGACCGCAAGGAGTTCACCGCCCACATCGACGAGACGGAACCGCCGCCCACGCACGTCGTCATCCCCGTGGGGACACGGCCCGCCTCCTTCGACGTCGACGCGGAGTTCCCGTCGACCGTCGGCTCGACGAGCGGCGGGAGGTGAGCGCCGGGAAGCGGGCCGCCCGCTGACCGGTGGCCGTTCCCGCCCCCGAGAGCTGCCGATCCACCGGCCGTACCGGGGCGGGTACGGCCCCGCACATGCCGGACGGGGATGGTCCTGGTGATTCGCCACCCGATGAGGCTGACCGGGATGGCGACGAGCAGCCACAGTCCGAACGTGAGCAGGGCGAGCCACCAGTGCAGGAACACCCGCAGGCGGCCGTGGACGATGCACGTGACGAAGACCACCGTCGAGCGGCTGGAGGATCCCGCCCGGCGGGTGCGGGAGCCGCACCCCTGCGAGGTGCCGCGGATCGTCGCGGTCGCGCCGGCGGCCGGTACCGCCGACCACCTGGACTGGATCAGGCAGGAGACGGCACCGCGGCCCGGCGCGTAGCGCCGCCGCGGACGACCGTCGGCGGCGGGTTTCCCCGGAGAGGGCGGTGGGAGAGGCGTCAGGGCTTGCGGCCGATGCCGCAGATCGCGTCGACCTCCTCGGGACCGTTCCCGATATCCGCGACATCCGGCCGCCACCTGGAGGTGGTGACCACGCCGGGCTCCACCAGCTCCAGGCCGTTGAAGAAGCCGGCGATCCGCTCGGGGTCGCGGAGATGGTAGGAACTGGCCGAGTTGTCGTTGTAGACCCGGAGGGCCGCGTTCAACGCCTCGTTGGTGTTGGTGCCGTCGCTGAGCGCCAGGTGGCTGCCGGACGGCAGGGAGTCCAGGAACCGGCTCACCATCGAGGACGGGTCCTCTGAGTCGGGGATCTGCCCCACGATTCCCAGCATGATGAGCGCGACGGGCCGGGTGAGGTCCAGCGTCCTGGCCGCCTCACGGAGGATCCTGCCGGGGTCGCGCACGTCGGCTTCGACGTAGTCGGTGGCTCCCTCGGGTGTGCTGGTGAGCAGGGCCTGGGCGTGCACCAGCACCAGAGGGTCGTTGTCGACGTAGACGATCCGCGATTCCGGGGCCAGGCGCTGGGCGACCTGGTGGGTGTTGTCGGCGGTCGGCAGACCGGTGCCGACGTCCAGGAACTGGCGGATGCCGACCTCGCCGGTCAGGTACTGGACCGCTCGGGCGAGGAAGCGCCGCTGCAGGCGGGCGATGTGGGCGATGCCCGGGAACATCCGCAGAATCAGGTCGCCGGCCTCGCGGTCCGCGGCGTAGTTGTCCTTGCCGCCCAGCAGGTGGTTCCAGACGCGGGCCGAGTGTGAGACGCCGGTGTTGATCGAGGTGGGTGGTCGCCGATCGGGATCATCGATCAAGAGTCACTTCTCCGGTCTGTTCCGGGGTGCGCGGGCGATGCGACAAGCGTAGTCCTCACCTCCACCAAGATCCATAGACCCGGATGGGCCTCGTGCCCGAATCGGTGGCGACGCACCTCGCCGATCGGACGCACGCAAAGCGAGCGAGGAGAACCGGCGCGGATGCGGGTCCCGCGGACTGAGGCGTTGCGGATCCGCCGTCGTTCATGGATCAGTCCTCCATCGCCCGGTTCAGGGACCCGTCCGGCGTGAGCGCGCCTGTGGGTCCCGCCTGTTTAGGCGGCCGTCTCATGAGAGCGCGGCAAAAGCACGCGCGAGGACCATAGGGGAAAGAGTCCTTTCCCCTTCCTCGGAAGAGGTGTGCCCGTGAACGGCGAGGTTTCCCGCCGGGCTGTACGGCTACCGGGGCGGGGGCCAGTGCTCCGGCCTTCAGGCCGGGGGTGAAGGCCCGCGCCCCGGTAGCCCCGTCCGGCCGAACTGAAGATCGTCGCCAAGGCAGGGCTGAAGGTCCTCCCCCGGCATGGGCTTTGGTCCCTGCACGGGGCCTGGACGCGGTGGTTGGCTGGGAACAGGGGTGAGTTCGATGTCCATCACCGTGGCCCTGGCCGGTGACACGATGCTCGGTCGTGGCGTGGCCGAGCGCGTCAGCCGCTCCGCGGACCTGAACGACTTCTTCTCCGGCGAGATGCGCGACCGCCTGGCCGGGGCGGACTTCTTCCTGCTCAATCTGGAGTGCTGCGTCTCCGCGCGCGGCGTGCTCTGGGACGCGCCGGGCAAGCCGTTCCACTTCCGGGCTCCGCCGCAGGCCGCCGAGTTGCTGGCCGGTCTGGGGGTCGGCTGCGTCACCCTCGCCAACAATCACGCCCTGGACTTCGGTTACGACGCCCTGCGGGACACCCGAAGGCACCTCGACCGCGTGGGGATCCGGTGTGTGGGCGCGGGGGACGGCCTGGCCGAGGCGCGTCGGCCGGTCGAGGTCACGGCCGGTGGCCTGCGACTGGGAATCGTCGCCTGTGGTGACCATCCGCGAGACTTCGCCGCGGCCCCGCACCGGCCGGGCATCGCCCACGCGGCCCTGACCGACGGCGTCCCGCCCTGGCTGCCGGCCGTCATCGGAGAGCTGCGGACCCGGGTCGATGCGGTGCTGGTCACCCCGCACTGGGGCCCCAACATGGTCGGTGAGCCGCTGCCGTACGTGCGCGCCGCGGCCGGCGCACTCGTCGAGGCCGGAGCCACACTCGTGGCCGGGCACTCCGCCCATGTCTTCCACGGCGTCGCCGGGAGGGTCCTCTACGATCTCGGTGACTTCATCGACGACTACGCCGTGCATCCGGTGCTCCGCAACGACCTCGGGCTGCTCTGGCTGGTCACCCTCGACCAGCACGGCCCCGTACGGCTGCGGGCCCTGCCGCTCAAGCTGGACTACGGCCGTACCCGGCTCGCCGAGGGGGCGGATTGGTGCTGGGTCCGTGACCGCCTCACCCTCGCCTGCGCGCGCATGGGCACCTCCGTGAGCGAGGACGGACGCGAGATCGTGGTGGAGGTCGGCACGGGGCACGGCTCCGGCCCCGCCCAAGACCGTGGGGTGAGCGGTCGACCAGGTTTTAGGGCTGGTGGAGGAGTCGGCTGAGCCTGGTGGCTGTCTCATCCATCTGGTCGGCGTGGACGCGGTCGGCTCCGGTGCGCCCCAGGAGCCCGAACACCTTGGGGCCCCGAAGGTCGTCCGGAAGGTCGCGCATGCGCGGCACGATGTGGAAGTGCAGGTGACTGAAGCCCTCCTGTTCGGCGAACTGCGCCACGTACGTCTTCACGCAGCCGGTCGTCTCCTGGAGTGCCCGCGACAGCCGGACCTGCCAGAGACCAAGCGCGGCCGCCTCGGCGTCGGTCAGGGACGCGATGGTCGTGACATGCCGGCGGGGGACGAGCACCAGCCATCCCGGCAGTGCCGTGTTGATGGCGTGAGCCGTCCGCCAGTGATCGTCGGCCGCGATCCTCTCCCGAGGCGGCAGCGCGTCGAACTGCGCCTCCTGGTCGCAGGTATAGCAACCTGAAAAGGCCGTCATGCCGTCCGATGCTATGAGGTCGGCGCACCGTATCGGGCGGAAGGCCGGTAAGAGCCCTGCTTCACGGCTTCTTGCTCCACCCGGTCGGGCCCGACCGGGGGCGTTTGAGGGCGGGCGGAGCGCGGGCGGGTGGGGGCCGGGTGGTCCGTAAGCTCGGACGGTCTTGATGGGGTGCTCCACCCGCCTGCGGGATGTCCGATCCGTGTGGTCGGTCAGTCGGCTGCCGGGACCCCCTCGGGCAGGCCCGGGATCTCGTATTCCAGCCATATCGGGCACCAGTCGCTCAGCTCGTGGAAGCGGCGCAGCTCGGCGATGCCGCTGAGCCAGCCCATCCAGGCGGCGTGGGGCGGACGGCGGGTGTCGAAGCCGCTCTGCACGAAGGTGAGCCGCGTCTTGCCGTCGGAGTCTTCCAGCTCCCAGGTGCTGACGCCGGTCTCGTCCCAGTCGATGGACATGGTGTGGCCGGGGTCCAGGTCGATGATCTTCGCCGCGGGGCCCGCGTCGAAGCCGCCCATGGCGAAGCGCCCGCCGACGTACGGCTCGATTCCGATGGGGTAGCCGAACCACTGGCCGGCCTTCTCTGAGTTTGTGAGCGAGTCGTACACCTCATCGCGGGGGGCGTCGATGACGATCTCTTCCCGCAGGTGCGAGGAGGTGAAGTCGTTTTTGGGGGTGAGGTCGCGGCCCTCAAGGTGGTCGACCAGGTTCGCGATCGACAGCGACCAGAACGTCTGGAGCACGCCCCGGATGCTGTTGCCGGTGATCACATCCTGGAAGTCGAAGTGAGTCTGGGAGAGCGTCAGGACGGTCGTGTCGGGGCTCTCCGCCTCCAGGTGGATCTCGACCGTGGTGTCCTCGCCGTCCAGCAGCCAGGAGAGACGGAGCGTGTGATCGTCGACGTGCAGCAGTCGCTGGTGGGGCGCGTCCCCCTCCGGGGTGTGGCGGCCCCAGAACTCATACCGGTGTGGCAGGTCGACCTCGGCGTGCTCGGCCAGCCAGGTGCGCAGCGCCTCGGCGTCGGTCAGGGCGTGACGGACCTCCTTGATCGACGCGGCCACGCGCGCTCGGAGCCTCATCGGTTCACTCACGGGGTTCTCCCTTGGGGTAACAGGCCACGGCGAGCTTGAAGGCGTCGCCTTCGGCGCCGCCGTAGCGGGTGAAGAGGTCTTGCAACAAGGTCTGGAGGTCGTCCAGGAACTCCTGACGCTGCTCCGGCCGCACCCGGATCTCGCCGGACACGCCGACCGACGGCAGCTCGGGCGCGGCCCGGTCGAGCGCGGCGACGTCGGCCTGGACCTCCTCCATGAGGTCGAGCAGGTAGCCGAGGCTCAGCTCGTCCTGCGCCTTGCGCAGGCCGATCCGGCCGACCAGACGGGGCGAGAGCCAGTAGGAACGGGCACTCGCCTGGTAGACGCCCTCGTGGATGCCGCGCACCCGGCGCTCCGACACCTGGGTCACCAGGCCGGCGTCCACCAGACGTTTCACGTGGTAGTAAACCCGCTGCGGGGTCTGGCCGAGCCGGGCCGCCACCTCGGTGCACGAGTGCGGCTCGGCGAGTTGCCGCAGCACCTCGATGCGCTGCGGCTTGAGCAGGGCTTCCGCCTGCTCGATCTGCTCCAGGTACAGGACGTCTCTCATCGCAAAATTGATTTTGTACGTACAGATTAAATTTGTCAATGGGTCCGCCGGCCTTCTCCGAGATCTTGACGATCTTGAGAAGCCGCAGGGAGGCGCGGCCGGAAAGGGGAGGGCGGCCGGAAACGGGGAGGAGGTGGCGGGGTCAGTGGTCGAGGACGCGGGCCAGGGTCCGCAGGTCCTCCTCGGAGGCGCCGGGGGGCGGGGAGACCCGCAGGACCGGAGTGGGCAGGTCCTCGGGCGCCCGCGCGACCGGTACGACGCCGACGGTCAGGGACGCCTCCACGGCTCGCGCCCCGGCCTTCTCGACGGCCGCCCCGGCGTCCGATCCGGGCGGCGGTCTGAGGGTCACGATGGCCGACGGCTCGTCCAGCGGCTCGACCACCCGCCAGCCGCCGACCCCGTCGAGGAGACGTCGCGCCGTGACGCCGAGCTCCGCCAGGCGGGCGTGGACCGCGGCGGGACCGAGCGCCTGGTGCTCCAGTACGGCGACGCAGAATCCGACCCGCGCGGCGATCGGCCCCTCGTGGGTCTCGTAGCGGGCCGCCCCCGCCAGCGGTGACGCCTCCCCGTCCACCCAGGTGTGCCCGCTGATCGCGGGGACGGCGGCGTCCATGTCGCCTCCGCCGTCCCCCTCTCCGCGGACACGCCCGCCCCCGTTCCCGCCCTCGTGCCCGGCCCCGGTGAGGCCGGGCACGATCAGGAAACCGACCCCGCGTGGCCCGGCGAGCCATTTGCGTGAGGTCCCGACGTAGGCGGTGGCGCCGACGCCGCCGGTGTCCACGTGCCCGAGGGACTGGCAGACGTCGAGGACCAGTGGCACCCCGGCGTCACGGCAGAGCCGCCCGACCTCGGCGGCGGGCTGTACCACGCCTCGCTGGGAGGGGATGTGCGGGAGGGTGACCAGGTCCAGTCCGGTGGCGAGCAGGGAGCGCAGGCCGTCCAGGTCGAGCCGGGAGTCGTCGTCCACGGGCAGTTCGACGAGCCGCCAGCCGTACAGCCGCGCCAGACGGCGTAGCAGCATGAGCGTGCTGCCGAACTCGGTGCGCGTGACGGCGACGCGGCTGCCCTCCGGCAGCCGCCAGCCGCCGAGCAGCGCCGCCATCGCCGCGGTCCCGCTCTCCAGGAAGGCGACGTCGCCCGCCTCGGCGCCGACGAGCGAGGCCAGCACGGCCTTGGGCGGGTGGAAGTCCGGGACCGCCGGGTAGCCGCCCACCTGGCGTTCGCGCCGGAGGTGCTGGACGACGGCGTCGAACACCCGGTCGCTGGGCACGTTGCATCCGGCGGCGTCCAGGTGGCCCGGGGCCGTGGAGGGGCGGGCCGCCCGCCAGCTCTCGGCGACGGCACGCGGGCCCGCCGAACTCCCGGGGGCCGTGTGGGGGAGGGAGAAACTCTCGAAGGTCATCTGGGGCTCTCCACGGTCGGGTGCGGAACGGGATCGTCGCGATCGTCGGGGACCTGGTGGAGGGGCTCTCCACGGCCGGGTGCGGCACAGGGGCTCCCGGGGCGTCTGACGCGGCCCGGACGGGCTCTCGGCGGTCATATGGGGTAAGTCGCGGGGTTGTCCTCTCGGCGGCCCTGGAGACGCGGCAGGGCTCTTTGAGCCTATGTGTGGACCAGGACGAGACTGAAGTCACCGGTCGGATCGGTGTAGTGGCGGCCCGGGGTGAAACCGGCCGCGACGAGCTCCCTCCGGAGTCCTTCCGGGTGGAACTTGGCGCTGATCTCGGTGCGCATCTCCTCACCGGCGGCGAAGGACGCCGACAGGTCGAGTCCGCCGATCCGCACCTCCATGGCGCGGGTCGCGCGCAGCCGCATCTCGATCCAGTCCCGCCGTACGTCGTAGAGCGCGACGTGCTCGAAGGCGTCCGGTTCGAAGTCGGCGTCCAGCTCCCGGTTGATCACGTGCAGGACGTTCCGGTTGAAGGCCGCGGTCACCCCGGCCGCGTCGTCGTAGGCGGCGATCAGCCGTCCGGTGTCCTTGACCAGGTCGGCTCCGAGAAGGAGGGAGTCGCCGGGGAGGAGGGTGGCGCGCAGTTCCTTCAGGAACACCTCGCGCGCCGCCGGATCGAGGTTGCCGACGGTGCCGCCGAGGAAGGCGACCATGCGCCGCCCCTGGCGGGGGAGCAGCGCCAGGTGGCGTTCGAAGTCGGCGCAGACGGCGTGTACGGCCAGGCCGGGGTAGCGCGCGGTGAGCCGCCGCGCGGCGTCACCGAGGGTGACCGCGTCGACGTCCACCGGTGTGTAGGCGCGCAGCGTCCCGGCCGAGGCGAGGGCGTCGAGCAGCAGGACGGTCTTCTCGCTGGTCCCCGAACCGAGCTCGACCAGCGTGTCCGCGCCGCTGCGCCTGGCGATGTCGGCGGCCCGCCGGCGCAGGATGGCCAGCTCGCGGCGGGTGGGATAGTACTCGGGCAGCCGTGTGATCTGTGAGAACAGGTCGCTGCCCACCGCGTCGTAGAACCATTTGGGCGGCAGCCACCGGGGTGTCGACGCCAGTCCGCAGCGGACGTCGTGTTCGAGCGCCTGGCGCAGGTAGTCGTGGCCGAGATGGCTGGTCAGCCGGACGGCCGACTGGCTGACGGGCATGGGATCTCCTTCAGGGCTACAGGTGACAGGTGTACGGGCGACAACGGGGTCACAGGTTGTAAGGGTGATGACGAGGCTGGGAGCGGCGGGGGAGCCGGTTGTGAGGGTGACGGCGGGACTCGGGCGGCAAAGGGGCCACGGGTTGTGAGGGTGACGGCGGGGCCGGCGGCGGGGTCACGGGGTCCGGCGGGGCCGCGTCACAACGGCTGGACGCGCACACCACCGGGGGAGGCGAGGATCAGGCTCCGATCCGGTACGGCCTGCCACCCGGGCCGGTCGTCCAGTGGTTCGCTCGCCACGAGCACGCCGTCGTCGGGGTTGTCGAGGTTGAGGAAGAGCGTCTCCCCCCAGGCGGTCGCGGCGAGCGAGGTGCCGTCACAGGCGAGCAGGTTCAGCCGGCCTTCGGGATCCTTCGTCCCGGCGTGCGTGACCACCTCGGCCAGCGTGTCGCCGAGGGGGCGGCCGGCGCGGAGCCGTGCGAACACCGCGGCGGCGACCCACGCGGAGTCGCAGGTGCTCTCCACGTCGCCGGGGTCGGCGAGTTCCCGGACGGCCTGCCGCGCGACGCGGCCGTTATGGCTGAGCAGCCACGGCCCGTCGGTGAAGGGCGCGGTCGCGGTCTCCTCGATCGGCATGCCGGCGCTGGCGGACCGTACGGCGGCCAGCAGGCAGCCCGAGCGGGCGGTCTGGGCGAGGGCCGGCAGGTTGGCGTCCGCCCAGACGGGCACCGTCCGGCGGTAGCGGACGGGTTCCGCGCGGGCCGGGTCGTACCAGCCGGCGCCGAAGCCGTCGGCGTTGACCATGCCGTGGCGTTGCAGGCGCGGGACGTAGGACTGCCGCAGCAGGCCGTGGCCGGGCTCGTGGATCAGCGAGGCGAGGGCGCGGGGGACGCCCAGCCAGGCGGCGTGGCGGCACATCTATCCGTGCTCCGGTGAGTACCCGCGCTCCGGTGGACGCCCTCCTTGTTCGGGGGAGGCCGGGCGGGCGCAGCGGAAGCCGGAGAAGATCTGCCGGCGGATCGGGTGGTCCCAGTTCCGGAACGTCGTGCGGACCGCGGCCGGGTCGGTCGCCCAGGATCCGCCGCGCAGCACCCGGTAGTCCTGGCCGAAGAAGACCTCGCTGTACTCGCGGTAGGGGAAGCTGCGGAAGCCGGGGTAGGGCAGGAACCGCGAGGCGGTCCACTCCCACACCTCCCCGATCATCTGTTCGGTGCCGTAGGGGCCGGCCCCGGCGGGGAAGGCGCCGAGCGGCGCGGGCCTGGCCGCCCGGTGCCCGAGGTTCGCCCGGTCCGGTGCCGGGTCGTCGTCTCCCCACGGGTACTTCCTGGTCCGCCCGGCCGAGGGGTCCCAGCCGCAGGCCTTCTCCCATTCGGCCTCGGTGGGCAGCCTCTTCCCGGCCCAGCGGGCGTAGGCGTCGGCCTCGTACCAGCACACGTGCTGGACGGGTTCCTCCATGGGCACGGGCTCGTGCCGGCCGAAGCGGGCCCGCCACCAGACGCCGCCGTCCCTGGTCCAGAAGAGCGGGGCGAAGACGTGGTTCTCCTGCCGCCACCGCAGGCCCTCCGGGGTCCACCAGCGCGGGTCCTCGTAGCCGCCGTCCTCGATGAAGTCGGCGTAGGCGCGGTTGCCGACCGGGAGCCTGTCGATCCAGTAGGCGGGCAGGTCCACGCGGTGGGCGGGCCGCTCGTTGTCGTAGGCCCACGGCTGGGTGCCGGTCCCCATCAGGAACGCGCCCGCGGGGACGAACACCTCCTCGGGCCCGGCGGGACGGCCGGGCGGCAGGTCGCCGTCGCGGACCAGGCCCGGCCTCCTCGACAGCTGCAGGGTGGCGAGCATCGTCTCGTCGTGCTGGTGCTCGTGCTGGATCACCAGGCCGAAGACGAAGGCGTCCCGGTGCAGCGGGGCCGGGTCGCGCGGATCGAGGGCGTCCAGGACGTCCAGCACCCGGCCGCGGACGCCGTCGATGTAGCGGCGGGTCTCCGCCGGTCCCAGGATGGGCAGGCTCGGGCGGTCCTCGCGCGGGTGCTTGAACGCGTCGTACAGATCGTCGATCTCGGGGCGGAGCGGGGTGATCCCGGCGGCCTCCCTGAGCACCCACAGCTCCTCGTAGTTGCCCACGTGCGCCAGATCCCACACCAGCGGTGACATCAGCGGTGAGTGCTGGCCGACCAGCAGGTCGTCCTCGATGTCGGTGTAGGCCAGTGATCGGTCGCGCACCGCGATCAGCTCGCCGGCGATCCGTTCCTTGAAGTCGTTCACGCCGGTTCCTCCTCCGTCAACCAGGCCGGCCGGGGCCGTCCCGATCCTCTCGCCGGATCCAGCAGGTCCACTGCCGGGGATCGGCCGGTCGTCACGTGGTGGTCGGCGAACGCGGCCACCTCGCCGATCAGGTCCGCGGACGCGCCCAGGCGGGGCAGCGCGGCCAGGGCGGCCTGGAAGCAGGTGTCGGCGGCCCTCCTCAGCTGCGGCTCCGTGAGGCCGCAGCGCGCCGCCTCCGGCCACATCCCCGCGCACGGTTCGGCCGCGGCCAGCGCGGTGTCCGCCGCGCGGTCGTCCATCAGCAGGGCGTGGGTCACCGCCACGCACACCGGCCAGCGCGCCGGGTGCTGGGCGTCGAGGTAGCGGATCTCCAGCCAGCCGCGGGGCCGTACCGGGGGGAAGACCGTCGTCGCGTGGTAGGCGAGGTCGGCCAGGGTCGGCGGGGGCTCGGGCGCGGCCAGCCAGTCGCGGAAGGTCGAGCCGTCGCGGATCGGGCGGTAGTGCTCGCTGCTCTCGCGGACCAGCATGAGCCGGGCGTCGAGGAGATACTCCGTCCAGGCGTCGGCCGGATCGCCGTCCCGCTCGCCGGGGAGTGTGACGGGAGCCGTCCGGGTGCGGTCGAGATGCTCCCACACCGCCTGGCGGCCCGACATCCATCCGCACGGCAGGCTCTCGTGGAGCGGGGAGTTCGCGAAGGCCGCCACCAGGACGGGGCCCAGGAGGTGCGCGCGGTTCCAGCGCACCGAGGGGTTCTCGCCCAGGTCCAGGTTGACCTGGACCGACGCCGTCGAGCACATCATCAGCGATCCGTACGGCTTGTCGAAGAACTCCGACATCGCCTCGTACCGGGGCAGGCGCAGCTGTCGCCGGGCCGGCCGGATCGGGTCGAGGCCCACCGCGCCCAGGACCAGCCCCGCCCGCCGCAGCGCCTCGCGGGTCAGGCGCACATCGGCGGAGAGGCGGGCGATCGCCTCCGGCAGAGGTCCCGCCGGACCGGAGAGTTCGAGCTGGCCTCCCGGCTCGAAGGTCACCCGGCTTCCGCCCGGCAGCGGTGGCAGGACGTCGGCGATCCTGGCCAGCGGGACCTGGACGGCGGGGGCCGTACGGTCGAAGACCAGGAACTCCAGTTCGACACCCACCTGGTTTCCGGTGGCGCCCCTGAAGCAGCTCCGCGCGAAGGCCCTCACATCCGAGGCGTCCCGGATCGGTGTGTCCTCGGCCGCAGGACCGGTCATCGTCTCCCCTTCCGCCCGACGTGTACGGATCTATAGATCCGCGAGGCGGGCGGGCGTTACAGCGGGGACCGGACAGGGGGCGGCGGGGGCCGCGGTGTGGCGGAACGGCGGGGGCGGTGTGGCGGAACAGAGGGTGGGGTGTAACGGATTGATCCTTGTGCGGTACTACTCCACATGGAGCGGGGGCGGGAATGACGCGAGGGGGGCCCAGGTTCGGGCGCTCGGCCGGCTGCCGTGAGGTTCTGGGGTTGGTCACCGACTATCTCGACGGGGCGCTGCCCGCCGGGCGGCGGCGGCGTCTTGAGGCCCATCTGACCGGGTGCGCCGACTGTCTCGCCTACCTGGAGCAGTTCCGGGTGACGATCGGGATTCTCGGCTGTCTCCGTACGGGGGAGGTTCCCCAGGGGCTGCTCGGCAGGTTGTGCGGGATCTTTTTCGGCTCAGGAGCCCCGCAGGTCCCGGAAGGCCGACAGTAGCCGGTCGCGCATCCCGCCGGGCAGGGGCTCGGGGCGCAGCCCGCCCAGGGTGTCGACGGTGACGTGGAACTGGGCGAGATAGCGCTCGCACCCCTCACAGCCGGCCAGGTGCTCCTCGAACAGGTATCGGGTGGGCTCGTCGAGCTCGTTCTCCATGTAGGCGGTGACGAGTGTCCCACACTGGTCGCAGCTGAACCGCTTCACGAGGTGGACCGCCTTACCGTCTCGAAACTGAACCGTTTTCACTACGCCGACCGCCTCACCGTCTCGAAATACTCCTCCAGTCGCCCGCGCACCGCGACGCGGGCGCGGTGTAGCAGGACCCGCTGGTTGGCCGCGGAGACGTCCAGGATCTCGCAGACCTCCTCGGAGGTGCACCCCTCGACGTCGCGGAGTGTGATCACGGCCCGCTGTCTGGCCGGGAGTTCGGCCAGGGCCGCCGCGATCTGGTCGCGCACCTCCGCGGCGAGCACCTCGCCCTCCGGGGTCGGCCAGGCCGCGGGGATGTTCTTCCACTGTCCGGGAAAGGGGTCGTCCGCGCCCTGGAAACACGAGCGGTCGACGGCCGGTTTCTCCTTCGGGGAGAAGGCGCTGCTCCACGGGACCGTGCGGTTCTCGCGCACCCCGCGCTTCCTGGCGGTGTTGACCAGGATCCGGTAGACCCAGGTCTTGACCGACGAGCGCCCCTCGAAGCCGTCGATCCCCCTGATCACCGCCAGCCAGGTGTCCTGCACGACCTCCTCCGCCGAGTCGTTGGTGGACACGTGCGAACGGGCCAGCCAGAGCATTCCCCGCGACCAGGTGTCCAGCAGTGCCGCGAACATCGTCTCGTCTCCGGCGCGCAGGGCCGCGACGACGACCTCGTCCGGAGGCAGCCTATTGCCGGTGAAGGACTCCAATATCGCCTCCTCCCGGTCGGTTGTTCGGGGCATGCGTCAGGTCGGGGCGGTTGTGCGGGGCGTGTGCCGCGCCGAGACGGGTGCGCGGGGCACACGTCGCGTCGAGACGGCCGCTCGGCCGTCCGCGGCCCAGGGGGGTCTCGGCGTCGACGGGTGAGATCGCCCCCGCGGGGGCTCGGGGGCCGGGAGCCGGGGCTCGGGGGCTGGGGGCTCGGGGTCCGCGAGCCGGGGGGTGACGCGGCGCCACGTGCGGCGTCTCGGTCATCGTGGCGCGTCCTCTCCGTTGAAGCGCTCCCACAGCGCGACCTCTCCGGGGATGAAGGTTCCCGCCCTGACCTGCGATGACACCTTCTCCGCCCCGGCTCATCCCGGGGTCTGCCCTGGCCGGCCCCGGCCGGGGCGCGTGGGCGTCCGCCACCTCCTCCCCGTACGGTTCCCGGACCGTGCCCGTTCGTTACACGGACTTTGCCCGGCGTTCGGTCGTGGATCCCGGCCCGGGGGGGTTTTCCGCCGTTCCGTGCCCGGAGCGGCGCGGTCAGGCGCCGGGGAGTTTCAGCATGCGATCGACCAGCTGGTGGAGGTGGGCGCGGTAGCGGCGCAGGGTCTCGGGGTCGGCGGAGGGGGACTCCTCCGGCTGGGTGACCGCCTCGCCGTACAGGAGGCCGTAGATGCTCCAGATCAGGGTCCGCACCATCAGGTCCAAATCGACGTGGTTGTCGATGATGCCGGCCCGCGCCGCCGAGAGCAGCGCCTCACGGGTGCGTTCGATGAGCGGGGCCGCGTACTTCTCCTCCACGTCGGGGATGTCGGCGGCGTCGCCGAGCCAGCGGTGCACCCACAGCGCGGGGACCTGAGGATGCGCCAGGCAGAACTCCAGGTAGCGGTCCACGAGCGCGTACATGGCCGAGGCGATCTCGGCGGGGTCGCCGGTGGGGAACACCGCGAGCGCGTCCTCCGCGACGGCCCGTTCGGCCTGGGCGGCGCGTTCGAGGACGGCGAGGTAGAGGTTGCGTTTGTCGCCGAACGTGTCGTGCATCCACGCGAGGTCGTGCCCGGTCGCCTCGGCTATCCCCTGAAGGTAGGTGCCGTCGTAACCGAACGCGGCGAAGAGTCTCGCCGCGAATTCTATGACCGCCTCACTCTGCCGGCCGTCCGCAGAAGCCATGACTCGATTTAAGCCCTTTGTGTAGATCGCAGTAGCTAAGCGGTGGTGTTGACGCGGTCAAACCTGCGTGCGCAATGCCTTGGCCGAAGGCGGCCCGGCCGGTCCGCGCTCTTCTCCACAGGGACCGGACGGCTCTGCGCGGGGGCGCCCGGCCTGGCCGTCCGCACCGTCACGGTCCTGCCGGCCGGTGCGCGCCGGGTGCGCGGCCTCTTCCGCTCCCGGATCACCGTCCGGGGTGGACAGCCATGCTGCATTCCACGCGTATATGCATTTGTTGCAATTATGCTTTTGGTGAGGTTTTGTGAAGGGGAACATGCGCGCCTACCTCAAGGAGCACGCCGTGAACGATGTTCCACCAGGCCCGGTAACGCTTCGCACGGTCCGGGAGAACACCTTCGATCCGCCGCATGAGCTGGGACGCCTGCGCGAGGAGACGCCGGTCCGCCGCATGACCTACGCCGACGGCCATCTCGGCTGGCTGGTGACCGGCTACCCGGCGGTCCGGGCCGTGCTGGGCGACAGCCGGTTCAGCACCCGGCCGGACCTCCAGCACCCGATCACCCCCCAGGCCGCCCAGTTGCGGGGACTGCCGCTGCCCGCCGGATTCTTCCTGCGCACGGATCCGCCCGAGCACACCCGCTACCGGCGGCTGCTGACCGGCCATCCCCGCGCTGCTGGCGCGTCTGCCGCGCCTGCGTCTGGCCGTACCGCCCGAGCGGGTTCCGATGCGCTCCGACATGGCGGTCTACGGCGTGCACGAGCTGCCGGTCGCTTGGTAGAGGGCCACGTCCCGCGCGGGATCGAGACGGTCCGCGAGGTCTTCGGGCGGGCTTTATCCACAGCCTGCCGAGAAGGTTTCCGCGGGCGGGCCAGGTTTTCCACAGGTTGGGCGGCCGGGTTGTCCACAGCCTGTGCACAGCGGGGTCCGAGCGCGCCCGCTCCGCGGTGTCCGCGGCCGGGTCTCAGGGGCGGATCAGGGACGGGTCAGGGGCGCCGCCGGATGTGTGAGGGGGCCTCCGGCGGACAGTGTTGGGCCATGCTCGCGTTGAAGAGGCTCTATCCGCTGGTCTCCTGTGCCGGGATCGCGGTGGCCGTCGTGGCCATGATCGTCGGCCGGCTCGACCCCGACCCGTACCTGAACCCGCTCGATCTGACGATCGGCGAGTACGCGGCCATGGAGCGCGGCGGAACCACCGAGTTCGCCATGGCGTCGCTGGGGGTCGCGTCCCTCGCGCTGGTCGCCGGGTTGCGCGCGGCCGGGACGCCGATGGGGGCGGCGGCGGAGCGGCTGATGCTGGTGTGGAGCGGGGCGCTGATCGTGCTGGCCGTCGCGCCGGGCGCCGTCCCCGGCGCGCTGTCCGACCTGACCGTCCAGTTGCACGGTTACGCCTCGGTCGCGGCCTTCCTCGCCGTGCCGGTGGCCGGTGCGCTGATGGTGCCGCGGCTCGGCGAGGACGAGCGGTGGAGGGGGGTGGCCAGGCCGGTGGAGTGGCTGGCGCTGGCCGGTGGCTTCGGGCTGCTGGCGGTCACCTACGTGGCGCTTCCCGGCGACCAGGTGTTGATCGGCCTGGTGGAGTGGGTGCTGCTGGGCGCCGAGGTCGCCCTGGTCGCGGTGCTGGCCGTACGGCTGACGCAGCTGGAATGGAACCGGGAGACCGCTCGCGCCTCACGTGCCGCTCTCGGCTGACTTGTCACTTTGCTTTACTACTTCATGACATGTCACAAATAGGATAAGAATAATAGGGTCAGTCAGTGCTATCCTCATCGGCGATCTAGAGATCGTCCGGAGGTCTCCGTTCCGGCGCTCCGAGAACGAGCCGATGAGGTGACATGGCATCGAGCAAACCCATCCGGTTCAAGATCTCGGCCCTTCTGGCGATCCCCTTGGTCTCACTGATCGCCCTGTGGGGGTTCGCGGCCACCGTCACGGTCGGCGACTCAATGCGTCTGCTGACCATCGACACCCTGTACGACACGATCGGCAAGCCGGGTGACGAGCTGAGCGACGCCCTCCAGCGCGAGCACCTCCTGTCGGCCGAGTACGTGGCCACCCGGTCGAGTCCCGACCAGGCCACCCTCGCCCTGCAGCGCACCGTCACCAACCAGGCGCGCCAGCGCTTCCGCGAGCAGACGAGCACCGAGGCGGCCCAGTCCGCGATGACCGCGGACATGAAGATCCGGTTCAACGAGGTGATGAACCGCGTCAACGCGCTCGACGCGCTCCGAGCCAAGATCGACAGTGGCCGGATCGGGCCGGTCGGCCTCTCCCGGGACTTCTCCCTGGTGCCCGACGCGCTGAACCGGCTCTTCAACAGCATGAGCCTCAACAACGACCTGCCGCTCTACCAGCAGTCGCGCAGCCTCAACATGATCAACTACGCCAAGGATCTCATCAGCCGCGAGCGGGCGCTCGCCGCGGGGGCACTGGCGACCGACCGCGCGCTGTCGCCGAGCGAGCTGCGGCTCTTCACCCAGCTGGCCGTCAACCGGACCTTCCTGCTGGAGCAGGCGCTGCCGGAGCTGGAGCCGAGGCTGCGCCAGCCCTTCGCCGGCATGATGACCTCGACCATCTACACCCGGTTCGGCACCCTGGAGGAGAACCTCCAGACGGGGGAGGCCGTGTCCTCCGCCGAGTGGCGAGCCGCCGGCAACGACGTGGAGGCCATCTACCAGCGGGCGCTGATAGCGGTCAGCCTCGCCCTGGCGGACCGGGCGGCCCCCTCGGCCGCCGCGACCTTCATCAAGGCCGGGGTCGCCGGAGTGCTCGGGCTCGTGGCGGTCGTCGCCTCGCTGCTGATCTCCTACCGCGTGGGCAGCGGGCTCACCCGCGAGCTCGCCGGGGTACGGCGGACCGCCATGGAGGTGGCCGAGGTGCGGCTGCCACGGGTCATGGAGAAGCTGCGCAGGGGCGAGAGCGTGGACGTGGCGGCCGAGGCGCCCCCACTGGAACCGCTGGGCAGCACGGCCGAGGTGCACGACGTCGCCGCCGCCTTCGACAGCGTTCAGCGCAGCGCCGTCCAGTCCGCGGTGGAGCAGGCCAAGCTCCGCGAGGGGGTGGCCCAGTCCTTCCGCAACCTCGCCCGGCGGAGCCAGTCCCTGCTCCAGCGCCAGCTCAAACTGCTCGACGCGATGCAGAAGCAGGCCGAGGATCCCGCCGCGCTGGAGAACCTGTTCCGGCTCGACCACCTCACCACCCGGATGCGCCGGCACGCCGAGGGCCTGGTGATCCTCTCCGGTGGGGCCGCGGGCCGCAAGTGGCGCTCGTCGGTCCTGATGGAGGACGTGCTGCGCGGTGCCGCCGCCCAGGTGGAGGAGTACGCCCGGGTGCGGGTCTACCCGATGGACGGCAGCACCCTGGTCGGCAGCTCGGTGGCGGACATGATGCACCTGTTCGCCGAGATCATCGAGAACGCCACCGTCTTCTCCCCGCCCGGAGGCGAGGTGTCGATCCGGGGTGAGCTCGTGGGCCGGGGCTTCGCGATCGAGATCGAGGACAGGGGCCTGGGCATGACCGCGGAGAAGCGCACCGCGATCAACGAGCGCCTGGCCAGCCCGCCGGAGTTCGACCCGGCCGAGACCGACCGGCTGGGCTTCGCCGTGGTCGGCCTGCTGGCCGCCCGTTACGGGATCAGCGTGACGCTGCGGCCCTCGCCGTACGGCGGGACCGGGGTGGTCATGCTGCTCCCCGAGATCCTGCTCGGGGATCCCGAGCCGGTGGAGCCGGTCGGCGCGGTGGAGTCCACGCTGCCGGATCCCGTCGAGTCCGCGCTGTCGGCCCCCACGGACCTGTGGAAGACGCCGGTGCGGCGCGGAGGCGGCCTGCCGCGCCGGGTCCGCCAGGTGAACCTCTCGCCCGGCCTGCGGCAGGACGGCCTGCCGCCCGAGCCGGCGCCCAGGGCCGAGGAGCGGTCGCCGGAGGAGGCTCGGGCGCTGCTGAACTCGTTCCGGTCCGGATGGCAGCGCGGCCGGGCGGAGAGCGAGGACGGCGGCGCGGAGCCGTGATCCGGGTCCTCGGACACCAGCGGGGCCGTGACGCCGCATTCGCGGCCGGCCGCGCCCCACAGTGAGCTTGACCATTAGAGGGGAAGGGGTTTTACCACGTGCCAGGTGAGCTGCATTGGCTTCTGGATGACTTCGTCACGAGTGTGGCGGACGTCTCGCACGCGCTGATCCTGTCCAACGACGGACTGATGATGGCCTCCTCCAGGGGCCTCAGCAAGGAGGACGCCGACCACCTGTCGGCGGTCGCCTCCGGGTTTCAGAGCCTGGCGAAGGGAACCAGCCTCCACTTCGGTGGCGGGGCCGTACGCCAGACCATGGTGGAGATGGACTCCGCCTTCCTCTTCGTCACCTCGGCCGGTCAGGGAAGCTGCCTGTCGGTCATGAGCAGCGGAGCCGCCGACGTCGGCCTGATCGCCTATGAGATGGCCCGGTTGGTGACCCGTGTCGGCCAGCACCTGGCCACCGCGCCCCGGGTGGCCGGCCCATGAGTGACGAGGTCGAGTGGGTCGACGAGGAGGCGGGACCGGTCGTCCGCCCCTACGCGCTGACCGGTGGGCGGACCACGACGTCCTCCGCCACGTTCGACATGCTGTCCATGGTGGTGGCGACCGGCTCGACGGTCTCGACCAGCTCCCACCTGGGTTCCGAGCACCGGCGCCTGCTCGGTCTGACACGGCGGACCCGGCCGATCGTGGAGCTCGCCGCCGAGGTCGGGCTGCCGATCGGAGTGATCAAGGTTCTGCTGGGGGACCTGCTCGACCAGGGCCTGGTCCTGGTGCGCTCGCCGATTCCGGCGAACACCTCTCCCGCCGAGGGGCTGCTGCGAGAAGTGATCAGCGGCTTGCGGGCGCTGTGAACGCCCCGTACCTTCTCGGGCACGGGGAAGTCGCGGCAGAGCGGTAGTTCCGCGGGGTGGGGCGCGGGCTACCGGCTCCGCTCACGACTGGCTGGCCGTCAGCACCCTCAACGAGTGCTCCACCAGCGTTACCAGCACCGTCTTGGCCGATGCGCGACGCCGTACGTCACAGAGCAGTATGGGCACATCCGGGTCCAGGTCCAGGGCGATCCGTATCTCCTCCTCGCCGTACCGGTCGGCCCCGTCGAAGCAGTTGACCGCCACGACGAACGGTGTGCCGCGCTGCTCGAAGTAGTCGATCGACGGGAAGCAGTCCGTCAGCCGGCGGGTGTCGGCGAGTACGACGGCGCCCAGCGCGCCATAGGACAGTTCGTCCCACATGAACCAGAAGCGTTCCTGTCCCGGGGTGCCGAACAGGTATACGACCAGGCCGTCCCGGATGGTGATGCGACCGAAGTCCATCGCCACCGTGGTGGTGGTCTTGCTCTCCACGCCCTCGACGTCGTCGATGCCGATGCCGCGGTCGGAGAGCACCTCCTCGGTGCGGAGCGGACGGATCTCACTGATCGCACCGACGAACGTGGTCTTGCCCACCCCGAAGCCGCCCGCGATGAGAATCTTGAGCGCGACGGGTTCGTCAGAGGGCCCGAAGTCCATTGATCACTTCCTTGAGAAGATGCTCACTCGCCGGGGCGTGCCCGATCGAGATGAGCTTGTGGTCCTGCAGGTCGCCGAGAAGGACGCGGACCACGCCGAGTGGCAGGTCGAGCTCGGACGCCACGTCGGCGACCGAGGCGATCCCGGAGACGAGGGAAAGGATGCGTTCCTGCTCCGGTCCTGGGACGAATCCGTTGGATGGGGCGACTCCGGTCGCGGTGATCATCGCGATCAGGTCCAGTGTGTCGCCGGAGGACCGGGTACGACCTCCGATCAGCGCGTACGGCCGGACTATGGGGCCGGCCTCCTCGTCCATCCACAGCGTCATCCGGCCCCCTTGCCAGAGGCCCGGGGGCCGGGCGACCCGTGGTCTGCGCGCCGTGGGCCCCGCTCGTTCATGAGATGCCCTGGCGCGGATGGGTGGTGATGTGCTGACCGACCCGCTTGACCAGCATCGCCATCTCGTAGGCGACGTGGCCGACGTCGGCGTCGGCACCGCTCAGCACGGCCAGGCAGGTTCCCTGCCCGGAGGCCGTGACGAAGAGGAAGGCCGTCTCCATCTCCACGATGGTCTGGCGCACGTCGCCGCCGCCGAAGTGGCGCCCGGCCCCGCGTGCCAGGCTCTGGAATCCGGCGGCGACCGCGGACAGATGTTCGGCGTCCTCCCGGCTGAGACCCTGGGAGAACCCGACGGCGAGTCCGTCGGTGGACAGGAGTACCGCCTGGCGTACCGCGCCCACCCTGCTGGTCAGGTCGTCGAGGAGCCAGTTCAGCTCGCCGGTGCTACTAACTTTTCCGGTCATTAGTCCCCCTTGTCGCCTGTCGTCTGGTGTGCGGAATCATTTCCGTGTTCCTCGCGCCCGCGCCGTACTCCAGCCTGGAAGGCGGAGAACAGTGCCCTGGCCTCGTCGGGCGAGCGTTCGGCGGCCTTGGGCTCCGGGGCGGGGGCGGCGGTCTCGGACTCCTGGCGGAGCTGTGGCATCAGGTTGGCCTGCCGTACACGGCGGGGCAGGCTCTTCGGCCCGGGAGGTCCGGCGGGTCCGGCTGGGCCGGCGTTCTCGCGGGCGGGTTCACGGAACGGTTCGCGAGCGGGCTCATGGACCGGCTGACGGGCGGGTTCACGGAACGGTTCGCGAACGGGTTCACGGACCGGCTGACGGGCGGGTTCACGGACCGTCTCGCGAGTGGGCTCATGGACCGGCTGACGGACCGGCTCGCGGGCCGGTTCGCCGGCGGCCTTGTCCACCGGTCCGCGCGGCGGCAGGTCGGCCACCACGGACAGGGCCGGGGTGACCGGAGGCTGGGAAGCCGGGGGCCCGGCGTGGGAGGCCGCCCTCGACCGGCGGGGCAGACCGCCACCGGAGGCGGGAACGGAGGCGGAGGCGGCGGCGCTGGAGGCGGGAGCGGCGGCCAGCGCGCTCGGCACGCCGGGCTCGAAGAGCTCCGAGGGCCGCTCGACGACCCGTTCCGCGGTGAGGGTGAGCGTCGTCGGATTCTCGGCGAGCAGGGCGCGGGGAATGAGCACGATGGCCGTGGTTCCGCCGAACGGCGAGCCTCGCAGCACCACCTGGATGCCGTGCCTGGCGGCGAGCTGACCCACCACGAACAGGCCGAGCTGGTCGCTGTCGGCCGGGTCGAAGTCCGGTGGGCCCTCCAGCCGCCGGTTGATCGCCTCGTACTCCTCGGCGCTCAGGCCCAGGCCCCGGTCCTCCACCTCGACGGCGAATCCGTTGGCCACGATGTCGCCGCGCACGGTCACGGTGGTCTGCGGCGGCGAGTAGATCGTGGCGTTCTCGACGAGCTCGGCCAGCAGGTGAGTGATGTCGGCGACCGCCGCCCCGTCGAGCGCGGCGTCGGGCAGCAGCGCCACGCTGACCCGGGTGTAGTCCTCGACCTCGGCGATCGCCGCCCTGACGATGTCGACCACCGCCACCGGATTGCGCCAGGCCCTGCCGGGCGCGGCACCGGACAGAATGATCAGGCCCTCCGCGTGCCGTCGCATCCGGGTGGTCAGGTGGTCCAGCCGGAACAGGTCGTCCAGGCTGTCGGAGTCGGTCGCCCGTCGCTGCATGTTGTCCAGCAGCATGAGCTGGCGCTGGAGCAGGCTCTGCTTGCGCCGGGCCAGGTTCACGAAGACCTGGCTGACGCCGCGGCGCAGCCTGGCCTGGCCCACGGCGGCCTCGACGGCGGTGCGCTGCACCGAGTCGAACGCCTGGGCGACGTCGTGGATCTCGGCCGACCCGTCCGCGCTGATCGGCGGCGCCTCGGCCCGTACGTCCACCTCCTCGCCACGCCTGAGCCGTTCCACGACCTCCGGGAGCCGCACGTCCGCCAGGTCCAGCGCGGCCGAGCGGAGCCCGGCCAGCTCACCGGCCAGGCGGCGGCCGAAGCGGACCGAGATGATGATCGACGCGATCACCGCGACCAGTCCCATGCCGCCGGCGACCGCGATCCTCACCATGATCCAGGTGGCCACCGACTGGGACCGCTCGGCCAGCGCCTTGGAGGAGGCGGCGCCGAGCTCGTCGAGCCAGACGGCCAGCCCGTTGGTGGTCTGCCGCCACTGCGTGGCCTCCGGGGGCAGCCGGCGGCCGCTTCCGGAGACGATGGCCTTCTCCAGCGCGGTGAACTTGTCGAACGCGGTGGAGTTGAACGTGTCGCGGTACGGCTTGCCCAGCGTGGTGTCCAGCGCGGACAGGCCGCGGGCCTGCAGGTAGTGCCTGGTGGCGGCGTATCCGGCGAAGGCGTCGCGCTCCCCGGCGGAGAGCCGGGAGTCGATCAACGCCCCGCTGATCAGCGCGTTCTCCCTGGCGATCATCTCGCGGGCGCCGGCCATCGACTGCATGGCCGCGGCCTGCTGGTAGATCGACAGGTCGGGGACCGCGACCATCTGGTCGTAGAGGAGGAAGACCGCGTCGAGGATCTCGTTGTAGTTCGACAGCACGTCCAGCCGGCTGTGGCGGCCGCTGTCGATGCCGACCCTGACATCCTGGAGTCGGTCGAGCTGACGCATGAGTGTGTTCAGCGATGCCCGTAGTTCCGGACTGCCGGAATCATCGGCGAACGCCGCTTGCCGAAACTTCTCCACTGCCCGGTCCGTGCGGTCGCGCTGCTGACCGATCCCACTGGTGAGGATCCGTGAGCTGATCGCCATTGAGGACTGCGTCCGTTCGGCCTGAAGTTGGAGTCCCAGGTCGGTGGAGGTCATACCAACGGTCTGGTAGAGGGTGTTCGATCGCAGCAGAGCTGCTCCGTCGCCCACGGTCAGGTTAAGAACGAAGCCCCACAAGGCGCTTAGCGAGAGCAGGGGTAAGAGCAGCAGCAAAAAGATCTTGAACCGAATTGACCGGTTTCCAGAGCCCATGCCCACTCGTCCCAACTTCTGAGTGTGTGGAGGCCCGCGCTGCTTTAGGGATGAAATGCGCCTCCGGAAGATCGCACAGGAGACTAGCACCGATAAGGCCCCCGGCGCAGGGGAGGATCTGATGATTAATGTGATTACCTGAGTCGGTGCCGGGATTGGTGAGACGTCCTCCGGGTAGCCCGCGAGATGCGGACGGTGCGCTGTTCTGGTCATCCGGAATCGGCGGCTGACTCGTGCGGGCGGTCGGGTCAAGGCTGTGCGCGGAGGTTTCGGACGGCCCCTGAGACGCTGATCTGCGGCCACACTTCCCCCGGAGGGCCGGTGCGCCCGCCGTGGGATCACCCCCTGTTACCGGCTGACGGGTGTCCCTGTCAACACGCGCGCCCCCGCGCCCCCGGTCGTGCCCCGGCCGGGGGCGGCGTCGCCGCCCCCGGATAGGTGTTTTCCGGATGTCCGGTCAAGCCCGCAACTCCAGGACGGCGCGGTAGGCGGCGGTGATCGCCGCGTCGGCGTAGGCGGCCGGCACCGAGTCGGAGTTGGCGATCGCGATCCGGCCGAACCGGCGGCGGGCCAGGGTGGCGGGCAGCGGCCCGTGGGGGTAGAAGTCGAGGTTCCACGGGGTGGCGTACTCCGGCGCGTAGCCGTGGCCCCACCGGTTGATCGTGATCGCCTGGATGTCGCGGGTCGCGTCGAAACCGCCCGGCCCGAGCAGGCGGGTGAGCTGGTCGCGGATGCTGTACTCCAGGTGACTGTAGGGCGTCGCGAGCAGCTCGTAGCGCCCGGCGACCGCGCCGTCGGAGGGTGACATGCCCCGTACGGCCGGCGTGCGGACCATGTGCACGTTGATCGGCTCGTGGGGCCTCCTCGGGCACCGGTAGTCCCCGATGCCGACCGGGTGGTCCAGTTCGGCCACGCACCAGTAGGCGCCGGTGAAGCGGGTGCGGTGGACGCCCACCCTCCTCCAGGACTCCCAGCCGCGGAGCTGGACCGTCGCGTACAGCAGCGGCACCTTGACGGCGCCGCGGAGCGCCCGATCCTGGTCGGGGGGGAGCCCGGCGACCAGATGGGGGATCATCATGTTCCAGCAGGCCATGATCACGTTGGCGGCCTGGACGGTCCGCACCCTCTCGCCGTCGAAGTAGCCGACCGTGGCGGTGGCGGCCGTGTCGGGATCGCCGTCGTTGGCCGCCGAGACCACCGGGCTGGACAGGCGGACGCGGACCCCGTTGCCCGGCAGGTCGAGCCTGTCGTAGTCGAACCCCGCGGTGGTGACGCCCTCCATGTCGCCGGCCGTGGCGAAGCCCGGGACCATCCGGGCGATCATCATCCGGACCAGCGCCTGGTTGCCCTCGGGGAAGTGGTGGACGCGCGGGTCGCCGGCGCCCCAATTTTTGATCATGCTCGGCGAGTTGTACTCCGACGGCTTGGCGCGGTCGAGCCCCAGCCCGCCGAACCCCGGATAGCCGTGGCCGCCGGCGCTGCCCCAGGCGTCGATCGCGCCGAAGGCGTCGGAGCCGTAGCCCCACTCGTCGTTCGGCATGGTCTGGACGAACCCCAGCACGTCCGGGTGGACCTTGCAGACGTCCCTGAGGAAGCCCGCGTAGGTCAGCCTGGACAGCCGCTCCTTCTTCTCGCCGTCCGACAGGCCGGGGAACCAGTCGGGCGGGTCTGCGTACAGCATGAGCAGGTCCCTCCTGGCCTGCTCGGCGACGGGTAACTCCGCGACCCACCGGGAGGTCCCCTTGCCCGGGGCGAGGACCACCAGCCTGTCGGCCGAGAAGGTCTCCCGGTCGCAGAAGACGCTGTCGTACATCTTGAGCCCGGGGTAGAGCCCGTGGTCGAAGCAGTCACCCAGCCTCTGGAGCCCCACCCCGAGCTTGCCGAGCAGGTCCCTGCCCTCGGGGGTCCACGCCGAGGGCGCCTCGATCGACGGGGATCCGCCGTACCCGACCAGCGGTCCCCGGCGGCCCCGGGGGTTGAACTCGTTGCGCCGGGCGTGGCCGCCGAAATCGTCGTGGTTGTCCAGGATCAGGATCCGGGCGCCGGGGTCGCCCTCCAGCCACCGGTGGGCCGCGCTCACCCCGCTGATCCCGCCACCCACCACGATCAGGTCGTAGCGCTCGCCGGTGGGCTTGGGGGTGCCCGCGTGTCTCCAGAACCTGTTGTCGCGCAGGGCGTGTGGCACGCTGAGGGCCTCGGGAGTGTCGCCCTGGAGTCCGGTGAGGGTGGGGGGGTAATAGGACCCCTGAGAGCCTCTCGGGGCTCGCGTGGCGCCGCCCGTCCCCGTCGCGCCGGCCCCTGCCGCCGTCCGGGCTTCCCGGGGCCGGGGGGCGGCCGGACCCAGCGCGGCCACCCCGGCGACCGCGGCCACGCCGTCGAAGAAGTCACGGCGGGAGATATGCCGGTCCATGCCCAGATCTCGGGCCCTGCGGGAAGTGATCTCCTGGGGATCGGTCATGGGGTGATCATCACGATCCGGCCGGCCGGCCACGGCCGCCTCGCGGTGGTCCCGGGAACTTTTTACCCGCCGTATTGAAACGCTATTCGCGATATCGGCAGGACGGGCGTCATGACACGTCCGCCGGAAACGCGGCCAATAGGCATGCGGTTCCGCGCTCCTCGGGGGAACCCCGCCGCCACGGTGATCGTTGTCGGTTCGAAGACGGAGGGCGCGGGTGCGCGGTGACGGCCCGGCGGGCCGATGCCCCACCACGGCGGGTGGTGGAACGAGGCATGCCGGAGTAGCGTCCGCGGACGTGGATCTGTTTCACGATGGGACGGGGGCCTCGCGTGGTGGGTAAGCAGGGCAGGGTCACCGGCAGGATCGGCCCCGGCCTCGTCGGGGAGGTGATGGTGGAGGTCCGCGGCGGTGTCGAGGCCTTCTACGCGCACTCCACGATCCCCGACGAGGTGATCTCCACCGGCTCGATCGTCGTCGTCGTGGAGTACTTCCCGCCCCGCACGGTCTACGTCGCCCGCGCGCTCGTCTGATCCCCCTCATCTCCCACCGCGGAGGCTGCATTGCCCACCGAGCCCTACCTCGTCGCCGGCGTCGTCCTCGCCGCCCTTGTCATCCTCATCCTGCTGTTCAAGGCCGTCTGGCGGGTGGCCGAACCCAACGAGGCGCTGATCATCTCCGGTCTCGGCGCCCGCGGCAGGACCGAGCTGACCGACAGCCTCGGCTTCAAGATCATCACTGGCAAGGGCACCTCCGTGCTCCCCGGCTTCCAGACCGCCCGCCGCCTGCGCCTGGACAGCCGCGCGGCCAACCTCCAGGTCTCCTGTGTCACCCAGCAGGGCATCCCGGTGGTCGTGCGGGGTGTGGTGATCTACAAGGTCGGCGACGACCTGCACTCCATCGCCAACGCCGCCCGCCGCTTCCTCGACCAGCAGGACTCGATGAACGGCGCCATCCACGAGCTGTTCACCGGCCACCTGCGCTCGATCATCGGCAACCTGACCGTCGAGGACCTCATCCTCAACCGCGAGCGGCTCACCGGGGAGACCCGCGCCTCCGCCGCCGACGAGATGATCAAACTTGGCCTGATCGTCGACTCCCTGCAGATCCAGGAGATCGACGACGAGACCGGCTACATCACCAACCTGGGCAAGCCGCACGCCGCCAGGATCGCCGCCTCCGCCCGCATCGCCGAGGCCCAGCGCGACCAGGAGGCCACCGAGGCCGAGCAGGTCGCCGCGGCCAACAAGGCGGCCGCCTGGCGCGACGCCCAGATCAAGCAGGCCGCCTACCAGGCGGAGATCGACGAGGCGCAGGCCAGGTCCCGCCAGGCGGGCCCGCTCTCGGAGGCGTCCGCCCGTCAGGAGGTCGTGGTCCAGGAGACCCGCGCCGCCGAACTGGAGGCGGCGCTGGCCGAGCAGCGGCTCCAGGCCCAGGTCCGCAAGCCCGCCGACGCCAGGGCGTACGAGACCGTGACGCTCTCCCAGGCCGAGCGCGACGCCCGCATCGCCCAGGCCGAGGCCGAGGCCCGCGAGACCGAGCTCCGCGCCGTGGCGCAGGCGTCCCAGGTCAAGCAGGCCGCCGCGGCCGAGGCGGAGTCGGTACGGCTGCGCGGCCTCGCGGCGGCCGAGGCGACCAAGGCCACCGGTCTCGGTGAGGCGGAGGCCGCCAAGGCCCGGGGGCTGGCCGCGGCCGAGGCCGCCAAGGCGCAGGGACTCGCGGAGGCCGAGGCGGCCAGGGCGAAGGGCCTGGCCGAGGCGGACGCGATCCGCGCCCGGTCCGAGGCCCTCGCCGAGAACCAGGAGGCGGTCATCGCCCAGCAGCTCGCCGAGAACTGGCCGCGGATCGTGGAGGCGGGGGCGCGGGCCTTCGGCAACGTCGACCACATGGTGGTCCTCAACGGGGCCCAGGGGATCGAGGAGATGCTGGCCAAGGCGCTCACCCTCGGCGGCACCGGCCTCGGCCTCGCCCGCTCCCTGCTGAACGGCGCCGCCCCCGCCTCGGGGGGCGGTCCCGAGGCCAACGGCAAGGCCGTCGACCCCGCCCCCTGAGGCGGGGGCGCCCGCCCGTCCCCACCCGTACGGCCCCGAGGCGGGGACGCCTCAGGGCCGGTAGCGGCTCAGCATGGTGGCGACGCACGACGGGCGGGCGGCGCCCTCCACCGTGATCTCGACGATCCAGGCCGCGTCGACGTCACCGCCCCGATCCGTCACCGCGTCGAGCCGGACCGTGCCGCCGACCCGGGCCCCGGCCGGGACGGCGGCGGGGAAGCGGACCCGGTCCAGACCGTAGTTGATCGCGTACGAGACGCCGGTCGTGGTCTGCAGCTCGTCCAAAACCCACGAGCACAGCGCCAGGGTGAGGAACCCGTGCGCGATCGTCCGGCCGAACGGCCCCCGCCGGGCCCGCTCGACGTCGGTGTGGATCCACTGCTCGTCGCCGGTGATCCGGCCGAACGCGGTGACGTCGTCCTGGGTGACCGTACGCCACCCGGTCGGGCCGAGCCGGATCCCCACGGACCCGGCGAGGTCGCCGAGTCCGTGGAAGACGTGCCGTTCCGGTGCCGGGCGCGCGGCGGTGTCCGGGCCGGGCGCGGCGGCGTCTTTGGTGCCGGTCACGGCGATCCGCGGGTGAGCAGGACCTGGCCGGTCATGATGGCCGAGTCGTCGGAGGCGAGAAAGGCGATCACCCTCGCGATGTCCTCGGGGGTGGCGACCCGGCCCAGTGCCGCCTTGGCGGCCGAGTTCGCCTTGAACTCCTCGTAGTCGAGGCCGATCCGCTGCGCGGTCGCGCGGGTCATCTCGGTCTCGACGAATCCGGGGGCGACGGCGTTGACGTTGACGCCGAACTTGCCGAGCTCGATGGCGAGGGTCTTGGCGAGGCCCTCGATTCCCGCCTTGGCGGCCGAGTAGTTCGCCTGTCCCCGGCTGCCGCCCGCGGAGTCCGACGACAGGAACACCATCTTCCCGTGGCGCTGGGCGACCATCGGGCGCTGCACGGCCCGCGCGCAGTTGAAGGTGCCGGTCAGGTGGGTGTCGATGACCGATCTCCAGTCGTCGTCACTCATCTTGAACAGCAGGTTGTCACGGAGCACGCCCGCGCAGGTGACCAGGATGTCCACCCGGCCGTGGTCCTGGCAGAGCCGCTCGACGGTCGCGTCGACACTCCGCGCGTCGCTCACGTCGCACGCGTAGGACGTCGCCTCGCCGCCCAGCCCCCGTAGCCGGGTGGCGACCTTCTCGGCCGCCGCGTGGTTGAGGTCGACGACACCGACCACGGCGCCCTCGGCGGCCAGCAGTTCGGCGACGGAGGCGCCGATGCCCCCGGCCGCGCCGGTGACAAGGGCCACGCGCCTGGCGAATCTCATCGGGTTTCCTCTCCGGGGGATGAGCCGGTGGATCTCATGCCGCTCCGTTCCTCTACTGGTCTTCTCTTCTTCTACCGGTCTTCCGGATCCGTGGCCGCGAGGGGCGCGGCGGATCCGGGGGGCTGTTCGGAAGGGGCCGGTCGTAGCAGGCCCTCCGCCCAGGTGGAGCCGCTGAGGCGGTCGTAGACGGCGCGGATGCGCTTCTGCGCGGCCGTGCCCATGGCGGTGGTGACCGAGGCCACGAGCGCCTCGATGAGGGCCACGACCCCGGCACGCGAGTCGAAGGGGCCGACCCCCGCGGTGTCGCAGACGAACACGTAGCGGGCGTGGTCGGCCGCCGGGGAGATCCACTTGTCGGTGAAGAGCACGACCGTGGCGTGCTGACCGGCCGCCTGCCTGACGTAGTCGATGGTTCCGCGCTGGTAGCGACGGAAGTCGAAGGCCACGATGACGTGCCGCCGGGTGACGTCGAGAAGCTCGACGGAGAAGCCGCTGGGGTTGGCGCGGACGTGACGGACGTCGCCGCGGAGCTGGCTCAGCAGGCTCAGCAGGTGGAGGCTGCAGACGTCGCTCTCGAACCCGCCGAGGGTGAGAACGGGTCTTTTGACGTCCGACAGCAGCGCCACGACCTCGTCGAACTCGGAGCGCTCGACGTGTTCGGCGGTCTCGGCCACGTTCTCCGAGAGGCGGCTGAGGACGGCGCCGAGATCGTCGTCCTTCCCGTCCCGCTGCCCCTCACCTCCGGCTCTGGTGGAGGGCTCGCTCATCCGGGCGTAGACCTCGTCGAGCAGCGCCCGCTGGAAGTCCGCGTACGCGTTGTAGCCGAGCTTGGCCAGCAGCCGCAGCACGGTCGGCGCGCTGACCTGGGCGCGCTCGGACAGCTTGGGGAGGGATTCGAGGCCGGCGATGGGATACTGCGAGATCAGTATTCGTACGACTTTGCGCTCCGCGGCGGTGAGCTGCGGCCCGCGCAGGCGGAGCAGCTCGCTCACCGTACGGCCCGCGGCCGGCGCCTGGTCGTCACTCTGCGTCATGGCGCCATCTGTTCGGGGATCTGTTCATGATCACTCTCAGTGGATGGGAGGGGTACGGCGGCTGGGGTGGTCCGGCCGCGCTCCGGGTGTGCCGGTCGCGGGATCACCAGTGCATCACCGACGAGCACGTCTGTCTCGCGAACAAACAGGGGATTGACGTCGATCGCCGCCACCTGTTCCCGCAGGGCGACGGCCACGTCGCCGAGCCGGACCAGGAAGGAGGCGACGGCGGAGAGATCCACCGCCGGACGCCCCCGGGCACCCCGCAGGATCTTCACGCCTCGAAGATTCTCCACCATCGCGAGCGCGCCCGCGTGGTCCAGCGGGGGAATTCCCAGACTGGTGTCGTCGAGGACCTCGGCGAACACGCCGCCCATGCCGACCATGACGGCGGGCCCCCACCGAGGGTCGACCACGACGCCCGCGATCAGTTCGGCGACCGGCCTGATGTGCCGCGCGACGAGGACGCCGTCGATGGGCAGATCGCCCGCGACGCGGGCCAGGGTGTCGTACGCCGCGCCCACCTGGCCGGCGTCCCGGAGGTCGAGCAGCACCCCGCCGAGCTCTGACTTGTGCGGGATGTCCGCCGACTGGATCTTCGCCACCACGGGGTAGCCGAGGGCCTCGGCCGCGGCGACGGCCCCCTCGCGGTCGGTGGCCAGCCGCCCCTCGTTCACGGGCAGGCCGTACCGTCCGAGCAGGCCGATGCTCTCGTGCTCGTTGAGCGCCTGGGCGGCGGTCTCCAGGACGGGGTCCACGGTGTCCACCGGTCTCACCGGGGCTGCCGCGTTCAGCGCCCCCCCGGCCTCCCCGGTGAGACCGGTGTCCGGCGCCGGTCGCCCGGAGACGGACGGCCCGGACACCTCGGACGGCCCGGCATGGGCGGCGGCCCGGGTGGCGTGCGCGGCGTTCTCGCCGTACTCGGCGAGGTGGCCGAGGGTTCTGACGGCCTGGGCGAGGCCGTCGCAGACGTGCAGGCCGCGCCCGTGGAAGTAGGCCTGGCGGGAGGTGTCCACGTCTCCGGCGAGGGTGCCGGCGAGCAGAATCGGAATCGACGGCGCGGCGATCGCGTCGGCGATGCCGCGCATCCGCTCGGCGATGTCGTCGAGCTCCCCCTCCGAGGCGGGGGGAAGGTCCAGGTTGACGATCATGGCGTCGTAGACGCCGGCCTGGGCGAGCTCGCCCACGCACGCCCGCAGCAGGCCCGGATCGTCGACGATGGCGCCGGTCGTGTCCAGCGGGTTCTGCGGCGTGCCGAACGAGGGGAGGACCGAGGTCAGGCGGTCCCGCACCCCGGGCGGGATCTCCGGCAGGGTGAGCGAGGTCTCCTGGACCAGGTCGGCGGCCATGCCGCAGGCCCCGCCCGAGGCGCTGACCACGGCCACCCGGCGTCCCCGGGGCCAGCCGGCCGTCGCGAACGCCGCCGCCGTCTCGACGAGGTCCTCCGGGGTGGAGACCCTGGTCACCCCGAGGTCGCCGAAGACCGCGTCCACCAGCCGGTCGTCGCCGGTCAGGGCGCCCGTGTGCGCCAGCGCCGCCCGCGCGGCGATCTCCGAACGGCCCGCCTTGACGGCGACGATGGGCTTGCCCAGCTCCCGGGCCCGCTCCGCGACCCGCCTGAAGTGCTCGGGCTCCCGGATGCCCTCCAGATACATGGCGATCACCCGCACCGCCGGATGCTCGATGAGCTCCTCGGCGATCGACGCCGAGGTGAACATCGCCTCGTTCCCGACCGAGACGAGGTGGGACAGGCCGAGGGAACGGCGCTGGGCGGCCCGGTGGATCAGCTGGAGCAGGGCGCCGCTCTGGCTGATCACCGCGACGGCTCCCGGCTCCATCGGCGGGCTGACCCGGTCGGCGAACGCGGCCAGCCCGGAGTGGTAGTCGATGAGGCCGAGGCAGTTGGGTCCGAGAAGCGCGATTCCGAGCTCCTCGCAGCGGCGCAGCAGCGCCGCCTGGTGCGCGGCACCCTCCGCCCCCTTCTCGCCGAGCCCGGAGGTGAGCGCGACGATCGAGGTGACCCTCTTCTTCCCGCACTGCTCGACGATGTCGTCGAGCCGCGCGCTGGAGGTCATCACGAAGGCCAGGTCCACCGGGCCCGGCACCGCGTCCAGATCGGGGTGGCAGGGCCGCCCGAACTGCCGGCTCCTGGTGGGGTTGACCAGGTGGACGTCACCGTCGAAGCCGAAGGCCGCGAGGTTCCGGACGAGGTGCCGGGACCAGAAGGACTGCTCGCTCACCCCGACGAGGGCGACGGATCTGGCCCGCAGCAGCCGGCCGAACCGAGGCGTCATCCGTCCTCACCCGGCCCGGATCCGGCGAGGCGGAAGAACGGGCGGGCGGGGTCGCCGGTGACGACGAGGACCACCTCGTCGCCGATGGCGACCTCCCCGGCTCGCTCGCCGATGATCTCTGTGATCATTCTGGGCCCCTCCGCGAGGTCGACGAGGGCGATCACGTAGGTTCCGCCGCCGCGTTCGTGGATCGTGGTGAAGCTGTGCACCGTCGCCCGTCCCCGGGCGGTGACCCAGGTCAGACGCTCGCCGCCGCAGCCCGTGCAGACCGCGCGCGGGTAGAAGAGGTGCCGTCCGCAGTCGTCGCACCTCGGCATGTCCAGCCGGCCCTCGCCGAGCGCGGCCCAGAACGGCCGGGAGTCGGCGTCCTCGTAGGCCGATGGGTAGACCCTGGTCATCAGTCTCTCCCGAGTATGAGCGTCGATGTCGCGCTGAGTTCGCCACCCGTGCCGTGGGCCAGGGCGAGCTCGGCGCCGGGCACCTGACGGTCCCCGCACGCCCCCCTGAGCTGCCGGACCGCCTCGATGATGGTGAAGATTCCGTACTCTCCGGGGTGGCAGTAGGAGAGCCCGCCGCCGTTGGTGTTGGTCGGCAGGTCGCCGCCGGGCGCGGTCCGTCCCTCGGCGACGAGGGCGCCCGCCTCACCGGGGCCGCAGAGGCCGAGCGACTCCATGGTCAGCAGCACGGTGACGGTGAAGGAGTCGTAGATCTGGAAGACGTCGATGTCGCCGATGCCGGCACCGGCCTCACGGAGGGCCCGCGCGCCGCTGGAGGCGGCGGCGGTCCGGGTCAGCTCGGGCATCGACGAGACGTTCATGTGGGTGGAGGCGTCGCCGTGGCCGAGGATGAACACCGGGCGTTCCGGCAGGTCGCGGGCGCGGGCCTCGCCCACCAGGACGATCGCCCCGCCGCCGTCGGTCACCAGGCAGCAGTCCAGCGCGTGCAGCGGATCGGCGATCATGCGGGAGTTCAGCACGTCGTCGACGGTGAGCGGGTCCCGCCGGTAGGCGGCGGGGTTGAGCCCGGCCCACTGCCGGGCGGCGACGGCGACCGCGGCGAGCTGTTCGGAGGTCGCCCCGTGCTCGTGGAGGTAACGCCGCGCGGCGAGCGCGTACGCGGTGATGGGGAACGGGGCGCCCCACATGCGCTCGTACTGGCCGGGACCGTACACCGGCGCCGAGGGCGCGCCCGGCGGGTTCCAGCTCCGGGGGGCTCGCGCGTAGCCCACCACGACGACCTCGGCCCGGCCGTCCCTGATCGCCTGGGCGGCGTGCGCGGCCTGTGACAGGAAGGACGCCCCGCCCAGGGCGGTGGTGTCGTGGTAGGTCGGCCGGATGCCGAGATATTCGGCCATGCGGACGCTGGGGGCGTACTCCCCGGCGAGGTCCGAGGTGCAGTAGCCGTCCACGTCGGCCAGGCTCAGCCCGGCCTCCCCGAGCGCCCGGGTCACCGCCTGCGCCTGAAGCGCCATCGGCGTCCTCCCCGTGATGCCGAGATCCGACTCCGCGACCCCCGCGATGGCCACCCGACCGCTCATCCGTGCCCTCACCAGCCTCTCCACCCGGCGGCCCGTCTTGTCCCGGCCACGCCGAGACTGTAGCACAACATTACATCTTGTACCGAATATGGCAATCCTGTAATGTTCGTGACGTGCCCGAGGGTGGCATCGAGTCATCGCGCCCCCGGTCGGCGAGGCCAGGGGCGCAGTATGCAGGGAGTCATTCATGACAGGCCGCTATGACGTCATCGTGGTGGGCGCGGGGATTACCGGTTGCGTGACGGCCGCCGAGCTGGCCGCACGCGGCTTCGAGGTGCTGGTCGTCGACAAGGACGACGTCGCCTACGAGGCCTCCGGCCGGAACATGGGTGCCATCGGGATCCTCGGAAAGTACGCCTCCGACATCGCCGGCGCCAGCGTGGAGAAGTGGGACAGGGCCGTGAGCGAGCTGCCCACGCCCTTCGAGTACCAGAAGATGGGGCGGCTCTGCCCCGCGCACTCGGCCGAGGACATGCTGATCCTTGAGGAGATGCGCGAAACGGCCAAGGACAACGGCATCAAGATCGAGATGCTCTCCGCCTCGGACGTGCGAGAGCGCTTTCCCGAACTCTCCAAGGACATCATCGGCGCCGCCTACAGCGCCGAGGACGCCCTCGTCGACTCGGTGGCCGCGACCAAGGCCTACGCCGCGCTGGCCCGCGGGCGGGGGGTCCACTTCCGGATGGGCGAGACGGTCAGCCGGGTGCGCACACGTCAGGGGGCCGTCGCCGGCGTCGAGCTGCTGTCCGGAGAGGTCGTCACCGCCAAGAAGGTGCTCCTGGCCGCCGGGGTCTGGACGACCAGGCTCCTCGACCGGCTCCGCATCCGCCTCCCCATGCAGCTGGTCTGCATCTACCACGGGGAGACCCAGCCGATCGAGCGGAGCTTCGACTACTTCCTGCGCGGCCCGGACTACGGCGCCCGGCAGATGTCCGACGGGGTGATCCGGGTCACCGGCGGATACCGGACGCTCGGCGCCGGCCACTACCTGAGCTTTCACGACTTCCGCGACATGCTCATCTGGATCCCCAGGCTCATCGACCGCCGCAAGGAGGTCCAGTTCCGATTCGACCCGCGCATCCTCAAGTCCGAGATCCAGGCATCCCTGGGCGCGGCCCCGGCGCCGAGCGGCTTCGACCCGCTGGTGCCCCAGAAGTTCCCGAGGCGGAAGCTCGCGGCGCTCCAGGGCGTTCTCCCCGGTGTCGGTCACGCGCGGATCGTGCGGACCATCGCCGGACTGGTCGACATGACCGCCGACGCGCTGCCCGTCCTCGGGCCGATCGAGCGCCTCGACGGCCTCTACGTGGCGACCGGCTTCAGCGGGCAGGGCTTCGGGCTCGGCCCGGTGGTGGGCGAGCTGCTCGCCCAGTCCATGTCGGGTGAGCCGACCTCGCTCCCCCTGCACCCCTACCGCTGGTCGCGTTTCCAGGACCGCAAGCAGATCCCCGTGCCTCACCGGCTCGTTTGACATCCTCCCCCGCCTGAAGACGGGGGATTCCAACCGTTCCTACACCGTTAAGAGGAGGTCGGGTTGAGGTTCGCGGTTCGTCGGCCCGCCCAACGGCGGGCCTCCCCGCGCAGCGACCGCGTGCCCCGCGGCCGTATCCCGGAGGTTGCGGGCCGCGTTGACGTCGGCGTTGTCCCGGTGCCCGCAGGCCACACACAAGAAGAGGGCTTGGCCCTCGCGGCTCTCCCCGGCGATGTGCCCGCAGGCGTTGCAGGTCCGCGACGTGTAACGCGGGTTGATCTTCCGGACCCGGCCCGGAGCCTTGTGTTCCAGCCGGGTCACGAGCCGGCCCCACCCGGCGGCGAGGATGCCCCGGTTCAGCCCGGCCTTCTGCCGGACGTTCCGGCCGGGCGCGGCGAGGGTGCCGCGTGCGGACCGGGTCATGTTGCGGATCTTCAGGTTCTCGACCGCCATGACGTCGAAGCGGCGGGCCAGACCGGTGCTGGCCTTCTCCACCCAGTCCTTGCGCCGGTCGGCTTCGCGGGCCTTGAGCCGGGCGATCGCGGCCTTTACCTTGGCGCGCGACCAGCGAAACCGCACCCAGCCGACCTTGGGAACCCTTACCTCACCGACATGGCGCGACAAGCGGCGCACATCGCCCGGCTTGACCGCGACGACGCGGAACCCCTCGCCCCGGCCACGCTTACGGAAGGCCGGGCGGCGGTGGGTGCCGCCGAAGAAGTTCGCCATGGCCTGGGCGAAATCCTTGAGCGCCTGCTGCTGCACGATGATCGACCCGCCGCGCAGCCACCCAAACTCCGCCCGCGCCTCGGTGAGCTGACGGCACTGCTCGGCGAAACCGGGCGCGCCCTTGCGGCCCGGCTTCCAATGAGCGTGCTGCTCGACGGCGAGATTCCACACATATCGGGCGTGCCCGCAGTGCCCGGCCAACGCCGCCTCCTGGGCGGGGGTGGGCCGAAGCCGGAAGCGGGACACGCCGATCAACCTACCGAGCCCTGCCGACAAAACCAGGAGACCACCGTGCCTGACCGTGCCGCGTTTCCTCCCCGCCCCGAAGGACGGGGCATCCACGCTGGAGGTAGCTGGTGAACCCCGATGAGGAACGCCGCCTGACCGAGTTCAGGGCCACCGTACGCCGATGGGTGGCCGAGAACCGGGTGGACGGGCTGCCCAAGGACGGCGACGTCTGGACCAGGGACGTCGGCCCGGAGATGGCCGAATGGCTGGAGCGCCTGCGGCGGCGCGGCTGGCTCTGCCTGCACTGGCCGGTCGAGTACGGCGGCGCCGGCATGGGCCCGCTGGAGCTGGCCGTCCTGGACGAGGAGTTCGCCGTGGCGGGCGTGCCCCGGCCCATGCTGGGCTTCGGTGAGGCGCTGGTCGGCCCGGCCATCATCGCGCACGGCACCGAGGAGCAGCGCAGGCGGCTGCTGCCCCGCATCGTCAGCCGCCAGGACGTGTACTGCCAGGGGTTCTCCGAACCCGACGCGGGCTCCGACCTGGCCGGCGTGCGGACCCGGGGGATCGTGGACGGCGACACCCTGTCGATCACCGGGCAGAAGACCTGGACCTCGGAGGCGCACGGCGCCGACATGTGCTTCGTGCTGTGCAGGACCGACCCCGAGGCGCAGAAACACCAGGGGCTGACCTTCGTCCTGGTCCCCATGACCGGCAACAACGTGGAGGTCCGCCCCATCCGGCAGATGGACGGCCGCCTGGACTACAGCGAGGTGTACTTCGACGACTCGAAGGCCTCGATCGCCGACGTCATCGGCGGACTCGGCAACGGCTGGCGTGTCACCATGACCACGCTCGGCGCCGAGCGCTCCATGGGCTACGCCTTCCGGCACTTCGAGTTCCTCGACGAGTTCAGGGACGTGCTGGCGGTCGTGCGCGAGGACGGCAGGGCCGACGATCCGCTGGTCCGCCAGGGCATGGCGGAGGCGTACACGCTGCTGGAGGTCGTGCGCTTCCTCGGCCGCAGCCGGCTCGACCGGCTCGCCGAGGCCGAGCCCGAGGGCCCCGAGATGATCATGTACAAGCTGCTCTGGTCCGAGGCGCACCGCCGGATGGGCGAGATCTACATGGACGTCGTCGGCCCCCGCGCCGCCCTGCGCCCGGCCGGGGACGACTACTCGGTGGACACCTGGCACGACGTCCTCTTCAAGGGCCAGGCGGAGACCATCTACGCCGGCACCAGCGAGATCCAGCGCAACATCATCGCCGAGCGACTGCTCGGCCTCCCGAGGCGGTGACCTTGTGACCCTTGCCGGATACACGGACGAGCAGAAGGAGTTCCAGCGACTCGTCCGTCAGATAGTGAACGATCGGGACACCCTCGCCGCGGCCCGGGAGGTGGACTCCGCCGGATGCTACGGAGACTCCTGGCGCGGCCTGGCCGAGGAGACCGGGCTCGCGGGAGTCGCCGTCGCCGAGGAGCACGGCGGCGCGGGGCTCCCCGCCGGGATGATGTTCGTCATCGCCGAGGAACTCGGCCGGGGACTCTTCACCGGCCCCTACCTCACCAGCTGCGTGATGGCCTCCTCCCTCCTGCGGTCCTACAGCGACGGCCCCGGCCGCGCGGCGCTCCTTGAGTCGATCGCCTCCGGGGCGGTCACCGCGACCCTGGCGTGGGTGGAGAACCCGGTGAGCTGGCTGGTGAGCGACACCGTCGCCACCCGCGCGGTGTCCACCGGCTCCGGCGGCCACCGCCTGGACGGCGTCAAGCGCCTCGTGGTCGACGGCGTCACCGCGGACGTGGTTCTCGTCCTGGCCGCGAAGGAGGACGGCGACCTCGGCCTGTTCGCGGTGGGGACGTCCGCCCCCTCGGTCACGGTCACGCCGTCCGAGACGCTCGACCTCACGCTGCGCCTGGCCGAGCTGCGCTTCGAGAACGCCCCCGCCACCGAGATCCCGCTCACCGCCGGGGCCGTCGAGGCGCTGGAGAGGACCCTCGACCTGGCCCGGCTGGCCGTCGCGGCGGCCCAGGTCGGCGCGGCCCGCCGCTGCCTGGAGCTCTCCGTCGACTACGCCAAGACCCGGCACCAGTTCGACAAGCCGATCGGCACCTTCCAGGCCGTCAAGCACATGTGCGCGGACATGGCCGTGGCCGTCGAGTCCGCCTGGGCCTCGGTCGCGTTCGCGGTCCGCTCCCTGGAGTCCGAGCCCGAACGGCTGCGCACCCTGTCACCGCTGGTCTCCGCCTACGTCTGCGACGTCTACCGCGCCGTCACCCGCGACACCGTCCACGTCCACGGCGGCATCGGCTTCACCTGGGAGCACGACGCCCACCTGTACTTCAAGCACGCCCAGTCGACGGCCGCCCTCTTCGGCACCCCCGCCGAGCTGAGAGAACTCCTCGCCACGAGGGTGGGTCTCGCCGGCGCCTTCACCCCGATCGGCTTCGGCGACCCGGCCTGACCACCCGGCCGGTACCCCTCGCCCCCTGGGGAACGAGGAGTACCGGCCGCTTCAGACGGCGGGCCCGGTGCGGCGACGCGCCCCCGCACCGGGCCCGCTCATACAACTCCGGACAGGGCACCTCCCCGGCCGTCGAGAGCACCGTCGAACCGGCCCGCGTGAGAGGGCGCCACGATCGCGGATCAGCCGTACAGGTCGCCGAGCCCGATCAGGTCGACCTCGCCCTGCCGGCCCAGCCGGAGGAGCTCCTCGGTGAAGCCCGATCCCGAGTAGCACACCAGGCGGGTCCGCGAGGTGTCGTATCTGCCGTTGTGGGCGATGAGATCGCGGATACGCCGGAGGCGGTCGAGATGCCCGATCCCCATGGTCTCCCCCCACTTGGCCTCGCCGATCGCGAGCAGCGGAGGCTTGCCGTCGTCGGCGTGCCCCACGGCCGCCACGTCCACCTCGTGGGTCGTTTTGTTCGCCGGGTCGTTGACGGTGCCCGCCGTCACCTGGGAGGGCCAGCCTCCGAAACGGTCTTCCGCGAAATGGAGCGTCCAGTCGCGGCACAGTCTCTCGAAGTGCGGCCCCAGCACGTTTCCGGCGAATCTCTGCTTGGCGCGCTGCCAGATCCGGTCGGTGGCTCCGGCACGCATGAGCTGCGGCCAGAAGGGGCGCATCATCACGTGATAGAAGGTGAGCAGCGGCTCCCTGATCCGGAAGTCGGTGCGGTTGCCGCGGAAGGCGTCGGTCTCGCGGGCGATGAGCCCAGCGTCCTCCAGAACCGTCAGCGGGTGGGACAGTTCGTTGCTTTTACGGCCGACGTATCCGGCGATCCCGCCGCGTCCGCTGTTGCCCTCGGCGATGGCGCCGAGCACCGAGTGATAAAGGGCGCCGTCTCGCAGGTCGGGCTCCTCCGCCAGGAGGTATCTCGCCTCTAGGAACATCGGACTTCCCGGGGACAGGATGGCCCGCACGACCCAGTCGTCGAAGTCGTCCAGACCTCGGGGGGCGTCATAACGGATCATCTCGGTACGGTAGGCGGGCGTACCGCCGACGACGGCGTGGACCATCAGCGCGAGCCGGGGATCTGTCAGTTCCCAGAACCGGGCGGCGAGCCGATAGTCCAGGGTGTTCACAGGTAGGTCCAGCGAGGCCCGCCCGCGCAGCGGCGCGTTGCCCGACAGCAGCCCTCCCATGAAGGACATGGCCGAACCGCACAGCAGTAGCCGGGTCCGCGAGGCCGTGCGCTCGATCCTGCGCGGCGCGTAAGCGGCTTGGATGGCCGAAGGCAGGGAGGGATTGGCGCGGGCGAGGTAGGGAAACTCGTCGATCACGATGGGAACCGGGTGATCTCGGCCGATGCGCAGCAGAACGTCGATCACCGTAGGCCAGTTCGACGGTGTGAACGGGATCGCCGGGTCGAGATGGCGGGTCAGCGCCTCCCCGATGAGGGCGAGCGACTCGGCGTCGGTCGCCTCCTGAGCTGAGAAGTAGAACCCGCCCAGCTCCTGGCAGAGCGACTCCAGCAGGAAGCTCTTCCCTTGACGGCGGCGCCCTGAGACCACACCCAGGGTGGCACCCGGCTGCTCGTCGGCCGCGAACCTCACCAGCGCCGACCACTCACGATCACGGTCGAACATGTCAACGGGCTTCTGCACTCGACCCCCACTATGAGAAGCACAGTTGTGATAACTGTACATCTCTTAACCGGAACCCTCTTGGGAACGCGGACCACACCGGTGCCGCCTCCCGGATCGGGGACGTGCCCGGGGCTTCCGCGAGGCGCTCGTCGGCGGGGCAGGGCACTCTTCGTGGTTTCCGATGGGCGCTCAGGGCCGGTCGGCTATCACCAGGGCGTGGAGGTCGCGGGCGGCGGGCAGTGCGCGGGCCCTGTCGGGAAGGGCGCTCAGGATCTCTCCCACGAGTTTGCGCCGGGCGGCCGTGACGGGGAGGGCGGTCGTGATGTCGAGGGCGTGGCCGAGCCCTTCGGTCACCTCGCGATCCCGGACCATCCCCCATGCCCGGATGAGACCGATGTTCGCCCGCCCTCCCGCCTTCTCCTGCGGGCACGCCGCGAGGGCCTGCTCCACCAGGGGGGTGGCCGCTGTGGTGTCTCCCAGCTTGGTGAGCGCGAAGGCCTCAGTGAATTGGATGCTCTCCAGCGGCACGCCCCATACGGAGATGTGGTCGTCGGTCACCGTGGCCGGTAGCCGCTCGTAGGCGCCTTTGAGCTCGCCGAGGACTTCGCGGGTGAGGTCGGCCCGTCCCTGCGCGGCGAAAATACAGGCGCGGGTCTTCAACGCCGTGTTCAGACCGGGGCACGGCTTGCCGTTGGCGAGACGCACGGCCTCATCCAGCAAGGTGTCCGTGACCGGTCCAGGACGGCCCAGATAGAACGAATCCGACGCTTCGCGGGCTCGTACCCAGACGCTCAACTCACGATCTCCCGAAGCGTCCGCGACCGAGCGGGCCACCCGCCACGAACGCCAGCACGCGCGGGGGCGGGAGGTTTCAGACAGGTCGAGTGCCATGAACGCCGTCAGCTGGGCGTAGACACGCAACAGGGTGGCGTGCTCCGCCGGGGCCTGGGCGCGGGCCAGCACCTGGTCCAGGGCGCGGATGTCGCCCGCCAGATCGGCGACCCTTGAGCCAGGCGGTTCGGTCCACACACCCTGTGCGTAATCCCAGGCGGTCTGCTCCCAGTCGTCCGCGCCGTTCTCGGAGGCGTGACCCGTGATCTGCCGCAGGCCCGCGTGAAGGGCGTCCACCGCGGAGGCGGGAACGCCGGCACCGGCACCCAGCACCGTCAGGATTTGAAGAAGGGCACGACGTTCCACATCATCCTCCTCACGTACCGGGGGATTTATATCCATTTTGCTTCTGCGTAACCGGTCAAGTTCGGCGATAAATATATGGAGCGCCGTAATCTGCCCGTCGGCTCCCAGGGCCTCATCAATCGCCCGGACACTGCTGATATCCGGACGCGATGTGGCACGTTCCCATGCGGAGATCATCGTGTGGTCCACGTGGACGACCCCGGCGATATCGCGCTGTGACAGCTGCCGGACGTCGTCACGCCAGTGACGCATGACGGCCCCGAGCAGGTGCCAGGGGGAGGCGGCGGGATTAACCGGTTGAGGCGTACGCGGCATTCCGTACTCCAAGGCTGGGGAAGGTTGGGGGAGACGCGCCGTCCCCCGGTAAACCTCTTGGATATCTCGTCTGGTCAATTCCACTATTGCACGGACACCGCGGAAAGCCCCGTGAAATGGCGGACCCGCCCGGCGCTGCGAACGTCCGGGCGGGTCCTTGATCAGGAAGGGACTCCTGACCCATGGAAGATGTTAGATCCACAATGCCCACATCCACCATTCCCGGCTGGCAGGTGTTCCTCAGCGACAGGGGCCGCTTCTGGGCCAGCCGCCGGGAGCCGTTCTCCGCCCAGGCCGCCTATGCCGGGGCCGAGCGGACGGTGGACGCCGACACCTTCGAGGAGTTGCGGGCCGAGACCGCCCGCCAGGAGGAGACGGCGACGGCCGGGGTGGTGACGTCATGATGTGGCGCCGCGACCCCCGCGACCCCCGCGACTCCCACCCCTCCGGCACCTCGGGCCGTCACCGCGCCGGGCAGATCCACACCGCCGTGGTGCACCGCCGCCTGTGGGACGGCCCGGCCCGCGCCCAGGCCGAACACCTGGCCCAGGCGTGGCCGAGCTGGACCGTGCTGTACGGCGTGGGCAGCCGCCGCTTCTACGCCATCGCCGCCTGGGTGACGACCGAACCGCTGATGGTCGAGGCCGCCGGCGCCGAGGAGCTGGAGAGGCGGATGTATGAGGCGGTCATGGCCATGACCGCCCGCCGCGAGACCCCCCTCACCGCCCCGGCCACCCCGACCGCTTCGGTGCCCCCGGCCCCTCCGACCGCCTCGACCACGTCGGCGCCCCCGGCCGCCCCGGCACCCCCGAGACCTCCGGCGTCCTCACCTTCCCCGAGCAGGCGCGGCGGCGTTCCTTCCCCGGCATCCGCCGCCGCGCCGCACCATCCCCGCCACCCCTACCGGGACGCGGCCTAACAAGCCGGTGCGGCGGTATCACCTCCCAGGGGACGCCGCACCCCTCACTGTGCGACCCGGGCCGGAGGGGACCCGGGCCGCACCTCGCGGCCCTCTCCTGGAGGGGGAAGAGGGCCGCCCGCACCGGCCGGACCGCACCCCCGGTCCGGCCGGTGCACCCCCGAACACCCGGCCGGCCGCGCCCGCCGTACACGCCGAACTCCTCGACCACGCCCGCCCCCAGCCCCCGCCCCAGCCCCCGCCCCAGATCCCTACCAGGAGATTCCCCATGCAAGGCATCAAGGTCATCGGTGGCGACGGCTCCGCCCTCATCACTTCTTTCCCCGTCCTCCCGCCCCGGTTCGAGGCGCTGCTCACCCCGACCGAGGTCGCCCTGATGTTCCGCGTCGACCCTAAGACCGTCACCCGCTGGGCCCAGGCAGGAAGACTCACCAGCATCCGCACCCTGGGCGGGCACCGCCGCTACCGCAGAGCCGAAGTCCTCGCACTCCTGGCAGACAGCACCCAGAAACGCGACGAGTGACGAACCGCCTGCCGGGGCGGCCCTTCCACCTGCGGGCGGCTCGTGATGACGCGCTCCACGAGCCGTCCGGGCACCACCGGCCGTCCGGGCGCCGCCCCCTGTCTGAGCGGTTCTCGCTCATGCCGTCCGGGTCGCGGTCGTGCTCCCCACGCACGCGGAGGTGGTCCACAGAGACGCCCCGAGGACCGTGGACTACCCGATGGTGGCCGTCCACTGGCCGCGCCGCAGATGGATCGTCCTGTCCGGGGTGATCCGTACCGTGGCGCCGTAGATGGGCAGGCCGCCGTACTGGAGTCAGTAGGCGCGGGCTGCGTCGAGCACGTCCCGCAACAGGCGTGGACTACTCTGCTGTGGGACGTGGAGACAACAAATCCGGTGGCGCCCGAAATGTCCGATCCTTCGAAAGTGCTCGAATTTCACACTCACCGCCGACAACGCCGCAGGTCAGGCAGAGTGCTCCCCGCGCACGCGGGGATGGTCCCCACCTGGGGTTTCCTCACCTACAGGAGGGGCTGTGCTCCCCGCGCACGCGGGGATGGTCCCGGTCCTTTCTGCGGGGCTGGTGGCGGAGGCGGGTGCTCCCCGCGCACGCGGGGATGGTCCCGAAGTTCCGTTGCCGTCCCCTCGTCCACTGAAGTGCTCCCCGCGCACGCGGGGATGGTCCCACACTCCCACTGACACATCCGATCCGTCGAATGTGCTCCCCGCGCACGCGGGGATGGTCCCCTGGCATGGTCCCTGGCATCTAAGGGAAGAGCCGGTGCTCCCCGCGCACGCGGGGATGGTCCCCAGTGCGGCACCGATGCCAAACGCGAGGACTTGTGCTCCCCGCGCACGCGGGGATGGTCCCGGCATCACGGCCTGCGTCGAGGTCGCCGGGCTGTGCTCCCCGCGCACGCGGGGATGGTCCCTCCGCGCCCGCCTTGAACTTCGGCGTCCGGGAGTGCTCCCCGCGCACGCGGGGATGGTCCCGCGCCGACGCCGACCGCTCCATCGCCGACACCGTGCTCCCCGCGCACGCGGGGATGGTCCCGGCGCCGGGACAGCGCGCCGAATGAACGTTCCGTGCTCCCCGCGCACGCGGGGATGGTCCCTCATGGGTCACGTACTCCGTGCCCACTCGTTCGTGCTCCCCGCGCACGCGGGGATGGTCCCAAACCCGGCCACCGGCGCGCGGCTCTCCATACGTGCTCCCCGCGCACGCGGGGATGGTCCCCTAGGCGGACACCTAGGAAATTCCTAGGTGTGGTGCTCCCCGCGCACGCGGGGATGGTCCCCACCCGGCCTTCACCGCCACCCGGCGGGTGGCGTGCTCCCCGCGCACGCGGGGATGGTCCCTACGAGCGTCGAGGGATGGTGGCCGGAGAGGAGTGCTCCCCGCGCACGCGGGGATGGTCCCGGCAAGCGCACGAGACGACGAGGCAGGCGCACGTGCTCCCCGCGCACGCGGGGATGGTCCCCATGCTCGGCATGAGCGCCGGGATGCTCGGCTGTGCTCCCCGCGCACGCGGGGATGGTCCCCTGCCAAATGGGGTCGCGCGGGTCGTCCACCTATGCTCCTCGCGCACGCGGGGATGGTCCCATCTCTCGCTCCGCGTTCCGGGGCTTGGCGGAAGGAAGGGGAGGGCCCGGCCCCTGCAGGCCGGGCCCGATGGGTGGGCGGGGTTCAGCGGGAGTCGCCGTCCGAGCAGGCGTCCGAGCCGGTGTTGCCCGAGCCGCAGTTGTCGTCGGTGCTGGTGGCGTGACCGCTCGCGGCGGGCCCGGCATCGACCAGACGGAGGTTCAGTTCGTACTCCATCAGAGGATTCCCTTCTCATCGGGGGTGAAGTCGAGGACGAGGCGGCTGTGCCGCTTGTCCACAACCGCCCCGTCCGGCAAGTCGCCGTCGGGGGCATGCGCGGGAAGGACGTGCAGCACCGGAGACGGGCTGCCCGCGTCCACCCACGCGCGCATGTGCTCGACCATCCGACCAGCCGCCGCAACGGCCTCGTTCCCGTGCGCGTATGCGCCGAGATCGAAAAGCCTGCCGGTCCAGCGCAGAGCCGACCGATAGGCGAACGTGCCGTCGTGGACGGTGGCAGGGGTGCCGAACCGCCAAGAGGGCGCGACGATGCCGGACGCGACGGCGGCCTCCTGGGCCGACAGCACCACGAACTCCTGCACCTCGCGTATGAGGTAAGCCGCCAGCCACAGGTCCAGGTCGGACAGGACGGTGCGGGGCGGCAGGCTCATCCCGGCCCACGCCTCCTCACGAGGCTTGGTGAGGAGGCCGGCGACAACGGCGGGGTCGATCTGCTGGCCCTCATCCAGCCGCAGGTGGACACCGTCGGCGATGTCGAAGTACCGCATGTCGTGGGCTCCGGCGCCCTGCATGGAGACGAACCCGCACTGGCGGTGGCTATGGCTGACCAGGCGCTGACCGGAACGTCGCAGCGCCCACGATCGGGTCATTCCGAACGTACGCAGCGGTACGACGAGGACACCGTCTTCGGTGAGCTGGTCGCGCCACGCGGGCGCGACGTCCCACGCCCCGGCCGTGACAATGATCAGGTCGTAGCAGCGGCCCGGCTCGATCGGCTGCTCGGCGTCCGCACACACCACGATGACGTCGTTGTAGCCCGCCGCTTCCAGGCAGGCGGCGGCTCGGTCGGTCACCTCGGGGTCGATGTCGACGGTCGTGACCGATCCAGCCGGGCCGACGAGTTCACGCAACAGCGACGCGTTGTAACCGCCGCTGCCAACCTCCAGCACGTGTCGGCCCTCCATGCGGCCAAGCGCGTCCGCCGCCTGACCGAGCATCTCCGCGATCAGGAACGGAGCCGACACCGAGCTGATGTTCTCTTCACCGACCCGCTTTGTGATGATCGCGGTGTTCTCGTACGCCTCCTCCAGAGGGATACCCGGCGTGTACAGCTCGCGGGGGACGGTCCGCATCGCGGCCTCCACCTCGGGACGCAGGGTCAGACCCTTCGCATGATGATCGGCTGCCAGGCGGTCGACCATCTTGTCGCGGAGACTCTCGCTGTCTATCGTGCCGACGCTCATGCCGGTGCCCTCTCCCGATCGTGCGGGCCGCCGCGGCGCGGGGCGGCAGGGCGGCCTCCGGATGTCCCCGGAGGTGATCCCGGTGGTGGACTCTCATACTGTCCGACCAGCGAACCGCTTTCAGTCGAACGACTCGACCTGTCTCCACGATGAGCCGGCTGGTCGCGCGAGCAGGGATTCGAGCATGGGGCTTTCCTGACGGTGGATGCGTGTTGCGGGGAGGCGGTGCCCGGCCAGGTCGGATCCGGCCGGGCACCGGGCACCGGGCGCCGGTCGCGGGGGCGAAGACCGGCGCGTGAGCCGTTCGAGGCGCTGCTCACCCCGACCGAGGTCGCGATCATGTTCCGCGTCGACCCCGAAACCGTCACCCGCTGGGCCCAGGCAGGGAGACTCACCAGCATCCGCACCCTTGGCGGCCACCGCCGCCACCGCCAAGCAGAAGTCCTCGCACTCCTGGCGGACAGCACACAGAAACGCGGCGAGTAACGAACCGCCACTCGGAACGGCCCCTCCACCTGCGGACGGCTCGTGATGATCCGCTCCGCGAGCCGCCCGGGAACCACCCCCGTCCGGGCACCACCCCGCCGTCTGAGCGGTTCCCGCTCACGCCGTCCGGGTCGCGGTCGTGCTCCCCCCGCACGCGCGGATGGCTCCCCGCGCACGCGGGGGTGGTTTGTGCGTCACGACGATGATGACCGTGAACCGGTTCCTATGCTCCCCGCGCACGCGGGGGGTGGTCCCGCGCCACAACCGAGGATCTTCCGGTGATCGCAGTGCTTCCCGCGCACGCGGGGATGGTCTCCCACTGCCTGGGAGGGGTGCTGCCAGTTGCTGCTAGTTGGTGCCAGGCTGGTAGATCGTTTCGCGGGATCCCTCCCGGCCACCGCCGCGATCTGCGTCGCGACGGCCGGGGCCGGAGCGACACGCGCCGGCGAATGTCCTGCCACAGACGTATCATGGCTTTTTATGAAGGAGGGGATGTTCCGCTCCGCTATGGAAACTCATCGTACGTAAGAAGCGCATCTAGGGCGGCCGCACAGTGCGGATCCGTCAGCCATGCGCCCCAGGCGGTCTGGCTTGCCTCGTGATTTCATATACGCGACATCCGGGCGGAGCATGATTATTGACTTCCGAGTTTTGTGATTAAGTCGACCTGTGGGGTCCAGGCGTACTCTCTGCCGGTTTTCCTTCTTATGAGAAGGCCGCGCTCCTGTAGTTGGACGAGATCTTTTCGTGCTGTCTCTCGTGCTACATCATGGCTTGTTCCGTGTGATACGACGGTGTATCGGGCGCCGGGATTCTTGATCGCGTTTTCGAGGATCGCCAGTTGGCGATGGTTGAACTCTCCCGGCATGCTCGCCAGAGATCGCTGAAGATCGCGAAGCTCGAATATCTTTCGTTTTAGGTATTCATGCAGATCGTTGATCGCTCTTTGGGTGACGGAGAGCTGATGCGTCAAGAAGTAGGTGAGATCGTTTTCGTCTTGCTCGCTGTACAGGAAGCTTCTCCCATACTGTGCCGGGGCGTTTTTAATGATTCGGGATATGGATATGAACTCTGCGAGCCAGTATCCCTGGTTGAGCATCGACCAATAGAAGAGCGCCCTGGCGGTTCTGCCGTTGCCGTCTTCGAACGGGTGCTCATATGCGAGCATGAAGTGCACGATGAGGGCGCGTAGTACCGATGGAACGTAGGTGTCGTCCAGTATGCCGTTGGCAAAGTCGCACAGCCGCTGAACTCTTTGAGGTAGCTGTTCGGCCGAAGGTGGTTCGTGAAGCAGCTCGTCGGTCTGTTCGCTGTATACGCCGATTCTTTCTTCATCGGGGCGTTGAAACCTGCCCGAGGCGTCCGGATTGTCTATGGCGTTCTCGGTGAGGATCCAATGTATCTCCAGAATGAGATCTATTGTTAGGGGTTGTGACTGAACTTCACGTATTCGCTGCATCGCGCGATAGTTGTTCAGGATCATCTGCTCGCCGCGGGTTCTCGGCTTGCGTCCGGTCCTGATCATTTCTTTCGCGTCTCTTCGGGTCGTCGTAGCCCCTTCGAGTTGGCTCGATGTGATGGCCTCTTCCATTAGTGAATTGACGATGTGCCGGTCTCGGGTCGAAGGGTTGGTGACCTGCTCGCTGATGCTTATTTGGCCGCTGGCGTTCCGGTTCACCTCCTCGATGCCCTTGAGAATTTCATCGGTCACCGCGTAGGTGAATGAAATCTCCCGCTTGTCGACCAGCGGAAGCCTGCGCTGCATTCCAATTCGAGATACCTTTATCGCGGCCCACCATTCGTGGTGCGTCAAACCTTCCGGTGGGGTGAGGCGGCGTAGTTTATCCCATGGATAATAGGGTTGTGCGCCTATGTTTGAGGCATAGGTGGTGAATATCTGTATCATCCTGTGCGGATCTTTTTGTAGCCCCGCGAGGATTTTGTCGACCGGCGGGGGCGGCGTGGGCATCTTCATGACGTGACCTCCAACTGCCAATGCTAGCTGGACTGGTAGTTGGAGGTCGGATGAAGCGCGCGCTGGGCCAGAGCCGCGTGATCTTCGGGTAGTCCGCCGTGAAGAGGTGGGGCTGCTGCCAGTTGCTGCTAGTTGGTGCCAGGCTGGTAGATCGTTTCGCGGGATCTCTTCTCCGTGCGGGAGGCGGGCGTTCGCCACCCTAGAGCTGGATGGATTTGATCTCGCAGAAGTCGGCGATGCCGTGTGGGCCGAGTTCGCGGCCCGTCCCGGACTGCTTGTAGCCGCCGAACGGGGCGGAGAAGTTCCATTGGGCTCCGTTGACGTCGACCTGGCCGGTCCGCAACCGTCTGGCGAACGTCGTGGCGCGGCCCGTTCGACGAATCCGAGGATGGTCTCTCGCTGGCGGGCGGAGACGACGGGTCCGAGGTCGGTGGCGGTGTCCAGCGGGTCGCCGACGCGGAGTCCGGCGGCCAGTTCGCCGGCGTGGGCCACCACGTCGGCGTGGTTCGACCGGGGCACGATCAGCCGGGTGCAGGCGCTGCACGTCTGGCCGCTGTTCACCGTGGCGGAGCGGACGGTCCATCTGGTCGCCGCCTCGAAGTCGGCGTCGGGGAGCGCCACCGAGGCGGACTTGCCGCCGAGTTCCAGCAGGCACCGCCGTACGTCTCCGGCCGCGACCTCGGCCACCGAGGTGCCCACCGCGGTCGACCCGGTCCACATCGACAGCCAGTTGTCGGCGCACGCGGGGTTTCTGCTGGCGGCGGTGTGCTTCGCCGGTCCCGAAGCCGACCCGAACATCGTCACCATGATGAAAAGGCCTTGGCTTGTCGTCGCTGCGATGGCTGGTACGCCGGCTCCGCGCTCGATAGGCCGGCCGACAGCGCCTACTGCCGGTTGCTGCTGGTTGGTGCCAGGCTTGTAGATCGTTTCGTGGGACTCCTCGGCCCGCAGCCGCTCCAGCCGCTGCTCATTCAGCCGGCATTTCTCCCCACCCGGCCCCTTGGAGGCCGGTGCCTCCGGTCCACCGGCCTGCCAGGAGCGGTACCAGTGATTGGCCGACACGCGGCTTACCCGAAACCGCCGCGCCATCTCCGGCGCCGCTACTCCTTGTGCGAACAGTTCAGCGGCTGCGAACCTCAGCTGCTCTCGCCGGGCGTGTTCTGCGGTGGTCAGGCCGTTCTCACATCGGCGAGACGGTTGCCAGTGGCATCCAGGATAACGAGAGGGGCTTGTGTAGTTCGCCGGACCGGAGGTGTACTGCAGCAGCCTGGCAAATAGGGAAGATGCCCTATGTCCAAAAAGGACACCCTAATCATGCGGCAAAAGACAAAGACTGTCTGTCGAGGGTTGATTTATTTGAAAAATAAATCAAGAATTGCAAGATGATGTCACTGCGGAATGTCACTTACTGTATGCAAAGTGTATTTGGATTATCGTGTGATGTAGATCACATCATTCTTGTCAATCTTGATTTTTCGCAGCGAGGTGACACAATTTATCTTGTTGGAAAATTCCGATAAACCCATCAAGTGTCATGGGGGGCGCGAATGAAAACGGATAAGATCCTCCTTTTGGCTGCCGTCACTGCAGCCGGCTTTTCGGTGTTACCGACAGGCATTGCATCTGCCGACTCGCAGATGCCCGATGCCCCCGCTGTAACAATCGAACCTCAGCCGTCGACACCTAACAACATTCGGGTTGCCTCTTTTGGGGGCTGCGGCCAAACGTTCGACCCCATTCTCCCGGGAGCGGGACAGGCTCACTGGGCGCTAGCTTGCAAGAACGGAAACATCACAGTTGACGGCTGGGTCCAGGACAATTACGACGACGGCGAATGTGTCGCGGTCAAGGCACACTTCCCCGGCGGGATATGGGAATATAGCGACAGCGTATGCACAAAAGGTCTGCGAATAAAATTCAAATGGACGCACCCAGGAGACATGGTAGACGTCTATCTCTATGAGCATGTCGCGTAAGTTGGAAACTCGACAAGTGTCGTCACAGGATCGGTCCGCTCGGTGCATACCGCCGCCTCCCTTCCGGAAGGGGTGGCGACGGCCATCTCCTACATATAAAAGTAGCCGAATAGGATACGTAACCAACATGACAGCAAGTAGGCTGATCTTAAAAATCTCGACTGCCGTCGCGATCTGCATTGCAGCGGCCGGGACCGGAGCGGCATCTGCCGGCGAACGTCCTGCCACGGACGTATTCATGACTTTTTACGAAGGAGGGGATATTCCGCTCCGATATGGAAACTCATCGTACGGCAAGAAGCACATCGAGGAGGGCCACAAAGCGCAGATCAACAGGGTGGGCGGATGGGATAACATGGCTCTAGACATCTCTCACACCCTGAACGGCGGGAAGTGTGGCGCCTCGGCTGGAAAGACCACCTGCAACCTTACTTCCCCCGATTTTCACGGGGGGTTCGGAAAAATGAGGGTCGTCTATGTGGAGAGCGCGAACGGCATGCCCGACGGCCGCCCCAAGGGAATCATCACCGCCTTCTACCCCTAAAGTGATTTATGAACCAGTTCGAGCGATATATCGAAGAGTTCTGCTCAGTCTCACGAAGACAACTGGGCGAAGAACTACAGGAATACGATGCGTCTCTATTAGACCTCTTTGTTTCGGAGGAAGAGGGCGGTGTGTGGGCGTCCGCGACCGTGTCCTTGCCAGGAGTGGAGAGGCCGTGGACATTCCGTAGCCATGTCGTTGAGCGAACAGGCGCAGAAGGTTCCGACGTCCTGGATCGCGGAAGCGACGACGCCTCGATTTTCACGACTCATCTGACCGAACTCCTGGCCACCCGGCCTTGGCCTCCACCAGAGTCCTGGCCCACGGCAAAGGATCTGGACGGTGTGAAGGAGGAGCCGCCCGGTTCCGTAGAAGCCTGGCCAGGGGGGCCGCATGTCAAAGATGTCGACCCACAGAGCCTTCGCGCAAGGAATTCCGACTACATCAAGGGTATATATCTCGCCACATGGCGGTCGCTGTTCGAATCCATCTGCAAGGATCCGTGGCGCACTCTGAAGCCGGAATTCACCGAAGACTCCGCAGGCATATGGCTCGAAGTTTCCATGCACTGCAAAGTCGGTGAAGACCAGCGGCGATGGAGCTATAAAGGGCTGGTTCTCGACGCCGTCGGCCGGCGTGAACCTTCAGAAGTCGTCGGCAGACGTTTCGTCACGCAGGCCGTCCAGGACTTCGAACGTGAATCCCGGCGCAGGCCCTTGGCCGGTTGATCAGTGCGCTTCCCTGTACCGACCCCCAAGAACCATGTGATCATTTACCACGTAGTGCGGCGAGTAGCAGGGGCTTTCACATCGTAGCCGTGTGAAAGCCCCTGCTCGCTTCCGTGCTGTGCCCCGGCGTCGGGGTGTCGGTGCCGGCCTATATGGGCTCTTCGAGCTTGAGGAGGACAGGCTGGTAGATCGTTTCGCGGGATCCCTTCTCCGTGCGGGAGGCGGGCGTTCGCCACCCTAGAGCTGGATGGATTTGATCTCGCAGAAGTCGGCGATGCCGTGTGGGCCGAGTTCGCGGCCGGTGCCGGACTGCTTGTAGCCGCCGAACGGGGCGGAGAAGTTCCATTGGCCTCCGTTGACGTCGACCTGGCCGGTCCGCAACCGTCTGGCGAACGTCGTGGCGCGGCCCGCGTCGGCGGACCACACGGCGCCGCTCAGGCCGTACCTGGTGGAGTTCGCGATGGCGGCGGCCTCGTCCTCGTCGTCGTAGGCGAGCACGACGAGCACCGGGCCGAAGACCTCCTCCTGGGCGATCTCGGAGAAGGGGTGGGTGCCCGAGACCACGGCCGGCCGGACGTAGTGGCCGCGGTCCGGCAGATCGCCGGTCCCGGCCGGTTCCACCCGGGCGCCGTTCGCGACGGCCCGTTCGACGAATCCGAGGATGGTCTCTCGCTGGCGGGCGGAGACGACGGGCCCGAGGTCGGTGGTGGCGTCCAGCGGGTCGCCGACGCGGAGTCCGGCGGCCAGCTCACCGGCGTAGGCGACCACGTCGGCGTGGTTCGACCGGGGCACGATCAGCCGGGTGCAGGCGCTGCACGTCTGGCCGCTGTTCACCGTGGCCGAGCGGACGGTCCATCTGGTCGCCGCCTCGAAGTCGGCGTCGGGGAGCGCCACCGAGGCGGACTTGCCGCCGAGTTCCAGCAGGCACCGCCGTACGTCTCCGGCCGCGACCTCGGCCACCGAGGTGCCCACCGCGGTCGACCCGGTGAAGGAGACCACGTCGACACCCGGGCTCCGGGTCAGCGCGTCCCCGACGACGCGCCCGCTGCCGAACACCACGTTGAACACGCCGGGCGGCAGCCCCGCGTCACACGCGGCCTCGGCGAGGGCGTAGGCGGCCAGCGGGGTGAGCTCGGCGGGCTTGAGGACCACCGTGCAGCCGGCCGCGAGCGCGGCGCCCACCTTGGCGGCCATCTGGTGGAGCGGATAGTTCCACGGGGTGACGCATCCGGCGACCCCGGCGGACTCCTTGAGCACCAGGGAGTTGCCGATCCGCTCCTCGAACGGGAAGTCGCGTACGTCCCGGGTGAAGGCGTCCAGGTCGCCGAGGGCCAGGGGCACGTGCACGTTCTCGGCGAAGGTGACCGGAACCCCGAGCTCGGCCACCGTGAGGTCGACCAGCTCCTTGCTCCGCGCGCCCAGGGCGTCGCGCAGCGCGCCCAAAGCCTCCGCCCGCTGCGCGGGGGAGGTCGCCGACCAGCCGGGCCAGGCGCGGGTGGCCGCCTCGACCGCGAGGTCGACCTCCTCCCGGCCGCCTCTCGCCGCCGTGCCGATCGACTCCCCGGTGGCGGGGTTCTCGATCGCGAGCAGTTCACCGGCGGCCGGGGTGTACCAGTCGCCGTCGATGAAGTGCTCGCTCCGCTTCCACGATCCGCTCATCGAGTCTCCTCCGCGGCCTCGGCCTCCGGGACCACGATCACTGTCGGGCGGTCCGCCTTGAGGGCCTCGCCCAGCAGCCGGGTCAGTTCGGGCACGGACACCTCCGGTACGGCGTGCGCGTGGCAGCCCATGCTCCCGGCCAGTCCGAGCAGGTCGACGGGGGGCAGGTCCACGGCCTGCACCCGGTCGCCGCGGACCTTCATCTGGCGGCGGATCTCGCCGTACCCGCCGTTCTCCACCACGATCACCGGGAGCGGCAGGCCGAGCGCCGAGGCGGCGGCGAGTTCGGTCGCGGTGAACATGAACCCGCCGTCGCCCTCCAGCACCACCACGGGCCGGTCCGGCGCCGCGATCACGGCTCCGATGCCGGCGGGCAGCCCGTAGCCGAGGGTGCCGAACCCCGTCGGGTAGAGGTAGCCGCGCGGGGTGTGGCTCCGCAGGTTGCCGAGCGCCCCGTAGTAGCAGGCCATCGTGCTGTCACCGGCGAGCACGCCGTTCCGGCCCAGGGCGCTCTCCAGCGCCTCGACGATCCAGAGCCAGGGGCCGCCGCGCGTGCGGGCGTCCGCCCGCAGCAGGTCGCGCCAGTGGGCAGCCCTGCGGTGGCCGTCCCGCGCGTCGCCGGTGTCACCCGGGCCGTCCTCCAGGGCCCCGCCGACGGAACTCACGGTGTCCCCGGCCCCGGCATCCCCGACTCCGGTGTTCCTGGCCCCGGTGTCCCCGGTGTCCCCGGTGTTTCGGGTGTTTCGGGTGTTCTCAGGGGGGCCAAGCCGGTCGAGCAGCCCGGTCAGCGCCTCGCCCGCGTCGCCGAGTACGGCCACCGCCGGCCGGCCGTTGGTGACGACCTGCACGGGGTCGACGTCGATCCGGACCAGCGGGACGTCCCCGGGCACGCCGCCGTACCACATGTCGGAGGGGGCCAGCTCGGTCCCGACGGCGAGTAGCAGGTCGCAGGAGGCGAGGAAGTCCTTGACCGGCGCGGCGGCCAGGCCGGCGCCGAGGGCCAGCGGATGGTCGTCGGACAGCACGCCCTTGCCGTTCATGGAGGTGACGACGGGGGCGCCCAGCCGTTCGGCCACCGCGCGGAGCGCCGGGGCCGCGTCCGGGCGCACCCCGCCGCCGGCCAGGATGCCCGGGGCCCGCGCGCTCCGCAGCAGGTCGGCGGCGCGGTCCAGTTCGGCGGCGGGCGGGGTCAGGGGGCGGACCGCGACCGGCGCGCGGGCCGGTGGGTCGCCGCTCGCGTCCAGCAGGTCGAACGGGATCTCGATGTGTACCGGGCGGGGCCGTCCCGAGCACATCGTGGCGAAGGCGCGGGCGACGGCGACGGGGATCTCGGCGATGCTCTCGACCCGGTGGCTGTGGGCGACGATCGAGTTCAGGGCCGCCGACTGGTTCCTCATCTCGTGCAGCTCGCCGTTTCCCGTGGCGGGGTGCCCGGTCGGCATGCCCGGTGAGACGACCAGCACGGGGACGGAGTCGGAGTACGCCTGGGCGAGGGCGGTGGCCGCGTTGAGCAGTCCGGGCCCGGTCGTGGTCACGCAGACGCCCGGCCGTCCGGCGACGCGGGCGTAGCCGTCGGCCGCGAAGCCGACGCCCTGTTCGTGCCGGAGCAGGATGTGCCGGAGGCCGGTCTCGGCCAGCGCCGCGTAGATCGCCAGGTTGTGCGTGCCCGGGATGCCGAAGACCGTGTCGACGCCGTGCGCGGCCAGTGCCTCGACGAGAACCTGTCCGCCGGTGCGTTCGGCCATGTCAGGCGTTCCTCGGCGCGAACTCGTCGGCCGCGAAGGCGGCCAGGCTGATCGGGGGGCGGCCGAGGAGTTCCTCGACGTCGCCGGTCAGTTCCCCGGCCACGTCCGCCTTGATCCTCTCGAAGTGGTTCAGCAGGGCCGAGACGTGCGCCGGGGGCAGGCCGAGCCCGCTGAGATACTCCGACATGACCTCCTCGGAGACGTCGACGTAGCGGATGGGCCCTCTGCCGGCCCGCGACAGCGTCTCCGCCACCTCGGTGAAGGTGAGGGACTCCCCGCCGGTCAGCGTGTAGGAACGGCGGGCCGGCGGCGGGCCGGAGATGGTCCGTGTCACGCAGGCGGCGATGTCCCTGGCGTCGATGAACCCGATCCGGCCGTCGCCGCCGGGCGCCCAGATCTCGCCCTCCTTCACGATCGAGCGGGCGAACATGCCCACGGTGAAGTTCTGGAAGAACCAGCCGGGCCGGAGCGAGAACCAGGTGAACCCGAGCCGGTCCAGCGCGTGCTCGAGGCGCAGCGCGGGGAGGTCGGCGTTGAGCTGCTCGGCGTTCTTCACCGACAGCAGGCCGATCCGCTCGATGGAGCCCTTGTCGGCCGCGAGCTTGAGAAAGTCGACGACCTCCGCCGACACGTCGTATCGGCCCTTGGCCTGAGGAACGATCCACATCCTGGTGACGCCGTCCAGGGCCGCCCGCCATGTGCGGCTGTCCAGCCAGTCGAAGGCGACGGTGTCGGCGGCGACGCCGGAGGGGTTGCGGCACGCGGCGCGGAACGGCTCCCCGGTCTCGGTCAGCCCCGCCACGACGTGCCGTCCCACCTTGCCGGTCGCTCCGGTGATCAGAGTGGTCATGCCCCCGCCTCGTCCTTCATTCGCCGTTCCGCCAGATCCACCGCGACCTCGGTCGCGGACCGTCCCTCCTCCGCCGCCGTGCGGAGGATCGTCTTCACGGTGTCCCGGCACGTCGCCACGGCGGCGCGGGCCCGGTCGACGTCGAATCCCAGCCGTTCCTCCAGGCAGTGGACCACCCCGCCGCCGTTGGCCGCGAACTCCGGCACGTAGGCGATGCCGCGTTCGCCGAACGCCGCCTCCACGCCGGGGTCGGCGAGCTGGCCGTTGGCCGCGCCGCAGACCACCCGGGTGCGGGCGGTGGCGGCGAACCCCTCGGTCAGCGTGCCGGAACCGGCGCACGGGCAGTAGGCGTCCAGCTCGGTCTCCTGGAGCCGGGCGAGGGAGTCGACCACGCCGACCTCGGGGAACCGCCGGGTGATCTCCTGGCGCAACGCCTCGGACGGGTCCATCGCGGTGACGACCGCGCCCTCCCGCACCAGCAGTTCGATCAGGTGGGGGCCCGACATGGCCAGGCCCTCGACGCCGACGCGCACGCCGGTCAGGTCGCCGCTGCCCGCGACCGCCTCGAAGGCGCCGCGCAGGCCCTCAAGCACGCCGTACGCGACCAGCGGCTCGGGGCTTCCCGCGCCGCCCCGGTCGGCCGGGAGGCCGGTAACGAACTCGCACTCCTCGGCCACCACCACCAGGTCGGCCGAGCTCATCCCCCAGTCGGGGGTGAGGATGTAGCGGCCGTTGAGCGACTGGACGAACCTGCCGAAGGCGTGCAGCAGTTCCTTGCTCTTGACGGTGGCGGGGTCGCCGATGATCGCGCCCTTGCCTCCGCCGCACCGGGCCCCGGACAGGGCGCTCTTCAGGCTCACGGCACGGGAGAACTCCGTCATGTCCATGATCGCCGCGCCGATGGAGGGATAGTTCTGCATCCGGGTACCGCCGAGGGATCGCCCGTATCTCGTGGAGTCGATCGACAGGACCCCGCGCAGACCGGATGCCCTGTCGGAGAAGACGATGGTCTCCTCCGACGAGCCCAGGGCCCGTTCCAGCGCGTCAGTGGATATCTCTTTCACGGGGACGACCTCCCACCGGCCGCGTGCGCGACCGGCTATCGCGTTCTTACCTTGGTCTGCGGTGGTGTGCGGCGCCCGGCCGCCCGCCTACGGGCCGGCCGGTACGACACCCGGCCTGGCGGTGAGGACCCGGCGCAGGAACTGCCTGGTCCGCTCGTCCTCGGGGGCGGAGAGGATTCGCTCGGGAGCGCCCTGCTCGACGATGTTCCCCTCGGAGAGGAAGACGATCCGGTCGGCGACCTCGCGCGCGAAGCTCATCTCGTGCGTCGCGAGGGCGAGCGTCATGCCGTCCGCCGCGAGTTCGCCGATGAGTTCGAGCACCTCGCCGACGATCTCGGGGTCGAGTGCCGAGGTCACCTCGTCCAGGAGCAGCACGCGAGGCTGCATCGCCAGCGCGCGGGCGATGGCGATGCGCTGCTGCTGGCCGCCGGAGAGCCGGTCGGGGTGTTCGGTGGCCTTGTCCTCCAGGCGGACTCTGGCGAGCAGTTCCCTGGCGACGTTCTCGGCCTCGCGGCGGCGCATCCCGAGCACCCGCCGGGGCGCGAGGGTGATGTTGTCCAGCACGTTCATGTGCGGGAACAGGTTGTACTGCTGGAAGACGATGCCCACCCGCATGCGGAGCTGGTCGGCGTCGCCGTCGTCGGCCCAGATGTCCTGGCCCTCGACGAGGATGTGGCCGCCGTCGATCGGCTCCAGGGCGTTGAGGCAGCGGAGCAGGGTCGACTTCCCGCAGCCGGAGGGCCCGATCAGGCAGACGACCTCGTGCTCGTCGATGTCGAGCGACAGGCCGGACAGCACGGGGGTGCCGCCGTAGGACTTGTACAGGTCGCGGATCTCCACGTACGCCATCAGGTCACCCCCGCGCCAGTTCCCGGCGGCGGCGCCGGGTGCTGAGATAGTCGGCCAGCCGCGTCAGCGGAATCGTGATCGCGAGGAAGCAGAGCGCCGCGCCGGTGAAGGCGCTCAGGCTCGACTGGTTGATGGCCTGGATGTTCGCCTGGTTGACGGCGTCGAGAAGGCCGATGACGGTGACCAAGGACGTGTCCTTCTGCAGGCCGATGAAGTAGTTCAGCAGCGGGGCGAACATGTTGCGCATCGCCTGGGGGAGGATGACGAACCGCATCGTCTGCCCGTGGGACAGGCCGAGCGAACGGGACGCCGCGGTCTGGCTCCAGTGGATGCCCTCGGTCCCGCCCTTGATCACCTCGGCGGTGTAGGCGCTGTAGTGCAGGGTCAGCGCGATGACCACGTACCAGAAGTCGGACAGGTCGTTGAGCAGGGGCAGGTTGGTCCGCTTCAGGCCGTAGACCACGATCAGGATGACCACGATGGACGGCAGCCCGCGGAACACGTCGATGTAGGCCGCCGTCAGCCAGCGGATGAGGGCGGCGGGCCGTCCCGGCAGGGTACGCAGGATCGCCAGCAACGTCCCGAAGAGGAGGATGAAGACCTCCGCGGTCAGGAAGAGCTGGATGTTGAGGACGAACCCCTCCAGGACCATCGGCAGGGTGTCCCTGAGGACCTCAAGGTCCAGGAACGCCCGGGAGACCGCGTAGTTGTTCGTCGCGAGAAGCGCGTAGACGAAAAGGAGGGCGTAGATCGTCGCGCCGATCCCGAAGGTGTGCGTGACCAGGCGTGACGCCTTGTTGCGCAACTTGATCGCCGTCGAGGGGTCGGTCTTGCCGAGCCGGTGGGCCCGCACGAGTCCCCAGGCCGCCACGAGGCCGAGGGGCGGGAAGGCCACCACCGCGACGATCGCCGCGACCATCTGCGCCGGCTTGACACGGACCGCGAGCCGCGGGCGCTCCTCGGCGCCCGCGGGGTTGCGTGTCGACCGTTCGGTGAGCGTCATGTCGCTCTGCTCCTCCACAGGGCTCATCAGAAGGTGATGGAGGGCAGCGTCTTGAGATCGAGCCCGTTGTAGAGCGGGGTCACGTACTGGCCGACCCACGTGTCGATGGCACCCGAGTCAACGATCTTGTTGAGGGCGGTGTTCACGAACGGCGTGTTCTTGGAGCCCTTGGGCAGCTGTACGGCGCTGCACAGGCCGAGGCTCTTGGCGTTCTCCGGGTTCAGCAGGACGATCTTGCTCTTGCCCTTGAGCGGCTCGGTCAGCGCGTCGGCGGAGACCCGCTGCAGGCTGATGTACTCGGCGTCGATCGCCCCGTCCTGGAGTCCCGCGGTCAGCGCCACCGGCGAGGTGTAGCTACGGGGGTCCTCGGCGGGCTTGATGCTGTTCAGCATGAACGACTCGTTCACCGAGCCGGTGAGCAGCCCCCACTTGAGTGCCTTGGCGTCCTCGATGGTCTCCAGCTTCTTGCCGTCGCGGACCAGGGCCGCGTTCACCGGGGAGTAGTAGCAGTCGGTGTAGTCGTTCACACTCTTGCGCTTCTCCAGGGTGATGATGTTCGCCACCGCGATGTCGTACTTGGTGACCTGCCCGGACATCAGCGCGGCGAAGTTCGTGTTCACGAACTCGACCTTGCCCATGCCGAGCTCCTTGGCGAGCTGGTTGGCCAGGGCCCAGTCGACGCCCCCCTTGAGGGTCTGGGGCGTGTCTCCCTCCATGACCCCGGGAGCCGGGAAGACCGTGGCCACCGTGAGCGTGCCGGCCGTGACGGGGGTGAAGGCCGACGCCTCGGCGGAACCGTCGGACTCGGTGTTCGTGGTTGACGACGAACAGCCGGTGAGAACGACGAGCGCGATGCCGGCCAGGAGCAATCCGGGTGGCTTGAGGTTCATAGGGGGCTCCTCGACAGACGAGTACTGGAGAGTCGTTTCTCTGGCGGCCGCGCTGCGGAGCGCCGGGCCGCGGGGGTGCGCACGCGTAATTCGCGGGCGAACGAGGAAGGAAGAGGGAAGGAGGTCCAGCTAGGGAGGGGTTTTGGGGCTCCCTTGTTGGAGTCAGACGATACGGATGAGCGCGCGGCAAGTCAAGAACATTCCATCAAAGGCCTTATAGCCATTTGAAGTAATGAATGATCCAGCCCCGCCGGCGCTCCCCGCCCATGCGGCAGACGCCCCGGACACCGTCCTCCACCAGGCAAACGGCACCGCCCGCCCCCTCCGCCGAGCACCCCCGCACCCCTTTCCCGCACCACGTCCCGGCCACGGCGAGCGCCCCGCGCTCTTTTTCCCTGGCACGTTCCCGCTACGGCGAGCGCCCCTGCGCTCCTTTCCCAGGGAGAGGCTTCAGCTACGGCGGTACCTTCGAGCGGGCCGTCAACGGATTGCTTCAGCCTCCAGGCGTTCACTGGGCGGCCGGAGCGAGAGCGGCTACGGCGCGTACACCGTACGGCCCGCAGCACGGCGCGGAGGGGGACGGAGGTCCGGCCGGCGTATAAAAGGACAGGGACCACCGCGCCCGCCGGACCGGAGGTCCGACCCCACCGGAGCGCGACCGGCGACGGCCGGCCGGACCTCCGTCCACCGCAGCGCGATGGGGGAGGGGACGGGACGGAGAAGGTCAGATCATCACGTGCGCGGTGGGATACCCCACGAAGGAGAACTGGGCGTTGCGGGTGAGCTTGATGTCGTCCGCCTGCCAGGTGTGCATGGCGGCGTCACCGCTGCGCCAGTAGACGAAGTTGAACCGGTCGGTGGAGTAGATCTTCACCTGGTCCTCCTTCAGCCGCCGGACCAGCCGGGTGTCCTCGCCGCGGGTGACGTCCTCGAAGCCGTAGTGACGGAACATCCCGGCCTTGCCGAGGAACGTGCCCCCCTGCACCAGCCAGCTGTAGCGGTGCTCCAGCCCCGGCAGGCGCAGCATCGTGGTGTTGCTGCCCTCGAAGTAGGCGTAGTGCGCGCCCTTGCCGACCAGTTCGGCGTCGGAGTAGTCGAAGGCGCGGACCAGGTCGGACAGGTAGTGCTCGCCGTAGAGGTTGTCGTCGTCCATTTTGGCGATCAGCTCGCCCTCGGCCGCCGCGATGCCCATGTTCATGCAGGCGCCCAGCGAGAGCGACGGGTCGGCGGGGAGCACCACGACGTCGGAGATCCCGGCGACCCGGGCCTTGTCGGCGACCACGATCGGGTCGATGTCGAGGCCGTGCAGGACCATGACGAGCTGGATCGGCCGGTGGATCTGCCTGGCGACCGAGGAGATCGCGTGCTCGATCTGCGCGGACCGGTTGGTCGGCAGCACCACCGAGACGGACCGGGACCTCGGTGCGACGGGCCTGCCCAGCATCTGGAGGATCTGGTCCACCCGGTGGGTGAACAGGTGCTTGTCGAAGACCTCGCGCATGGCCAGGTGGCCCTGGCGGGCGCGCAGCTCGGGGCTGTTGATCAGGTGCAGGACCTGGTTGTAGGACTCCAGCTGGTCGCGGGCGATCGGGATGAGCGTTCCGAAGGTCTCCTCGATGGCCCGGGACCAGCCGGAGACGACCGACGTCGAGCAGGCCGACAGCTCGAAGACGCGGCGGGCGCACATGGTCGGCGAGTCCAGCACCGAGTTCACGTTCAGGAAGACCTTGTACATCTTGTACGCGGCCAGCATCCGGTCGTAGGGCAGCTCGCCCGCGATGTGCGGGACGTACTCCGGCGGCCAGGCGTACTTCTCGTCCACGGTGCCGTTGCGGGCGAAGATGTGCAGGCCCAGCTCGCGGATGGGGGCCAGGACGGTCTCCATCTGCTCGCGGCGCTCGGGGTGCTTGTCCCGGAAGTACATCCCGGCGAAGACCACGTCGTGCAGCCGGCCCTGCCGCTCCTGGATGGGGTTGTGCACCCGGGGCTGGGCGGCGAACTGCAGCACGTCGACCCGGTCGTGCCCGAGCACCTCCCGATAGCGGGACACCATGTCGCCGTCGCAGGTGAAGACGTGGTCGAACAGCTTGGCCGTGTCGATGAAGAAGTCGAAGTTCGGCGGGTCCTCCTTGTTCCAGAAGACCGTGGGGATCCCCTCGGACCGGCACCAGTCGATCAGGGCGCGCAGCTCCGGTTTCGGGGCGTTGGACCCGGTCATCTGGTAGCGCCAGCGGCCCTGGTTGCCGTGCCAGGCGGACTCGGCGAACAGCAGCTCCGGCCTGCGCTCGGCGAAGATCTCCGGCCAGTCGCGCAGCCCGAACTCGATCTGGTCCCACTCGTAGGTGAACGCCATCCGGGAGAAGTCGTCCAGGATGACCGCGACCTTCATGTCGGGCCGGGCGATCGGCCCGGTGGGCCACTTCACCTGCGGCACGTCCACGGCGGGGCCCCGGCGGTCCAGCTCCTCCACGACCTCGGCCACCGGCGGGGGCGCCTTGGGGCCCTTGCGGGCCGTCATCGCCGCCCGCAGCCGGCGCGGCAGCCGTACCACCCCCGCCCCCTTGGCCTCGGTCAGCGCCTCCGCCACCCGGTAGGGCCGCTGGACCTTGGTGGACTCCAGCTTCCACTGCGCGTACCGCGCGCGAGCCTCGGCGATGGCCAGCCGCCGCTCCAAATCCCGGACCCGGTCCTCGAAGCGCTCGATGACCTTGCGCTCCTCGGGCAACCAGTTGATCGGTCCGAGACGCTGGTATTTCGGCTCTTCGGGGGTCTGCTCACTCATGGGGGATCGCCTTTATCCGGGGTCGTGCCAGCGTACGACGTTCGCTGTCGCGAAATGGCCGTTTTACAGGGATTTGGGCGGTACGGCCTGCCCCGCCGGGGACAGGTTGCCGCCCCGGAGCCAGGCCGCGATCACCCGGGCGATCCGGGGGCCGGCCTGGCCGTCCCAGAGCGGGGGCAGCTCCCCCGAGGGCGTCCGAGCCCCCGAGGCCAGGGCGTCGTCGGCGGCGGCGGCCAGCAGCGCCGGGGTGACCAGGCGGTTGGTGCCGTGGGTGATGGTGATCGGCCGCTCGGTGTTGGGCCGGACGGTCAGGCAGGGGACGCCGAGCATGGTCGTCTCCTCCTGCACGCCGCCGGAGTCGGTGACGACCAGGGCAGCGCCCCGGACCAGCGAGAGGAAGTCCACATAGCCCAGCGGGTCGACGATGAGCAGGTTCCCGCCGGTCACCAGCCCTGCCTGGGCCAGCCGTTCGCGGCCCCTCGGGTGGATCGGCACCACGATCGGCAGACGCCGGCTCACCTCCAGCACCGCGTCCACCAGCTCCTTGGCCGACGCGGGGTCGTCCACGTTGCCGGGACGGTGCAGGGTGGCCACGCCGTACCTGGCGGGAAGTTCGAGCCGGGCGCGGACCGGAGCCGGATCCAGCCGGTCCAGCGCCGAGAACAGACTGTCGATCATCGGGTTGCCGACGAGGTGGACGCGCGCCGGGTCCACACCCTCGTCGGCCAGGTGGGAGAGCGCGTCGGGCGAGGTGGCGAAGAGGATGTCGGAGAGCGCGTCGGTGACGACCCGGTTGACCTCCTCGGGCATCTCGCGGTCGAAGGAGCGCAGGCCCGCCTCCACGTGCGCGGTCGGGACGTGCAGCTTGGCGCAGACCAGGATCGCGGCCAGCGTCGAGTTCACGTCGCCGTAGACGACGACCAGCGCGGGCCGGTGCGCGAGCACCACGTCCTCCAGCCCGACGAGCAGGGCGGCGGTCTGGCGGGCGTGGGATCCGGAGCCGACCCCCAGGTTGGCGACCGGCTCGGGCAGCCCGAGATCGGCGAAGAAGACGTCCGACATCAGCGTGTCGTAGTGCTGACCGGTGTGCACGATGCCCTGCCGCACCCCCAGCTCGGCGAGCCCGTGCACCACCGGGGCCGCCTTCACGAAGTTGGGTCGCGCGCCCAGCACATGCAGGACGAGGGGATTTTCGGGGCCCGGGGTCGTCGCCGTGGGGGCGTAGTCCCTCATTGACCTCGCCTTTCATGCGGGAGTGTGGCAAACGTTGCCTATGGTACGGTCACCGCGTGGTATCCGATGCCAGCGCGCCAGACTCCCCCAAGGTTTCAGCGAAGTCGGCCCGTGCCGGGTTGAGCGGACTTCTCAAGGGATTCGTCAAGCATCCGGTGATCGTCTCCCGGGTTGTGGCGACCAAGGTCAAGTCCGATCCGGTCCGGGTGGCGCGGGCCGCCGCGGAGACCCTGCCGCCGCGGATGCGCCCCGTCGTGGGCCGGTTCGCCTGGCCTGTGGCGCGCCGCGCCAGGATCGCCGTCCGCAAGTTCGGCATGCGCCTGATCAGGGGGCCGTGGGACGAGGCCAAGGAGCACTTCGACGCCGGCCGGATGACCGAGGCCGTCGCCGTGCTCCAGGCGCACACCAGGTATCCCTTCGTCAAGCGCCGGGCCGCCTACTACGCCGGTGAGCTGGCCGCCATCCAGCCGAGCCCGATCCCGCCCAAGGCCAAGGTGATCGTGGGCGAGCGGGTCGAGGGCCGCGTGCTGCACTGCGTGACCAACGCCCTGCCGTACACGCAGGCCGGATACACCGTGCGCACCCACCGGATCGTCACCGCGCAGCGGGCCGCCGGGCTGGACCCGCACGTGGTGACCAGCTGGGGCTGGCCGATGATGCAGGGGCACGCCGACGCCACGCCGTACGAGGAGATCGACAAAACCCCCTACCACCGGCTGATCCCGAGCGGCGGAGAGGTGCCGTTCGAGAGCCACGGCCGGATGATCCGGGGGGCCGGTGAGGTGACCGAGCTGGTCAGGACCCTCCGGCCGAGGGTGCTGCACGCCGCGACCGACCACCGCAACGGCTCGGTGGCGCTGGCCGTGCGGGAGCGCACCGGGACGCCGATGGTCTACGAGGTCCGCGGCTTCCTGGAGGAGACCTGGGCCTCCCGCGATCCCAAGCGCGTCGGCAGTCAGCGGCACCTGCTCCAGCGCGACCGCGAGGCGTTCATCATGCGCTCCGCCGACGCCGTGGTCACCCTGGCGGAGACCATGGCCTCCGAGATCGCCGACCGGGGCGTGCCGAGGGAGAAGATCTTCCTCGCGCCCAACGCGGTGGACGACACGCTGCTGACCGCCGAGTACGACGGGGCGGCGTTCCGCTCCGCCTACGGCATCGAGCCCGGCGAGATCATCATGGGGTCGGTGTCGAGCATCGTGGCCTACGAGGGGTTCGCCACCATGATCGCCGCCGCCGCGCTGCTGCGGGACGGGGGCGCCCCGATCAAGGTCCTTCTCGTCGGCGACGGCGCCGAGCGGCCGGCGCTGCTGGAGCAGGTCGAGGAGCTCGGCCTGGCGGACGTCGTGATCCTGCCCGGCAGGGTCGGCCCCGACGAGGCGCTGCAGGCGCAGTCGGCCATCGACATCTTCGTCTGCCCCCGTGAGGACCTGCGGGTGTGCCGGCTCGTTACCCCATTGAAACCCGTCGAGGCGATGGCGCTCGGCAAGCCGGTCGTGCTGAGCGACCTGCCCGCCCTGTCGGAGCTCGTGGGCACCGGCGGCGCCGGGCTTCTGGTCCCTCCCGGCGACCCGGAGGCGCTCGCCGGGGCACTCGCCGGGCTCCGCGACGATCCGGAGCGGAGGGCCGCGATGGGGGAGGCCGGCCGGGCCGAGGTGGCGGCGAAGCGCACGTGGAGCCGCGTCGCGGAAACGTACCGTGACCTTTACCAATCGCTTACCGGTTGATGACCTTGTGCAGGGGGTGGGGCAACTTACAGTTTGCCGTACGTTCAATCGCATTAGACGTGGCTTGTGCGGACTTGAGATAGCCTTTGCGACCATGAAGTGTTGTTTCCGGCATCCCAAGGTCACCCGGTGAGCGAGCGCGGCCAGTCGGCCGACGGCCACGGCGCCACCGCGGGCGACCCCGGGGAAGGAGGCCGTGTGAGCACCTACGACCTGGCTGTCATCGGCCTTGGATACGTCGGTATGCCCCTGGCCAAGGAGGCCGCGGCGGCCGGACTGCGCGTCATCGGCTTCGAGGTCGACTCCCGCAAGGTGGAGGCGCTCAACGCCGGCCGGTCCTACATCGACGACCTGACCGACGCCGACCTCGAACACATGCTGACCGGCGGATTCCGCGCCACCCTGGACGAGTCGGTGCTGGCCGCGAGCCGGACCGTCGTCATCTGCGTGCCGACCCCGCTGGACGAGGACCACCGCCCCGACCTGTCCGCCGTGGAGGGCGCGACCGCCACGGTCGCCAGGAACCTGTCCGCGGGCACCCTGGTGGTCCTGGAGTCCACCACCTGGCCGGGAACCACCGACGAGATCGCCCGCCCGATCCTGGAGACCTCGGGTCTGGTCGCGGGCACCGACTTCCACCTCGCCTTCTCGCCCGAGCGCATCGACCCGGGCAACGCCAAATACGGCATGCGCAACACCCCGAAGGTCGTCGGCGGCTACACGGCGGCCTGCAAGGACCGCGCGGTCGACTTCTACTCCCGGTTCGTCGAGCAGGTCGTCCCCGTCAGCGGCACCCGCGAGGCCGAGATGGCCAAACTCCTGGAGAACACCTACCGGCACGTCAACATCGCCCTCGTCAACGAGATGGCGATCTTCTGCGACGAGCTCGGGGTCGACCTCTGGGAGGCCATAGAGGCGGCGGCCACCAAGCCGTTCGGCTTCCAGAAGTTCCTGCCGGGTCCCGGCGTCGGCGGCCACTGCATCCCCGTCGACCCGTCCTACCTGTCCTACACGGTGCGCAAGCTGGGCTACCCGTTCCGGTTCGTGGAACTGGCCCAGGAGATCAACGAGCGGATGCCGTCCTACGTGGTGGCCCGCGTCCAGCGGCTGCTCAACCGGCACCGCAAGGCCGTCAACGGCGCCCGGGTGCTCCTGCTCGGCGTCACCTACAAACCCGACATCGCCGACGAGCGCGAGACCCCGGCCGTGCCGGTCGCGCGGGCGCTGCTCGACCTCGGCGCCGACCTGGTCTTCGCCGACCCCTATGTCAGGCAGTGGAGTGTGGACGGCACCCCGGTGCCGCGGGAGGAAGACCTCGCGAAGGCGGTCGCCGAGGCGGATGTGACGCTGCTGTTGCAGCAGCACGCCGCCTTCGACCTGTCGATCGTCGAGGACCACGGCAAGCTCGTGCTCGACACCCGAGGCGTGCTCGCCGAGGGTGAACGCGTCGAGCGGCTCTAGCGACGAAGGGCTGCGCGCAGTGCACGTGCTCGTCATGACGGTGGTGCATCACCCCGAGGACGCCCGGATCCTGCACCGGCAGATCCGCGCGCTCGTGGACGCCGGTCATGAGGTCACGTACGCCGCGCCGTACACCGCGCGGGGCGTCATGGCCCGCTCCTGGGTGAACGGCGTCGACCTTCCCCGGGCGGCCGAGCGCAAGCGGCTGTCCGCCGTGCGCGCCGCCCGCAAGGTGTTCAAGCGGATGCGCGACCAGGTCGACCTGGTGATCATCCACGATCCCGAGCTGCTGCTCGCGGTGGTGGGGGTGCGCAAGCGGCCCCCGGTGGTCTGGGACGTCCACGAGGACACCCCCGCGACCCTGTCGCTGAAGCCCTGGCTGCCCGCGTTCCTCCGCCCGCCGGCGCGTTTCGTGGCCCGGACGCTGGAGGGCGCGGCCGAGCGCCGCCTGCACCTGCTCCTGGCCGAGAGCGCCTACGCCGGCCGGTTCCACCGGACCCACCTGGTGGTGCCGAACGAGACCTGGGTGCCCGACGAGGTGACCGAGCCGGGAGACGACCGCGTCGTCTACCTCGGCTGGCTGTCGGAGGCGCGCGGCGTGCACGAGGCCATCGAGGTGGCCCGGCTGCTCCAGCCGTACCGGGTGGCGGTCGAGCTGATCGGCTACGCCGACTCGCGGTCGCGCCCGACGCTGAACGAGGCGGTGACCGAGGGAGTGCTGGAGTGGCGCGACTTCATGCCGAACGACGAGGCGCTCAAGCGGCTCGACGGCGCGCTGGCCGGGCTGTCGCTCCTGCACGACGAGCCCAACTACCGGCACTCCATGCCCACGAAGATCGTGGAGTACATGGCCCACGGGATCCCGGTGATCACCACTCCGTCGCCACGCGCGGTGGAACTGGTGGAACGCTACGGCAGCGGCACGGTCGTGCCCTGGCGAGACCCCAAGGCGGTGGCACAGGCCGTGCTCTCCCTGCGGGACGACGCCCGGGAACGGCACGCGCAGGGCGCCCGGGGCTATGCGGCGGCCCGTGCGAACCACCACTGGCCGAACTCGGCCCGCCGTTTCGTCTCCCAGCTTGAGGCCTGGGCAGGGGTCAAAAGCTGACCCCCCGCACGGCGTGCGCGGCGAAGCTGTTTATGTCCGCCTGATCGCGAGAACGGTAGTGTCCTGAACGTGCGCTGGCTCACCACTATTCTCGGCGTGGCGATCCTCGCGGCGGCGGTGGCGGCGATCGTGATGGTTCTCCCCCGAGACCGGGACGCCCCGCCGGAGAGCGGTTCGCCGACCGCGTCGCCGACCTCCGCCGCGCATCCCCCGGCCTCGCCGGCCGCCGGGGAGGGGGCCTTCACCGACCCCTGCGGAACCTTCGACACCACCGTGCGCGCGCCGTACGCGCTGACCGGCTACTGGCTCATCCCCACCACCGACCACTGCACCTGGCGCCGGCAGCTCGCCGCCATCCACGAGGTGGGCGGGGACACCGTGATCCGCATCGGGTGGGGGCTGCAGGGCCGCAGGACCGATGAGGACGGCCGCGTCCTCGACAAGGAGGGCAGGGCGGCCGACCCCCGCTACACGTCCTGCGTCGAGGACGGGCTGTCCTGCGTGGCGGCGGCGGAGAAGGACCTCGAAGCGGCCAATCCCGGCAACAGGGTCAGCTGGACGTTCGTCTACCGGACCGACGAGGCATTCGGCGACCGGTTGTTCCGCTGCCCCGAGTTCGAGCGGCGGATCCCCGTCGGCGACACCGTCTTCTACCGGATCGTCGCGCCGGACGACGGGACCGACGACGCCGGCTGCGAGAACATCAGAAACAAGGGGCGCGGCTACCACCTGATCCTGATCGCGGGCGCCGCGCGGGACAGCCTCACCGAGCTGCTGGACCTGGGCGACCGGTTCGGCGTACGGGTCTTCCCCGCGCTGCCGCTCTCCCCGCGCGACCCCGCGCAGAGCACCCGCGCCTCCGAGCGGGGCACGGACACCCTCACCACGCTCACCCGGCGCGTCCTGCAGGACTACGGTGCCCGGTTCAAGGACAGGCCCTCGCTCGGCGGCTTCTACCAGCCGTTCGAGCTGCAACTGCGGGAGATGAAACCGGACCACCCCACGCTCGCGGTCTACGCCTCGCAGCACGGGATCGTCGAACAGGAGATGCCCGGCAAGCCCATCCTGGTCAGCCCCTACCTGGACGCGCGTAAACGGCTGCCCTTCAGCGCCACACCCCGGCAGGTGGCCGCCGGCTTCGAGGCACTCGCCAGGGCCGGGGTCGGCATCATCGCGCCCCAGGACAGCCGGGGCACCGGCAAGGTCGGGTTGTTCTGGCCCGACCAGCGCGAGGAGCGGGTGGACGACCGGCTGCGCCCGGTCGTGGGGGAGACGACCAACGGCGCCGCCTACCACGGCTCGACCCGCGACTACTACCGGGAGATGGCCGCGGCGCGGGCCAGGATGGTCGCCCAGGGCCACGACGTGCAGCTCTGGGCCAACGTGGAGGCGTTCGAGCCGTCCGGCGACGAGCCCTGCGCGCCGAGGACCGGCACCCGGGGGCACACCGACAAGAAGCGGCTCGACGCGGCCGTGACCCAGGTCGGCCGGTACGTCTCCAAGGTCGTCTCCTACATGTGGAGCGACTTCTTCACCTGCGGCACGCCGTCCCTGGCCGAGCAGATCGCCCGCGACTCCGACCGGCCGATCCCGGTGGACGCGGTCCGCCTGAGGCGTGACATCCAGGACGGTGTGGAGATCCGGGGCTACAACCTTCCGCTGGGCGGCACGGTGACCGTCACCTGGGACGGCGCGCCGTCCCCCAAGGCCGTCGAGGTGACCGGTGTGGACCTGACGGAGCCGCCGCCCGGCCTGCCCGCCGGGATCAGGACGGCGTGGATCCCGTTCGACTGGAGCCGGGTGCCGTCCGGCGGCTGGGTCAAAATCGAGGTCGCGGCCCCGGACGGGCGGGCGGCGGCCGAGCCGTTGCACGTCCGCCTGCAGTCCTGATCGGTGTGCTGAGCCGTTGCGCGTCCGCGCGGAGCCCTGACCGGTGTAACGTGCCTGGCATGGTTCCGCGCATTCCCGTCAGCGTGGATCTGGTTGTCCTCACGGTGCGCTGCCAGGCGCTGAGCGCGCTCGTCTGGCGGCGGGACAGGCCACCCTATGAGGGACACTGGGCCCTGTCCGGCGGCTTCATCCACCTCGACGAGGATCTGCCGGCCGCCGCCGCCCGCGTCCTGGCCGAACGGGCCGGCCTGCCGGGGGCCGCCGTCCACCTGGAGCAGCTGCGGACCTACGGCTACCCCGACCGCGACCCGCGCCAGCGCGTCCTGAGCGTCGCCTACCTGGGCCTCGCCCCCGACCTGCCGGCCTCCACCGAGGCCCACATGAGCTGGCAGCCGGTCTCCTCCCTGCCGGGGATGGCCTTCGACCACCGGCGCATCATGGTCGACGGCGTCGAGCGCGCCCGGGACAAGCTTGAGTACACCTCGCTGGGCGCGGCCTTCTGCCCGCCGGAGTTCACCGTCGCCGACCTGCGCCGGGTCTACGAGATCGTCTGGGGGCGGACGCTGGACCCGCGTAACTTCCACCGGAAGGTCACCAGCGCGGAGGGCTTCCTGGTGCCGACCGGCCGCACCACCACCCGCGACGGGGGCCGCCCCGCCAAGCTCTACCGCCGGGGCCCCGCCGTACTGCTCCACCCCCCGATGCCCCGCTCCCCGAAGGAGACCCCGCCGGCGGACTGATCGCCGCGTATCTCCGCAGGGGAGTTTGCAGCCCTGCTCGATCCAGGACCGCAGCGCGTGGATCCGCGCGACCTGGGCCTTTCCGTCCCCTCCGTCTGATCACGGTCCGGGTGTCCGGCCGGACGTCAGCGCAGGTCCCGCACGAGGAGGTCGAGGGTGGCCTCCTCGTGGAGGGCGATGCCCAGGGCCGCCATCGCCGGGGCCAGGTCCGGATCCCAGTCCGCCGTGACCGGCCGGCCCGCGAGCGGTAGCCGGGGAACCCCCTCGGCGCGGGCGGCGAGCCGTTCGTAGTCGTCGGTGTGCAGCCGCCAGGGACGGGCGTCGTACCGGCGGATGATCCGGTTGGCCAGGGCGAGTCCCGGCCAGTCGAAGTCGCCGTGGTAGGCGAAGTGGCAGCCGGTGGCGGCCATGGCGTCGAGGAGCGTGAGGACCACGGTGGCCGCGCTGCCGGAGGTGCAGACGAGAGGCTGTGAGCAGGCGGAGTCGGCCGCGGCCTCCACGACTCGCGGGTTCTCGCAGATGCGCACCAGCGTGCCCGGCGGCAGCGTCAGCCGCAGGGCGCGCAGGTCGCGCAGGGTGAGCTGGGTCTCCGCGTGGTGTGTGGCCCGTTCGCGCAGGGCCCGTTCGCGCCAGCCGTCGCCCCTCGGGCGCAGGCCGTAGGCGAGTACGGTGCTGGAGACCTCGTCCGGGGTCACATCCGCCAGCCTCCACAGCGCGCGTCGTCCGGCCGCGTCGTCGGGAGGCTCCCTGCCGTGTGCCAGGGCGATGCCGCGCTGGACGAGACGGGCGAGCCATGTCCCGTCGTCCAGGCCGTGCGCGGACCCCGTCGCCTCGGCGGCGAGCTCACCTCGCCCCCGTGGCCCCCGCCGCTCCGCTCCGAGGAGTACGGCGAGCACCTGAACCGCCTGCCGGAGGGTCCGGACCGCCGTCTCCGGCGGCACGTCCCGGGGCACGCCCACGCGGCGCAGGGAGTCGTACCACTGCCGGGTCCACGGCTCACCGGCCATGGATGACGCGTCCAGGGCCGAGGCGACCGACGACCACACCTGTTCGCGCCGTGTCTCGGCATCCGCCCGGACGGCCCGGCGGTCGGTGAGCGGCGGGCCCAGCGCGTTCAGGGTCTCCACCAGCCCGACGCCGGCCGCCGAGGTACGCAACCGGGCGTCGAGCGCGTCCAGCCGCACGGTCACGGCGGTGCCGGTGACAATCCTGCCCAGCAGCTGGGAGAGCGCGGTTCTCTCCTGTGCCTCCAACCCGGTCAGCCGCAGTGAACCCGCGGTGCGCAGGCCGTTGCCCTCCAGGCGTCTGCGCGCCGCCTCCCACAGGCGGCCGAGGCCCGGCCCGGCCAGCCACTCCCCGGTCTCGGCGGGCAGCGCCGGCGGCCGGGTACTCACACGGACACCAGGCGCCGATGGTGGCCGTTCCACGTGTAGTGCAGGGTGGCGACCCCGCGTACGTGGGGGTCGCGGAGGCATTCGTAGATCTCCAGGGCGGGCACCTCGGACCAGTTGCCGATGAGCCGCTCGCTGGTGAGGACGAAGTCGAGATCGAGATCGACGAGAATGCGGCCGAGTCTCCCGTGGGTGGGTTCGTCGACCTTGGCGAACGCGTCGTCCAGGAGGATCAGCCGCGGCGCCTGTGGTGCGGACTCGCCCACGGTGGTGAAGTGGGCGGCGGCCGCGGCGAAGAGCACGAGGTAGGAGAGCACGCGCTGTTCGCCCTGGCTGAGGCCGGTCCGGCCGGTGAGCCTGCGCCTGCGGCCGGGGGCGGCGTCCTCGACCACGAAGGTGTGAAAGCGGAACCAGTCCCGGTAGTCCAGCGCGGTGCGCAGGTGGGCGGCGTAGCCGGCCGAGGGGTCGGCCCTGCGCGCGTCTTCGATCCGGCGCCGCAGTACCTCGCGAAGCTGCTCGGTCTGCTCGCGGGTCCGCAGCCGCGAAGGGCTGCGCAGCAGGTCGGCGGCGGCTCGTACGTCGGCGTCGGCGTCGGCGTCCAGTTTCCACTCCAGTTCCACGCCGAGGCCGTGCGAGGTCCGTACGGTACGCAGGGTGTCGTTCAGCGCGGCGACCAGGTTGGCCGCGGCGATCACCTGCGTCGACAGGTGGTCGCCGAGCTCGCCGGTGAGAAAGCGCTGGAAGACTTCGCGTTCGCGGTCGGTGAGCCGCCCCCTGGCCTCGGCGGCCTGGGCGGCTATCCGCTCTCCGACGAGCGCCACGTCGTGCGGTCCATGGTCGTCGACCAACCGGCAGACCTTGATGCCGTCGTACTCCTCAAGCTGCGCGTCGTAGCCGCCGGCCAACTGGTCACGAAGCTCGGTGTGCCGGTTGAGCAGGGCGCTGTCCGAAACCTCTTTTCTCGGCTGGTCGAGCCGGTTCCGCACCGCGTCGGCCAGTTCGCGGAGCGCGCGGATACGGGTGCGGGTGTCCGCGTCCGGCTCGTCGGCCCACTGTTGCGGCACGGCGGCCGGGGTCAGCCCGGCGCCGCGGACCACCTCCGGCCGGTCGAGGGCTCCGCGGAGCGCTCCGCCCGTGTGAATGACCGCCACCTCCTGGTCCGCCAGCGCCCCGAGACGCCTCCTCTCGCCCTCCTCCGCGCGGATCCTCATCTCACGCAGGTCGTCGAATGTCCGCTGAACTCCCCACGACATACGGGCGACACCGTCGATCCGTTCCTGGGCCGCCTTCTCCCGGGCCAGGATCTCGGCCTCGGCCGATCCCACGGTCTCTTCGAGTGTGTGGAGGATGCCCTCCTCCGGACGCAGCTCACCGAGGCGGGTCTCGTACTCGCCCTCCGCTTCACGGCGCGCTTCGCCGGCGTTCTCGTACGCCGTGTACTCGTCGCGGTTACCGCCGAGCCCGGCGGCCGTGCCGCCGATGGCCCTGCGCAGGCGTTCGAGACCGTCGAGGAGGGTTCTCAGCGCGGTGTGCACATCCGACAGAGCCTCGGGATCGACGGGAAGATCGTGGGCCGACGCGGTCGCCTCCGCCGCGCGCCGAGCGGCCACGGCGCGGGTCCGGGCGTCGGCCGCTTCGCGGGCGGCGCGCGCGGCCCTGCCGGCCGTCTCCGCGGCGGTCTTCTCCCTGATCGCGGCTTCGGTCCAGGCGCCGGCCAGTGCGCGGGCCCGAGGGAACCCCTGCCACGCGGTGGCGAGTGCCCGGCGCCAGGACCTGACCTCGCCGAGCCGCTCGCGCTCATGGTCGAGCAGCTCCCTTACCGTTGTGATCCGCTCGGTCAGTTCGGTCAGCCGCCGCCGGCGGGTCTCGGCGCGTACGGCGGCGCCCACGTACTCGGCGCCGTCCTTGGTGTGCCTGCCGCGCAGGGCGGCCAGCCGCCAGCTGCCGTCGTAGTGCACGGCGCTCTCGGCCTCGGTTGTCTCGGCCGTCTCCAGCGCGACGGCGGACAGTACCCGCTTGACCTGCTCGGCCGTGACACCGCTCTCCGGCGGCGGGACCGGCCGCAGCGCGGCGGCCAAGGTCGGTCCGGCCGGTTCCGTCCCGCCCGGACGGAACAGGGTGTCGCGGGTGAGCGGGTCGAGGAGCACGCCGTCCGCGCCGATCCAGGCGTCGAGCAGCCCGCTCGCCTCCAGAGCCGCCTCCAGACCTGCCCGGTCCGCGTCCGGCAGCCGGTCGTCGAAGTCCACCAGCCGGTAGAGAGGCGCTCCGGTGCCCGTTGCCCGCTCCGCGGCGCGGTGATACGGCATGGGCGGCTCCGGATCGGCGCGCCGCTCCCACTCCGTCTTCTCCGCGGTCAGCCGTTCGTGCTCATCGGCGAGCCGGGCGACGTTCAGCGCGTGCCCCTCCTGCCGGTCGGCGAGTTCCGCGTCGTACGGTTCCAGGGTCTCGCGGGCGGCCTGTTCCGCCTGCGCGTCGGCGTCCGGAGGCAGCGTCCGTTCGGCGAAGGACCCGTCCGGGGGCGCCGCGTGGCCGACCGTGCTCCGGACACCGCGCAGCGTGGGGCGGTCCGGACCGACGGCGGCGGATGTGCGCTCAGTCCACCGCGTCACCGCGTCGGCGTAGGCGCCGCTCTCCGTGACGACCTTCTCCCTGCTGCCGGCGAGGTGGTCCGCGGCCTTCTCGGCCTCGCCCTCCAGCCGCTCGCGGGCGGTGTCCGCGACGTCGGCCTCCGTCCGGGCGATACGGGCTTCGCCGACCAGTTTGTTCACCTCCCGGACCGTCCGGACGCGGTTCTTCATCAGCGGCCCGGCCTTTTCCAGCTGCTCCCGCCACGCTGTCAGGGCGGCCTCGACGGCCGCCGTGTCCACGGCGGCCACCCGCCGGTGCCGCACCGTGTGCCGCTCACCTGAGGGATCGGTGAGCTCCTCCTCGGTGTGCCCGCCCTGTCCGCCGCGCGGCAGGGTGACCACGGCGCCGAGATGGCCGACGGGAACCCCCGCCCGTTCGGCGCGGGCGCACAGCTCCCGGTGCTCCTCGGTCAACTCGCTGAGGCGGCTCCGTAGCCGTACGCCGCCGTCGGCCAGCCGGTCGGCCGCGGACTCCCCGGCGGTGTGCGCCCCCAGGAGGGACCTGAAGGCCGTATCGGCCGCGGCGCGGAGGGCCTTGACCTTGTCGCGGCGTTCCGACAGCTCCGCCAGGCTGCGGTAACCGTCGCTCGCGCGCACGGCGTCGAGTTCGGCCCGTGCGGCTTGCTGCTCCTCTCGGAGGGCGAGCAGCCGCTCACCCGCCTCCTGCTCCTGTCCCCGCAGCCTGCCCGTCTTCTTCACCGCGTCACCGGCTTCCCTGCGGCGCAGCCCGAGCAGGTCCAGCTCCCGGCCCACCTCCTCCGAGGCCCGGCGCAGCACTCCGATCAGGTAGCCGCGGTAATCGGTGAGGAAGGCGCTTAGCGCCGAATCGGTCCGTTCCAGGCGCCCCAGCTCGTCCCGCACCGTGTCCAGGTCGTGGAGGTTACGGGCCACCTGGTCCACCACCTCCTCCTCCAGCCCTGGCAGGGTCTCGCTCAGCAGAGAGGCCAGCCCGCCGGACTCGATCCGGTCTCCGACGGTCGGGCGCCGCAGCCGGTGCAGGAGCTGGGTGAGGTTGCGGTAGCGGGCGGCGTCGGTGATGCCGAACAGTTCGCGGGCCACCCGGGCGCGGTGCTCGACGGCACGGTCCGTCACGTTCTCCGGGCCGACCTTCTCCCTGAGCCGGTCCACGGGCAGGGGTGTCCTCTCCTCGACCAGCCGGAGCTCCTCGCCGACCCGGAGCGGGGTGACGAAAAACGATGGAACGGCCTTCTTCGTCGACTTCGAGGCCCGGACAGCGGCGCCGAGAGTGAGGTAGCGGTCGCCGTCCGGTCGTTCCATGCGGAACTCGACCCAGAGGTAACCGAGGCGGTTGGTCTGCTCGAACCCCTCCAGCATCAGCCAGGCCAGCGTGGTCCGGCCCGTGCCCGTGGCATCCAGAGCCCGGGCGTCGCCGTCCAGCAGGTACGGCAGCAGCATCTCCATCGCCTTGGACTTGCCCGCGCCGTTCTTGCCGCGTAACAGCAGCCGACCGTCACCGAACGCGAACTCCTGCTCGTCGTACTGCCAGACGTTGCCGATACCCGCGCGGTGCAGCCGGAAGCGGGGTCCGTCCGACGCCGGGAGGCGCCGTACGGGGGCGTTCGTGTCTCGGATCACAGCGGCAGCTCCTGCTGTACGTCGTCGGCGTCCCGTCCCGCCCCGGTGGTCCCGCCCACGGTGACGTGCGTGGCGTAACGGGCGGCTGCGGCGAGCAGCGCCCAGCCGCCCGTGCCGGCGCGCGCGCCGGCGACATCGGTGACCGGGCGGCCCTCCGCCGCGGTCTCCCGGTATCCCGCGGGCAGGCCGTGCCCCTGCGCGCGGAGCGGGCCTGCCCGAGCCACCAGCCGCATACGGGTCAGCAGGTCCAGTACGGCGTTCCGCAGTGCGGGCGGATCGTCCAGGTAGTCCCGCTGCCAGCCGCTCCGCCGCCCGTACTCCGCCACGATCCCGGTGAGCACCTCGTCCACCAGGTCGTCGGGTATGGCGACCCCGACGACCAGCCGGCCCCCCGTCGCCGGGTGCCCGGAACTCTCGGGCCTCAGCCGGTCCACCAGACGCCCGACCAGGAGAAGAGCCGCCTGGGCGACGGTTCCGGTGCCGGGCAGACGCAGGTCGGTCAGTTCGTCGTCGGGGTCCACCAGCGCCACGCCTTCGGCCCGGATCTCGGTCTCCAGGCCGAGGATCTCGGAGAACGCCTGCGCTTCGCGGCGCTGCCGGGTCCGCAACCAGTCGCGTTCGGCGTCGGTCAACTCGTCGAGGTAGACGGCCGGTGTCTCCACCAGCATCCGGCGCACGTAGGTACGGGGGCCGCCGAACCCGGGGTCCGCCGCGCGCCGTACCAGGTCCGCGCCGTCGAGGCTCTGCGTGAGCGGCCCGGCGACGACGGCACGGGCTATCTCCCGGTCCACCGTGATCAGAGCCTCGCCGCCGTCGTCCCGCGCGGCTGCGCCGACGCTCCCCTCGGTCTCGGTGAGCACACCCCAGTCGACCAGCCGGCGCAGGGCGGCGACCAGGCTCCGTTTCTCCGACGCCCGGCCCGTGCCCTCCAGCTCCACTCCGGCGTCGGCCGCGGCGGCCTTGATGTCGGCGACCAGCCGGGAGAGCAGCAGCTGTTCGGGCGCCGTCACCAGCACCGACAGCGCCAGCGCGAGGCAGGCGTAGGCGCGAGGGGTGAACGGGGCGCCGGTGGAGCGTTCGAGCCGATGCCCCGCGCCGGCGCCCAGACCGGCCTTGAAAAGCCTGGCGTAGGAGGTGTCGACGAGCAGCCGGTAGCCGAGCACCTGCTGGAACCGCCTTCCCAGCCAGTCGGCGTGTCTGCGGACCAGGGGGAACAGGTCGGCGTGCGGGCCGTCCGAGGTCACGAGCGGGTGGGCGAGCAGCAGCCGGGCGGCGCTGCGGCGCTCGGCGCCGAGGGCGGCGTCGTGGGCCGAGGGGATGGTCATGAGGCGCTCACGTTCGTCTCCTCGCCCATCGTGCGGGCGAAGCCCTCGACGGTCAGTTCCAGGTCTTCCAGCACCAGCTCGCCGTCGACCGAGTTCAGCGCCGTCCGCGTGCCGGGGACGCGGCGCACCGTGAGCCGGATGCCGAGTTCCGCCTCCTCGCTCCGCGCGCCGTCGAGGGTGAAGTCCCGCTTCCGCTCCGCGGTCAGGCCGGCGGCCCGCCGCAGCTGCGCGTTTCCCAGGGCCGTCGCCAGCAGTTCCAGCAGCAGCGAGAGCGCGGCCGAGGTGAGCCGTACCTGGGCGAAGCGCCCCGAGGCGCTCCGCAGCTCGTCCGCGGCGGCACGCCTGGCCGCGGCCTGGTCCCGCGCGGCCTGCTGGAGCCGCCGTTTCTGCGCCGAGTGGTCCTCCACCGAGGAGGTCCGGCCCCGCTGGGCGCGGCTGCCCCGCTCGCGCAGCGCGACCGGCACCTCGGCCACGGGGCCGGTCCACCAGCTGGTGTAGGCGGGTACCACCTGGTCGGGGTCGGGCGGAACGCCCAGGTGCCGGGCACCGTACAGACCGAAGGCGGCGACCGCGATGTCGTGCGCGTCGTCGGGGGCCGCCTCGTCGAACCACTTGGCGAGCCGCAGCAGGTCCTTGCGCCGTGACATCTCACCCGAGGCCGAGCGGAGCATCCGCTTGGCGTTGGCGAGGAGCGACTGCAGCGCGCTCAGGGTGGCGTCACGCAGCTGGTCGACCTGACTGCCGCGTCCCTCGGTGTCGGTGAACCAGTCGCGCAGCCCTTCCCAGTCCGCCGGCTCACGACCCCGGCTGCGCTGTACTCGGGTCTCAGGCTGTCCGGCCGCGCCGGCGGGCACTCCCGGGAGCCCCCGGACATGTGCGTCGAGACGGTCCAGCAAGGCGGGGAGCAGCGGCCACAGCCGATCCAGCGCCGACGCGATCCGGGGCGCCCGGAAGGCCACGTCCTCGGTGATCGCCTCGACGTAGTCGAGCAGAAGCTCCTTGAACCCCTGGTACTCGGCGCCGTCCAGGTCGTACCGTGCCAGCACCTGGCCCAGGTAGGCGTAGAAGTCCCGTACGGAGTCGGCGAACTCGGTGAACTGCACGAAGATCGTGCTGATCCGCTCCAGCGCGTCCTGCGGCTCCGCGCCGCCCGGCTGCTGGACCAGCTCGGCCAGCTCGCGCAGCCCCCTGTCGACCAGTGCCAGCAGCTCGCTGCTCACCTCGCGCGCCGCGTCTGCTCCCGCCAGCACCTCGTCGGCGTTCCGCTGGATCCGTTCGCCCAGCTTGGACAGCTGGTAGCGGGACCGGGAACGCTGGTAGTCGGTGATGCTGGACGCCTTCACCGTGCGGCTGCCGCGCAGCAGGTTTCCCCATCGCACCAGCTGTTCCATCCGGCCGGTGAGCGTCTCGGCGTTCAGCCGGGCCCCCGGGCCGCCGGAGGCCGCCAGTTTCGTCAGCACATCCGGCACGGCCAGGTCCGCCAGGAGCGTTCCGCAGAAGACCCGCATGACGGCGAGATACTCAAGCCGTTCCGGCGCGCTCAGGTACGCGTACGCGCTGAGCCGCTGCCACGAATCGCCGGCGTCGTCCTTCGCCGATGGGACCCGTGCCGGCTCCTCCATGGCAACGATCATATGCACCCCCGCCGGTGACGGGTCCTTGATTCACCCCGTCGGTTTGTGGATGTTCGGGCCGTTGAGGATTTTCGCCGATGCGGGAAAGGCCGCCCGCGGTGAATCCGGGTGGTCGTCGCCGGGCTGGAGCGGGTCGGGATTGGCGGCCGCGCATGACCCCGTATCGCTGTTCACGTCATGGGGAGACCGCGCCGTGGCGTCCAGGCGCTGGAACGCGATATCCGTGCGTGGATCCCCGATGGGAACGATGGTCGGCACGGACAACCAGCCAAATATCGACTTTTCGGACACCTTCCGTCCACTTCACCGATCCGGCCGGGGAGCCGATGACCCCCCGTGGGTGAGCGGCTTCCCTCCGCTGGACGCCAGTGATCTGTACAAGCTCTGGTCCGGGTCGGGCACCCTGCCCCGGACCGTCGACTGCGACGGGGACACCAATACGAACGAGGTCGCGTGGCGGTTCGAGTTCGAGCCGACGGAGGTCGCCTTCGACACCGAGGGCGTGACTGGCGGGTGGCCTCCTACACCGCGCGGTTCTCCATGGAACAGCAGGACACCGAGGACTGCCCGGGGCTGACCGGCACCTGGCTGGCCGTCAGCCAGCCCGCCTAGTGCTGTGACCGGAAACGATCACCGGGTTGACGTGTAGAGCGCTGCTGCCAGTTGGATGGTGCTGATCACGTTCGATCAGCGCTCGGGAGGC